>JABDDJ010000028.1 GCA_013287645.1 Chlamydiota bacterium | reverse complement strand
ATTAGAATCATTAACTGGCACGCAAGCGCATGCTCGTCCTAGAATTTCCTTCCATTTTTTAAGACTTGATTGCACTATGGCCATGAAGCGTTGGGCGATTCAAGTTACTTCAAAGTGAAACGGAACATGCTGAAAATCATTGTCATACTCCTACTTTTAATTCCAAGCAGTGGCTGGTCGCTTAGCAAAAAAGAGGGAGAGCATCTTTTTAAGGAAGCTAAAAAAGAGGAGGATGCGGCTGGAAGAGTAAACGGTTTTGAACATTTCCTGTCTTGCAACCCAGACATCATCAAACAAATGCCCCTTAGTGACCATATCAAGCTTATCGATAAAGCTCTTGCTAGCTTTCGTACTGCCAAGGGAAAATACCAAACAATCGAAAACGACGCAGAACTCAAAGCTTCTTCAGGTGCGCGTAAGCTAATATTCAATTCTTCTACTCGTTCGGAAAAGTGTGATGAATATATTCTTAATCAAGAAAAACTGCTCCTTTTCTATCGCAATCTTCTTTTCGATCAAAAATTACAAGAGGCAGAAGTCAAAGAGCAAGCTGCTTTACAGAACCCATACGATCTAGAAAAGACTTCTATTCAGTTAAGTCAAGCTGCGGACCTCTATAAAGAATCTGCCGGGATCGGTGAAAAGCTAATGGCTGATAGTGGCAAATTGATATCGGAGAACCAAAAGAGTTTAATCAAAGAGAAGATTCAAGTTCTAAAGGAATCTGGAGAAAAATGCACAAAGAACGCCGACTTGTGGCAAAAAAACATCAAAGAACACAAAAGCAAATTGCGTGAACGAATAGCGGCTTTTAAGGCAAAAGGGGATCAACTCCAAGAAAATGGATGTTATGCTGATGCTCTTGAGATGTATGGCATGGCGTCAGAATTATTAACAGAAGTTAGTCAGTCCAAACTTTTCGATGTCAACAAAGAGCTCCAAGACACAAAGGACATCATCCACGTCTTAGAAAAACAGTCTCGTGAATCACAACACCACAATCAGTCGCTTTCAAAGGAAGAATGGAATCAACGAGAACATTCGAGAAGAGACCAATTTTATTCGACCGCGGAGCTGATTAATCCAGCAGCCTTCATACAGGCTTCGTTATATCCTCAAGGATATCCCTCCGTTGTGTGTTTAGATGGAAAGACACTTTCTGATCCACTAGAGTATTTTTTTTTTACAGAGCAATACTATCGGTTTTTGGTTAAAACAGCTCTCCCAATGACACATTTTTTTGTGAAGGTCTATCAAAATGGGGAAGTCATTCATCAGGAACGCGTGCTTATTCCCTCTGACCGCACGTTCGAATGGGAGCAGTATTTGACGACAGATGGGCTTCTCTACGTGCCGGGCACGAGGCTTAAATCAGATTTTGGGCTAGATTTACGTATACAAATCGTGCCGTGCATCAAGGCACCGTATGCCATCATCATTAGCCAAAAGGGCAAATCTACTCCATATCGCTTTTCGATTAGCTTAGATGAGAAAAAAGATTTGTACGCTTGGCGATACGCGCTGCCTCCTCCTTGGCAATTGATGTCGCTGACAAAACCGTCTTTGAGTTCATCAGATAAACCGATTAATAAGTCAGAACAATCCCCGAAGATTCTTAACCTTAAAAGCCAACTAGAAAAGTCCATTAGCCAACCAACAGTCAATTATCCTATTTTGGATACGCTTGTTGAAAAGATGAAACGAGATCCACTGCTGTTGGCGCAATACGTCTACAATGAAATCGCATTTGTTGAGCCATTTTTATACGAAGAGGATGGGGCCTATATTGCGCCTGGGATACGATCCAATCCTTCTATGACGTTTTTAGAAAAGCAAGGCTCGCCGTGGGAGCAGTGTCAGCTTCTTGTGTATCTATTGCAAAAGGCGGGTTACGAGGCTGTTTACCTTGAAGCAGGGACTTGCGCAATTCCTAAAGCCATTGGGGAAAAACTGTTACTTATTCAACACAAGGGTGCCGAAGATATCTTGGTCAAATACCCGGGGGTGCTTTTTTACAATGGTGATCAATGGATTTCTCTTTTTCCCTGGTTAAAAGAAATGCATGTGGAAGAAGGATATAACCTCTATACCCAATTGCCTGATGAGTATGCGAGTGCTGAGCGTTGGATTAACCACTATCTCAAGAACGATCCGGCTATTTTAAAACACTTGGGTAGTGATCAAAATGACACAGCGGGTGTTTTGTTTGTTCGTTTTGTTCAAGAAGAACTTAAAAAAAAGGGACTATCTCTCCAGGATGTAGGAATACACAGAACACAACTGAAGAAGCAATTTACTAGCTGGTCAGAGTTTCCACGCCCAAAGACGACAGGGGAGTTGAAGGTACATCGGTCGATTGAGAATAGAGGGATGATAGCCAAAGTTGGTATCAACGTGTTCTCGCCTTCGAACATTCACAATAAAATTACCTTCAATTTAGAGACAACACAGCTAAATTGCACTTCATTTCCATTGTGGTTCTCCCAATCTGGAGCATCAGATTGTTTTTTCCATATATCAGATAGTGCGTCCAAACTGTATTCCCTAAAACTGGATCCCAATGACACGAAAATTTTGATAGTTGTGCAATATTATCTTCCAATCGGAAGGGAGAAGTTTTATCGAGAACGTAGTTTTAATGTTATGAAAGGAACAAATGCAGCTATATGTCTGAACTTTGGAAGTGAAAGTCCAAAAATTGCATCTACATTCTATAAGCAGCTGATCGATGAACAAAATAAGACAAAGGAATTGCATGCATTCCTTGCCTATATGGGGGCTAAATATTTCGAAAATTGCAACCGCGCCGATCGTCAGCTTTCTCAATTGCACAAAGTGTTACCCTATTTTGTGTTTGGTTGTGGGCTTTCTGAAATTACACCAGATGTTTCTAAAAAATCAGGTGAGGGAGGCCTAGATCTTCGATACCCGTCCGTCGACATGCAAACGGATGGAGTTACCAGAAGGTTAAATTCGGCTTGCACTCCTACAATCTGGCATGAAGAGATCACGACCGCTGAAAATCAAAGAGATGCGTTGGTTATTGTCGATATTTCGAGTAATGAACACCAAATCTTACGCGATTTTTTCAATGACAAAAATGCTATTTCAACTGTTAAAATTCTTCAACTTCAACATCAAGAACATCAAAATAATGGGTTGTTTGGGCCAGGCTTTCTTGCTTTTTCTCCCTCTAGTTTTGCAGCTTCTAACGAATTACCGGTGCTTGCGCAAAAACTCTATTATTCCAATTTAAAAAATGTGCATTTAGACGCTGTCAAAAAGTCATCCCTTATACTATGGCAAGGGATTGGACGACTTTTGACAGATTCTCTCGGCAATTATACAAGAGCTTACATAACCGCACATCCTTATAGAGAATTAGGAGGACCAAGACAACATGTAGGCTCACTCATCTTTAATCCAAACGAGTACGGAGCATTGATTTCTAATGATGACGTGGTTAAGAACGGAGGTTTTGGATCGCGCTTGCCGATTGAATTTAAGATCGATCGTGTCAAAGAATGGCCGCTTGGTCAAGACCCAAATTATTTTCGTCAAAGGCATCCCTCTCTACCGGGATCTTTACCCCTCGTCGTCGACACTATCAAAGTTAAACCGGATGTGAGGCAGGAACATAAACAGCTAATCGACCTGGTAGCTGACCCCGTTGACGTTATTACAGGTGCATTTTATATCGACGAGGTCGATCTTGTTTTGCCAGGCCCATTTCCATTAGCCATACGTCGTAATTACAATAGTCAAAATCCGCTTCAAGGGTCTCTTGGCTATGGGTGGAAGCTTAGTCTCAACCCCTTCTTGGTCGAAGAGGATGGTAAATTGTATGCCGCTGAAGAAGACGGCACCATGATTGCGTATCGCCACAATAAGCAGTCTGACCGGTGGGAGGTCTTTGCAGAGGATAATCCAGACCTGTGCAACCTAAAACAAGACCCCCTGAACAACACAGCTAATCCCTTTAATGCTTATATTAAAAACGACATCCTTTATCGCGACAATGGATCACGTAGCTTTTTCCAAAATGGTTTGCTCCAAAAAATTATAAACGCTACAGGAAACACCCTGATATTTACCTATTCCCCAAAAAAGCGTTTGAAAAGGATTGAAAGTGCGTATGGGGCATTTTTTGAGTTCAATTACACTCCGGATGGCTTGATCAATGAGATTTATTCGCAGGATGGAAGGCATATTACTTATGACTACAATCTCCAAGGAGATCTGTGGAAAATCACTCTGCCAAATGGTGCTAACATCGTTTATGAATATGACTCACAGCATCGGATTGAACGGGAGACAAAGCCCTATGGGATGGTGCTCGAAAACACGTATGAAAACGGCAAAGTAAAAGAGCAGCGCACCCCCATGGGTCCAGCTCAACAAATGGCCACTACAGCTACTTTCGACTACCAAAAGGGCCTCTCAACTGTTACTGATGGCGAAGGGGGCAAAACAACCTATTTCATTCGTGAAAACCGGATCTATAAGGTGATCGATCCAGAAGGTTACTCTATTTTTCATGCGTGGTTTGTGGATGACAAATCGTGGTTTGATCCTGAGACAGAGAAAATTGTGTCCTGGGATCAACCAGGAGGCTATCAAAAGAGTTTGAAATCGACAACGGATAAACGCGGTTTAATAACCTCTTATTTCTACGATGGGAAAGGAAACCCAAAAGAGGTTGAGATTTCTGGGGTTGATCTTACAGGTGACTTCCAAACACACTCCTCAAGGACCTTTCAATTCAATGAGAAAAATCTGTGTGAACACTCTCTCCATTTAGACCGAGAAACAAAGATCACCTACGATGAGCGCTTTCCTTATCTACCAAAGACGATAGAAAAATATGTACAGAACAATCTTGTTTCATACAACTCTATCACATATGATGCGTTAGGTCAGCTCTTCAGGGAAGATCATTCCGGTTCGATCATTGAATGGGACTACGACTCAAAATGTGGCCTTCCATCCAAGAAAACAGAAATCACCAACACGGATGATCCTCCCGTAGTAACCACCTATGCCTATAACAGACAAGGGCAATGCATCGAAATGATCACTGCAGATGCGATCCAAAAAAATGACTACGATATCCTTGGAAATCGATACAAGTCTGAAGTGTACACAAAAGACGGTCATCTTTTGTCAGCGACCTATTCGCCGTACGACCTCAACAACCGTCCTAGGTGGATCCAAGGCGCAAGCCCCAATCAAACCCTTCGATTAGAGTATCTCCCTTCAGGCGAAATCAAAGCAAAAATCCAAGAACTAGATGCTCTTGGTCACGCTGCCTACACACTTTATGACTATGACACTCGTGGTTTTCTCATCGAAGAGATCGATCCTCGGGGGTATTGCACAAAACATGAATACGATGGGATCGGAAGGGTAAAAGTCAAAACGGTAGAGAACTTTTCTATTCACTACACATACGAGCCAGGCGATTTAATCGCTTCCATGACTACACCTGCCGGCTTTATAACCACATACGACTACACCGCCAACGGGCTTCTGAAAAAGCAGACTAATCCAGATGGCACAAAGAGTACTTTTGTCTACGATCTATTGGCAAGGCCGAAGATTCTTACAAAAAATGGGCAGGCTCAACACATCATTTATGACGACATCCATCGCAAGATCATTCGCAAAGGCCTGACAAGTGAAACAACGGAAGAGTTTGATACGTGGGGAAACTGCATCCGATTCACAGATGCTGCCGGTTACATCTGGGAAAAGACATATGATGCTTTAGGACGCATCAAGACTCAAACTAACCCCAACGGCGAGCAAACTCTCTGGAGCTATCAAGGCGATACTGTGATTTGCACAACCGTCAGTGGGGAAAAAATGATCACCCGCTATGCAGCTGGAGAAGTCATCAGCACCCAATGCTTTGATGTAGACGGCATTTTAATCGCTTCATCCGAAGTTACAATCGATCCAGTCAACCAAACCCAAACAGTGAAAGCAGGAGACATTCTCACAACAACACAGACAAATGCTCTCGGACTCGTCAAAAGGATCCAAACCGGAACAAATCAAATTTCCTATGAGTATGATCACAGCGCCAATTGCACTACCATCACGGATGGCGAGAAGCGCATTACAACACAAGAATTCGACGCGCTCAATCGACTTGCTAAAAAGACACTTCCCGATAGGAGCATCCTCACCTACATCTACGACTCCGATTCCAATTTATGCGAGACCCATTTGCCAAACGGCGCCGTGTGGAAAGCCACACACGACGAAATGGGAAGAAAACACACCGAAGAACTCTATGCCGCAGGTCAAACTAAAGAAAGGTGGGAATACACCTATGAAAATGGCCTACTAGCCACAGCAAAAGACCCCATGAATCGCATCCACACCTATGAGTATGATGACTTCGAACGACTCAAGGAAGAAAGCGTGGATGGATGGAAGCGTAAGTACACCTACGATCCCCGTGGACTTGTGGAAACAATCGAACAGTGGAAAATGCTCCCAGACGGCTACGCCACTGAATATTCCCGCATAGAAAGAAGCTATGATGAATCCGGCCGTCTTGCTTCTGAATTGGCGTATCTTAACAATCAGCTTCTCTCTCAAACTACGCAACATTGGGCACCATCAAAAAGGACCTTGGATATAGGCAGCCATACCCGAGAATTTTTTTATCAAGGCGGAAGACTGAAGCGCGTTTTGGCAACACCAGTTGATCTGCATTACACCTACTGCTTGGATGGCTCACTTCAGCAGAAAATAACCCCTGTCAATGCAACCACCTGGCATTATAACTCTTCAGCACTGCCAGAAAAGATTTCCACAAATTACACAAGTTCCTCAATTGAGCAATCGATGACCTGGGACTTGTCTGGGAAATTAAGGAGTTTAACCTCAAATGACCAGCTGCAAACGTACAGATATAATCCTCAAGGTTATCTTGCTTCTGTAAATGAAGACACCTACACCCATGATTTCGGTGGTCGCGGGATAGGCGTTTTAACGGAAACACCCTTATGGAATGTCCCTGACGATGGAATCGATCCTTTTGGAAAGACCATTGCTGAATTGAGATCTGAAAAATTGATCCCTACTCATTACGATGAAATGGGACAGGTCAAAGCCTGTCTTAATCAAACCTTAGAATGGAACCCTTGGGGACAGCTAGTTAAAGTAACTGGCCCATCTTATGTTTGGGAGGCCACCTACGATGCTTGCGGAAGGCGCCTGCAAACGCGTTATACACCCTCCTGGGGCTCTACCCTTACAACAACTTCCATTTACGATCCGGAAGAGGAGTTTCAAGAAATTGGCCTGAGTCTAAATGGCAAGACATTTTGGAAGATCTATGGGCCCGAAACTTGCGATGCTGTGGTGGATGACACAGAAGTCATTTACCTGTCCTACAATGCGCTTAAACATCTTTCAGAGCTAATTACATCTAAGGAAATTGTCGAGATCCCATCGACCCTTTTTCCTTACGGGCCATTCAAAGGCTCACCATTCATAAAACCAGAGCTTTACCGCCTTGCCTCTTCTTTAACATGGCACAGCAAAGCTCCCGATCTTACAGGCTTCATTTGGATGGGAGCACGATATTACGACCCGAGCAGTTGCAAATTCCTCAGCCCAGATCCAATCGGCTATCCCATCAACATGAATCTCTACGCCTATGCCAACGGCGATCCTATTAATTTCTTTGATCCAGATGGCCGCCTTACTTCTTCTCTCTACAGATATGGTCAATATGTAGTATCAACTTCAATAGATGTATGGGGAAATCCTCGTTTTCAGGGGGGATTGCAATTTGTTGGCGGAGTTGCAGAGGCTTTTGGGGGGGCAGCGTTGACTTCTGCAACTGGAGGGTTAGGTGGTTTTGCAGGAGGGGCGTTTTTGATGCATGGAGCCGACCAGGCTAGCACAGGATTGACAGTGCTTTTTACAGGGAGATATCATGACACAGTTACTTCGAAGACAATGCAGCTGGTGGGGCTTTCTTCGCAGGCAGCAAACTTTGTAGAAGGTATTCTGTGCATGGGCCGTAGGCCTGCGAGTGGCGTTCAAAGAGCTCAAATTGTTTCTTCGGATGTAAATGTTGCGAGCACACTAAAACCACAATACACTCGCTCGAATCTTCAGAGAGGACAAGAAATACATAAATCCTATAAAATCGGCTCTCCAGGTTTGAAGGAATACAGACTACCAAGTGGTAAAAAAATAGATTTTGTTGATACTATGAATGGCATTATTTATGAATTGAAACCACATAATCCACGCTCTATGAGAGCCGGATATCGACAGTTAGAATTATACAGAAATGAATTAAAAGTGGTCCCTGGTTATGATAAAACAGATTGGAAAATAATTTTGGAGACATATTAATGGAATGTAATGATTTTAAGAAAATGTTTGGAGAAACTGCAAAAGATAATGGATTTGAAAAAGAATTTGAAGGGTGGTTTAAGGAGGCTGATGAAGTTATTCATGTTTTGGATCTACAAAAATCTAATTTTGGGAAACTCTATTATCTGAATATCAAATTGTACATACATGGGATTTTTGAAAAAAAATATATTAGAAGTAAAAAATTGGTCAAAGTTGACGTTGGCACCATTCTCATTCGACAACCTGACAATTATTCATACTTATTAAATTTAGAAAAAGTTTTGCCAGATATGGATCGAA
Organism: Chlamydiota bacterium; assembly: GCA_013287645.1. Taxonomy (GTDB): domain Bacteria; phylum Chlamydiota; class Chlamydiia; order Chlamydiales; family JABDDJ01; genus JABDDJ01. The sequence continues at coordinate 23,440 of JABDDJ010000028.1, read as the reverse complement.
AAAAAGGGCTGCAAGATATGTTTGTAAATTATATTGTCCCGTTCTGTGAAAAAACCAGCACCAAACGCGGAATAATAGAGCTAAACAAAAAAGGCGAGTTATTTTTAATGCCAGGAGTGAAGGAGCCTCTAGGGATTGTTTAAAGATGTTCTAAACGAGACTTGGTCTATGTAGTGCCTTATGGAATTACATTTAAGGGCGAATTTAACAACGGCATGCCATGTAGCGGCACCTTCAAGTTATCGAATGGACAAGTGGATCACTAGTAATAGGCCCCTAAGTCAAAGATAGATGCCAGTAAAGCAATGTTGGCAGATCTAATATTTTCAAATTGTCCAACAGCTGTTGGGCAATTGCAAGACGACAGATCTTCAGGTCTGGGAGGAACCCCTGAATTAATCTAACTATTCTACGCCGAAAGCCCGTGTAACAAATGAACCACTCGAGCAAACTGCATTTAAGCGTCTGACAAGAAAAAATGCGCGGCATAATTTGAAGTTACACACAGGAGAGTCGCCCGCTAGAGATGTTCATGCGCATCATACTTACCCGCAAGAATTGGAAACAACTTTCGTTGAAAAAGGAATTAATATTCATCACCCAAAAAATTTGGTTTGGTTAGAAGGAAAATTGCATCTTAAACATGCAAAACGCTATAACGCAGAGTGGTGGTCGTTTTTTGAAACAAATCAGGAGGCTACAGAAGCTCAGATTTACGCGGAAGGAAAGAAAATCATGGATGTTTGTTATAAGAAAAAAATATAATCTGGAAAAAATGGAAAACAAAGATTTTTTTAGCTTTAAAAGCAAATTGGTATTGTCTAATGGACAGGCAGTACCAATCAATCTTAAAACCAATGAAAAAGGTGTTAGTGATCACTCTAAACTAATTAAGGGGCAATATGATGGGATAGATTTTCCAGTAATTTTTAAGCAAAAAGGAAAGATAAAATTAAATGATATATTAGATACAGGATGGGTTAGTCTGTTTCTAATTTCTGATAATCTAAGAATGGTTTTAGAAGAAAATCGATTAACCGGTTGGCAGATTTTCCCTATTAGATTGTACGATGTTAAGGGTAAAGAAATTAACGGCTATCATGGATTTTCTATTATAGGACATAGTGGCCCAACAAGTTATGATAAATCTTCGATTATAGAAAATGGAGAATTTTATCCATATTATAAAGGTGTGAGCGTAGAGAAATGGGATGGCAGCGATTTTTTTACTCCTGATAAAACTTATCAAATTATTATTACCAATAGAGCTGCGGAAATATTAAAAAGGAAGAAAATTACAAACATACAACTCGAAAATTTAGCTGAAAAGGAAACTCCTATCAGACACGTAAGAAGAGAAAATAATGCCTGACAAATTGAAGTAAATTGATGAATCAAGTCATTTTGTCTCTGAACTCACCCTTTCTCAAACCACACAACATTGGGTCCCTGCAAAAAGAACTCTCCAAATTGGGAACTATACCCGAGAATTCTTTTACCAAGGTGAAAGACTAACGCGCGTTTTTACAACACCGATTGATCTCCATTAAACTTATTGCTTGGATGGCTCACTTCAGCACAAAATAACCCCTGTCAATACTACTACATGGAACTATAATTCCTCAGCGCTGCCTGAAAAGATCTCAACAAATTACACAAGTTCCTCAACTGAGCAATTGATGACTTGGGATTTTTCATGGAAAATGAGGAGTTTTACTTCAAATGATGAGTTGCAAACGTACCACTACACACCGCAAGGACATCTTGCTTCCGTTAACGAAGACATTTACACCTATGATTTTGGTGGTTGCGGGATAGGCGTTCTTACGGAAACACCCTTGTGGAATGTCCCTGGCAATGGAATTGATCTATTTGGAAAGACCATTGCTGAATTGAGATCTGAAAAATTGATACCCATTCATTACGATGAAATGGGGCAAGTCAAAGCTTACCATCATCAAACCTTAGAGTGGAACCCTTGGGGGCAGCTGGTTAAAGTGACAGGCCCTTCTTACGTTTGGGAAGCCACCTACGATGCTTTCGGAAGGCGCCTGCAAACGCGCTATACACCTTCCTGGGGCTTTACCCTTACCACAACGTCCATCTACGATCCTGAAGAGGAATTTCAAGAAATTGGCGTTAAACTTAACGGCAAGACCTACTGGAAAATCTATGGGCCCGAAACCTGCGATGCAGTGATGGATGACATAGAAGTCATTTACCTTTCCTACAATGCCCTTGGTCACCTTTCGGAGCTAATTACACGACAGGAAATTATCGAGCTTCCGTCGACCCTTTCTCCTTACGGTCCTCTCAAAGGCACACCATTCACAAAACCAGAGCTCCATCGCCTTGCAACTTCTTTAACATGGCACAGCAAAGCTCCCGATCTTACGGGCTTCATTTGGATGGGAGCACGATATTACGATCCTAGCAGCAGCAAATTCCTCAGCCCCGATCCGATTGGCTATCCCATCAACATGAACCTCTACGCCTATGCCAACGGCGATCCCATCAATTGCTTTGATCCCGATGGAAGATTCTTATCACCCATCTACGCTACCACAAGGGAAAACGTCTTGGGAGCTTTCAGATTTGCGCAATCCTTTTCGGATCAATTCCAACAGGGATTTGCACAAGGATACTTGGAAAGTCGCACATCATTTGGGCCGAGCAAACTCCAATCACTTAATTCGATAAATAACACAGTTATGACAATGAGTCATGATTTAGGTGCGTTTGAAGGCAGAATGCAAGCAACATTTGCTCCTATTACACGTGTTTTATTTCCGGAACGGCATGGAGTAACGTATTGTGAACTCCCTATGCCGGGTTGGCTTGGTAATTATTTTAAAAAAATAGGTTCTGTAAAAAAAACTCCAAATGCAATAAACATAATACAGGATAATAGGCCTGCAACGAGCTCTATAAGTGCTTTTCTTCTTAGGAACAAATTGATAGCTGAGGAAATCTCAGGTGGACATGCCTATACAAAACATGTTATTAATCAAGGCGAATTTCCAGGCTTTTCAACGGCTCAGTTTAATGATCACATAAGGAATATCTTAAATAATCCTACAGAAGTAAAAGCATTGTTACATGGACGGCTGGGTTTTTGGGACCAAAATAGTCAAACCTTAATCATACGCAATCCTGAGGCGATTGATGGCGATTGATGGTGGCACTGCATTTCGGCCAAAATTGGGGAAAGAATACTATGATCTATATCTAAAATAGCAAACATCACAAATACGTCTACGAATGAAAAATGGGATGACTATGATATACACAAAAAAAAGATTAGGGTTAGAACTAAATTCCCGGCTTGTTGCAGGATTTAGTCTGATTACAATTTCAAAATGGGCCCTAAAACTATATTCTGAGAATGAGTTGGAATTTGAAGACAATGTTGAGGATACTATTCTTAAGTTGATTGCCATGGATGAGGGGTCTGAGTCTATACATGTAAGAGAGGATCTACAGCGTTTAGCAGATACTTTATTTGACAAAAAAACGTTACCATAATCAATTTAGAACGTGAGCGTCCAATAATTGGAGTATTAGCTGAAGTGTGTTGGGGGTTTGAGGTTAAAGATTTTGAAAAAAAAATTGGAGTGAAAGAAGAGTTTGCAGAAGCGCTATTAAGAAGATTACTAGCCGAAGAAAAATCTGGAATGATTGAAACAACACTTAGTGCCGCTGAAGTTGCAATTGTCAGACGGGCGCTTCTTGAAGTTGAAAAGAAAATTGAAGAATGGGAGTTTCAAACCCGGATGGGCACAACATTAAACCAAGTTAAAGAAATCCCAATATTCAAATATAAACCACACCCGTGAATTTTTCTAGGGTGAAAGACTGACGCGCGTTTTGGCAACATCAGTTGAGCTCAATTACACCTATTGCCTGGATGGATCGCTTCAGCAGAAAATAACCCCTGTACGGTGCTTTCGGAAGGCGTCTGCAAACCCGCTACACTCCCTCCTGGGGCTACCCTTGCCACAACTTCCATCTACGATCCGGAAGGGGAGTTTCAAGAAATTGGCATTAGCCTTAACGGCAAGACCTATTGGAAAATCTATGGGCTCATTTGACGCTTACCTTTCACCTACAATTCCTCCAAATACTTAACGAAGACATCAAGGGTGATTTATGTATACCTCTTGACCTTTTGGAAAAAGGCTTTAAATTTGTATGCAATTGCCGTAACGATAGCTACTATAGGCGCAGCAAATTTTTTAAGGAAAACGATAAAGAAAATACTCTTGACAACATTGATTCCTGCGGCAAGGTCTGATACATCATAATCAGCAACCTTATCCCCTGGCTTGAAATCTTCGTAGGCGTAACCTGGATTAAAACTGAACGCTTCCAGCATTACTTCTAAGTCGCCACCAAAAGGCACATAAGATGATTTTTCTCCAATCCATGTGAGTTTTTCGTATCCTTCTCTTCCAAGTCGCATAGCAACTGAATTTACAAATTCATTTCCGTTACTGTCTGTTACCTCTGTTGCCCAATATAGAGTTTTTGTTATTTTACTTAGCGTGGGTATTAGAATCCATCCTTTAGATTGTATTTCGGGCAATCCTCGTTTCTGTCTTTCTAAATTCGCTACCTGATTGCCTTTTTTTATCTCACTGAGAAAATTATCTGGATCCAAGTCATTCCAATCTTCAATTGAGACGTATCCATCTCTAACGCTTTCAAAAAATACTAAATTACGCGACGAGCTTGTGTCACAAACTAGAGCCTCGAAATTTTCTGATTTTACATTTCCATGGTATTCAGCACCCTTAATTGCCTCTTTTCCGCACAGAATGATATATTCATCAGGTAGGATTATTGTGGAATTAGATTTATCTAATTTATACGTTCCTTTTACCTGCCAGTCTAAAGACATTTCACGAGTGAGCAAATCTAAATCCACTTCTGTTATTCCGGCTTCTCGCAGTTCTGCAACTCTTTCATCTCCAGTTAATGTTGAAATTGTATTTATGAAATTTCTCCAGTATTTGAGAAATCTTTTCCCTAAATCCGCATCCATATCTCCAGCTTTTAATGCAGTTAACGTTGCTATTTCATAATGGGCAACCTTATCACCTGATACAAAATCACCATAACGATATCCTGAATCAAATTCAAAAGCTTCAAGAAGCACACTTAGATTGCCTACATCGGGTCTAAACACTTCTGTCGTTGTAAACAATGTGACCTTTTCATAGCCATTTTTTCCAAGCTTTATGGCTTGAGCTTCTACATAGCCCCCTTGAGCACCTTCTGTTAGATGCAATGCCCAACGCATTGTATTTTTTTTTCTATTTATGGTTGGTTTTATCAACCATTCAGTAATCTGTACTTCCTGTATACCTAGTTGTTTTCGTTTAGCATTCGCTAATGCAGCATGCTTTTGAATTCGGCTAAGAAGTTCTTTAGGTTTAATCTCTTTCCAATCATCCATGCACACATAACCCTCTTGAAAATTTTCAAAAAGGATAAGGTCAGTAGTCTCTATATCGTAAACAATCGCTTCAACTGACTCTGTATCAGAACTTGACTTGCTATTTGCAAAATTAATTGCGTCTTCTCCTGTTAAAAGAATATATCCCTCAGGTACAGATAAAGTGGAGTTAGATTTAGGTAAATGGTATTTTCCTTCGACTTTCCAATCATGATTCAGAAATGCTTTCTTAGCCTCTAAATCTGCCTCCGTTACTTCGTATTCTTGTAGCACTTCAATTCTCTCGTTTCCCTGTAATTCCGAAAGCTCTTTTAAAATGAGACGTTGATGTGTGAGGTAACTTTCACCAAAGCTTTCTTTTGGAAGTATTTCAGTGTGTTCTGTATTTTCCACGATTTCTTCTGCTTCAACCGAGTGCATGGACAAGAACATCAAACAGAGAAAAGATAAAATCTGAATCATATCATATTTCCTTAAATGGTTGACTATATACAATAATTTTTTTAAATGTTTAGATTTCAATATCAAAATAGAAAACAAAGATAGCAGATACCTCATTTCTGATTTCGAGTGCTACTAAAAAAATCTCAGTTTGTCGAAAGTTTACAAAACAGGCCCCTTCTCCACGTCAGATTTGCTTATAAATTCCCTGTATTTTCGAAAGGTTTTAACATGGTTCAGGGATTTTGTGTGAATTACCCGCTCCTAAAGGGGCAGGCTTCCGGCACTTGGCGGCATTTGAACGCCTAATTCATTTCCGGAACGCACGTGGACAGGATATCGCGATTATTGCACGCTAAAAGCCGCGCAGTCGAAAGCAATCATTAACAGTTATCAGAATTCTACTGCTTGTTGGTTACAACCTGTTTTGCGTCAACTATCTTGTCAGGTCAGCGACAACTATGATGGCAGGTACATCCCTTCCATTTAGGAAGTTTTAGTAGTCATCACTTTACCCCCTTACCTTTATGGCAATGGGGGAGTTTGAGGGGGCTTGCCCCCTCAAGAATCCTTAAATATAAAGATTCAGAGTCCAACGAAGGCGGAAGGGGGGTAAGGGGGCTTGCCCCCTCACTCTCACCTAAATTACATCCCAATATGCTCTAACCTCAACTCTGCCATTTTCTCAATTTTCTTAATTTCCTCCTCATACTCATCAACCTTATTCTGATGATGGGCTATGGCGGCTTCGAGGTTTTCTATACTCTCAAACTCTTCTGTTGTAATCCCCTTTGTTTTTGCTTCTTTTATTTTTTGCCAAAATGCTCCTCCTGTCATTTTTCTGCCTCCTTTCCATTTTTCTTGTTTATTGCTTGTTTTCTTCGATAACTCTCTGCCTCAACTTCAAGAATTGTCGCGTGGTGAACAAGTCGATCCACTGCTGCGATCGCCATTTGTTTATCGAGAAATATGCGATCCCAATCTTTGAATGGTTGGTTACAGGTAATCACCATGCTTTTTCGTTCATATCGTTCACAGATCAGCTCGAAGAGAACACTAGTTTCAAGCTCATCCTTTTGCACGTATCCAAAGTCGTCTAGTATTAGACAATCATATTTGTCTAACTTTTCTAAAGCTACAGGAAGGGTCAGCGACCTCTTGGCGGCCTGTAGTTTCTGCACGAGCTCAGTAGTGCGGTTAAAGAGGACTCTAAAGCCTTTCTCTATTAACTTTTCTCCAATGGCTGCTGCTAGGTGAGTTTTTCCCACGCCTGAACCTCCAAAGATAAGTACATTCATTCCCTCTTTGACCCAGACTTCTCCGGATGCTAAACCCAAAATCTTTGCCTTGGTTATTCCAGCAATATTGTTAAAATCATAGTTCTCTACCGTTTTACCTTTTGGCAACTGTGCTTCCATCATATGCCTTGCTAGGCGTCGATGGTCGCGATCAGCAACTTCACGCTCACATAGGCTTGACAGATACGTTGGACCTGACCAACCCTTGACTTCGGCTTCCGATGCCAGACCCTCCCATAATCGCTTCATTGTGGGAAGACGTAGCTGAGTGAGCAGCAAAGGAAGTATGGCTTTTTCTCGTTGACTCATAGCCTACCTCCTTGCTGAATACTCAGCAGGGCATCATAGTCGCATAATTGAGTCATGGACTCTTTTAATGAAGGGGCTTGGACAGGCATCGATTTAAACAGCGCTCGTGCTTCTTCTGATTTTGGTAAGAGTCCCTTTGTAAGACAATCCTCCAGATAGGTATTAACTTTTTCCTCACCATCTGGCCGAGCCGCCTCGTTGAGAATTTTAACAAACTCACGACAAGCTTGGCGGCTATCTAATTGACCTTCTAGACTCTCTCAGGCTTGACGAAACGCAAAAGTTGGAAACAGTGCATCTCGATACACATAGTTGTGAAAGGCTTGTGGCTTTCGAACTAAAGTTCCAATGACATGTCTATATTCAATGTGATGTGATTTTTTCTTGTGGGCTCGCAGACGCTTAATTGTAATGGTGTGATCACCCCCCACGTAACATTCTAGACGGTCATCGTATAGGTGTACCTTAAGCATCATGCCAATGAGACGCGAGGGCACCGAGTAGATTATACTCTTGACAGCAATAGTGCTTGAAGTGGTGACTCTTACTCGCTCCTCCAGATAGTCACAAGCTTTTCTCTCAGGAAGAGGGTGCAAGAAAGCACGTTCCTCTAAAAACGCTTTCTCAACGCGTTTGTTTTGCCGCTGTATTAGATCTTGCAAAAAGGCTTTATATTCATCCAAGGAGTTAAAATCCCGCGACCCTCTAAGCATCAATGCCTGATCCAAGCGATTCTTCAAATGACCGTTAGGAGACTCTATAGAACCATTTTCATGGCTAACCCCCTTATTATTGCGCGTTGGCTCCGTGCCATAATGTTCGCAGAACTGACGGTATGACTCTGTAAACTCTTCTTTCGCTTTGTCAGAGCAATTTTTGTAGGCCGCAGATAAGCTGTCAGTTCGATGAGTTTCTGTTACTCCTCCGATACTCCAAAATGCATTTTGTACTCCCTCAGCTAAAGCAGGATAGCTTTCTCCACCTTGGACTACTTGGGCGAACTCGTGCCCACTGAAGCTCAATCTGAAATGGTACAAGAGATGCTGAAACGGTTCTCCGCGTATCGTGACAGCTAGTTCATCTGCATTGGTAAAGTCAGAAATGCCTTGCCAACCAGGCGGATTTTTTTGACGAAAGATTACTTCTTTTTCAGGTCCCGATATAGCCCTCCACTTTTTTACTCTTCTTTGAAGTGTTCTAAGTTGCTTTTCTGGATATTGACTTGGATAACGTTTTTGCAGCTCCTCGAGCAATGTTCTAGCCTCTAATTTGGGTGAAGCCTCGAGCAAGGGAACAAGCTCGTTTTGCCAGACCGCTTCAAAGGGATCTGGTCTGGTTTTCCAATGTCTTTTGGCTTTTTTTGAATTGCATTGTTTTTTGTTTATACGATAAGCTGATCTCTCACTAAATCTTGCTTGTGCAGCCGAAACCGTAACTGATTTTTTATTTTGTCTGGATTGCATATACAACCTAATTTGATGATTAGTAATTTGTTTGCCCGGCATTTCTTGTGCTCCTTTTTTCTTCAAAAGCACTTTGAGTGTCGGGCATTTTTACTGCCATCCTAATTGTCGTTAACCTGCCATCCTAATTGTCGCTAAACACAACCAATTTCACACCATATAAGTAGCTAATTGCTCCAAGGCCGATATTGCTGATGATCCACTGTTTTTCTGAAAAACAGCCCACGAGAGTGGTGTCCATGATGCGGGATAGTTGTGGGAGGCAAAGACCGGCCTTAAGTAGCCACCCATTCATATGCATCACAAATCGTTTGAAGTATGCATTTTCAAAACGCTGTTGTTCTTGCCATGAAAGTTTTTTCATATCTTCATACAATCTTTTTACACACACATCATGGATCACTGAATCCATATATAATTCAGATAAAACCGGGTCACAACTGATTTTTTCCTCGGTGTTAGTCCGTTCTTGTTTCTTTTTGTCTCCTCCGAAATTGATGCACGAAAATGTGGCGATGTTGAAAGCGAGCAGAATTGGAAATGAAAAGGTTCTGAGTCCAGCCGTTACCATTTGCGCAAAAAGATAGTGCGGAGCGAATAGAAACTTCAGATCTGACACTCTCACATAACCGATTTTACCAAAATCATACCCATTCGAACGCAAAACACCATAAGAGACATCAGAAATAACGTGAACAAATGCACGTGCTGCAGAACGCACGAGAAGGTCTTTTCCAAAATCGCGTATACCACGATTAATCCAAATAGCTGCGATCGTCTCAATTAATGCATCAAGACAGATTTGTTGGATTAGTAGGTGTGGTGTGTACTCCTCGGATTCCGGTTTAGGATTAATAGCACTTGCTTTTTGACCAGTGTATACAAGAAACGAATCAGCTTGAATATTCATATTGATTATTTTATAAAAATCATATTGTTTATTTTCAAAAACTATAATGATTTAATACAAATAAGTCAATTCATAGATATTTATTGATTAGTATAGTATTTTTGAAACATATTTATGATTGTTCAAACTCAATCAAGTTTTCTTTTCGTTGCAATTCTTCTTAAGTTCCTAAAATTGCTTCCAAATTTTGATGAACAAAAGAAGAGGTCTATATGTTTTTTGCCGGTTGCAATCCTTCCTCAGTCGTTCGAAATTCGGAGCACACGTCTTAATCTCTACTTTTAACTTGGCCTTGGATGGAAGGTGTAACACGTGAAAGTTGCCGGGCTCCTAAAGATTCGTTGAAGCCCATGGTTCTTTGATTAGTCAATTGGATGGAGCAATGACATGGATTCGAGAAAGACTTTCCACTGAATTTGAATTTACAGGTAAATCTCAAAGAGATGTTCATTGGGAATATCCCTTGAATGCCATCCGTGAGGCCGTAATCAATGTTCTTTGTCACAGAGATTATACTAGTGCAGCTCACAGCCAGATTAGACGTTATGACGATCGTTTAGATATCTGGAATCCAGGAAGTCTTCCCCCACCATTGACACCAGAGATGTTGTTTGGAGAACACGATTCTATTCCACGAAACCGAAAAATCGCAGAAGCCTTTTTTTATATGGGATTAATAGAACGTTGGGGGAGTGGTACAACTCGAATGGCCACAGAATTGGAAAAAGAAGGATTTCCCAAACCAAAATTTGAATCGGCGTCTGGCAGGTTTCAAGTAACATTTTTCAAACAACCAGCTCTTCAGCAACCTTCTAAAAAACAAGAGCTATCGAAAAGACAACTTTTAGCAGTGAACTATGTCAACGCACATGGCAGTATTTCTAATAGCGAATATCAAGATATAGCAACTATATCACAACGAGCAGCTACAAGGGAACTTAATGAGTTAAAGTTAAAAAATGTCCTGGTCCCTTCTGGAGGCGGGAAAAGAGGCGGGCGGGGTTTAGTCTATCGTTTAAAAGAATCACAATGACGCCATATTGGAGTCATGAGATTTAAGGCATCTGTATAATCGAAGCTTGAAATATTCGATATCTCTGAATCCATAAGCCTGCCTCTTCATCGTTTTAATCTTTATCCAGAATAGCCGAATCTGTTCCTTCATAGCGTGTGTTGTTGCCAATGGCTTATTCACTTCCATAAGATTATGCAACCTCGCTAACTTCTCTTCCGTTAACTTTTCGTAATTGCTTAGAAGCAAGAATCTACATCCTTTCAGTGTCCTTAATCCGATCTAGTTATATTTGCTTTGTTGAGAGCTTCGAATTTTTTTAATTATTCATGAAATACGTTCAGCTGCAGCTCCACTCGTAAAGGTACTCATTTCCGCGATGAGCCATTTTTCTTGCAATTAATCAATATTTTTTTTCTAATTGATCTAGGAAAAATTTCATCAAGCCAAATAGGGAGAACAATCATGACGTCACAACTCAGTCAAGTTAGTAGCACGGTAGGCAAAGTTAGAGAAAATGAACTTCGTACGGTTGAAATGAAGAAAAGTATTAAGCAAAAGGATTATGACAGGGTCAGTAGCACGGCTCAAGCGATTTACCAAGATGGTATAGATATTGTCAGAGGGGAGGTGTGTGGCCAATCTATCGTTGCAGAAGAGCTAACCGATGTGATGATTAGCCTTGCAGATTTGAGTAATAGCCATCACATTCAACACAAGTTACATGTTTTGATCCCTGTTCTTAAAGCACTTCGTGTTATGACAGAAATTACATGGTACCAATGTTCAAGAAATGGAAAGCAACGTATTTATACAGAGGATAGAGATAATATTATTAATCTTACTAATAGGTTAAAGGAGGTATTTCCTAAATATGCGAAAATGGAAAAAGGAGTTCTCCTTTCGTCTGCAGGTGCTCGTTATGAGCTAGCATGTATAAAACAAGCGGCAAAATGCCTATCTCCTAGTGATAGTCTGTGGAAATCGGTGATAGGTCCTATAGCGGAAGCGATCTTTGCAGCTGCCACCAAAGATCTCGGTGGTGTTCTTACCGGTATTTTTAAATTAGGTCTTATCGTAAAAAAAGAAACTGTTTCGCAGTGGTATTTAGAAGTGACTCCCTTGGAGTGGAGGGCGACAAATGTTACATCCACTGCGGACTTTAAAAGTTATATTTTACCCTACATTCAGCGGTTTAGCAGTGAGGGAAACAAGTATAGTCTAAGCTTGGTTAAAATAATGACGCGCATTATTGAAAATACCATTGATCCTGATCTCAAAAAATTGGCATTTGAGGAATTGGTTAAACTTTTAAAGCTAAATGTAGATTTTAAGTCTGAAATGCAAAACTTGAGTAATCTTCCTAAGGACATGTATGCCAAACTTTTGAAACATCCAGATCGCTACGCTGAAACAAGGAGCTTTGCTGCATGGTCCTTGATAAATCTTGCTTCAAAATCGGACAACAAACAGTTTTGCCCACTCATCAAATTGGCTATAGATGAATGGAATAATAAGGTAACAGCTAGTTCTCAAACTCCTCTTAAAGAAAAAGATGAAGCACAGAAACGCGCAGATTCATTGAATACACAAAAAGCTCCTCTAGATCTAAGGGTGCTTGAAATTCAAAATCAACTTAAGTCAGTCGTTGGTACAGCGCCCTCTAAAGCTGGCGGAACTTCTGAAGAAGAGCTCAAGCAAGAATTTCTGCGAATTAATCCAGACAGAAAAAAGTTAGAAGCTCAAATAGCTGTTTGCAATCAAGAAGTTGCCTTGGTGAACGCTTACGAAGAGGTAGTAGCCAATGAAGCAAGCCTTCGTGATCAGTTTCTTCCAAGCTTAGTATTGCTAGAATAATTGTAATCAAATTTAGCGGTTATATAGCAATTTGTGAGCTCAAAAAATTTGATGTTTTTAAGCAAAATAAGGAAAATCAGAAAAATGAAGGAATTTTCTTTCTAATGAAAAAGGGCGTAGTGCCATGACCGCAACAAGTTTGCACTTACTATCTCCGGAAATTACCAGAGAACAACTCGAAAGGGTTGCCAATACCCTTTCAGTTGATTTGACTAGTGATTCAAATACATTAAGAGAAAAATGTTTTGAACGCTCTTATCAAGTGTGCCAAAGCGGACAATGGCATCTTGTTAAACCAATTGTTCAAGAGCTTTCCGTTTTGGTCGATAAGGTCGGTAGGACTCTTTTGATGAAGGCGGTTATGGAGGAAAAAGATGTTCTTGTGCAAGGGTTAACAGAAAGAGCAATTGCGGTGACTACTAAGGATGCAAAAGGTAAAACGATCCTACATTATTTAGCTTGTTTTGCCGCTGGTAATAGCTCGGATGAGTATGCTGCTGCGATTATAAAGAAATTGTATGTTCAAAACAAACAAGAGACTTTGGCTCCGCTGATCAAAGAAATCGATGACCTGCAAAAGATCAATCATAGTAATCAGCAGCAAGTGATTGCGATTAATGCGGGTAGCGTACAACCAGCAGAAGGAATTAAGATCCTCAAAAAGCTAGTTGGCGATGATCGTCATACCTTTGCGTGCTTGCATGCTGGGACGTTAATGTATTTGCGAATTTTGGAAATGCTCCAACATTCTCAAAATATTCCTGACGCAGCTGCAACGAAGGATGAGTTTCAACGAGGGTTTTTATCAGTCTATGGTTTTCAACCAATTCCATTTGAGAAATATTCAAAAGAGGTCCTAGCTCAAGCACAGCAAGGACAAGATGATGGGGTTGATCGCTTTCTCGATAGTTGTGCCACGCGTTTTAAGGTTAGTCGTGACACACGAGTAATTGATCTTTTGAAAGAATTAGTGAACACCTATTTTTATTCTGAAAGGTTTGATCGGGCATTGTGTGTGATCGAGCAAATTCTTCTTGTTCCAGAAACAGTAAAGCGCTCAGATTTAAGATTTTTTGCCGAAATTGATCGTGTTGCAGGAAGATGTTATTCTCGTTTACACAATTATAAGGAAGCGGAATTTTTCTATAATCGTGCAATAGATTTTTATCATAATAAGGCGGAATTTTTAGGTGATTATTTTGTATGTTTAGCGGAAAGATTGGATTTGTTCATCAAGGTAAGGAACCTTAAGCAAGCAGAGGATGACTGTCGGAAAGTTCTCGAATTTGCACAGAACACCAAATTACCTCCTACTCCGTACCTGTTATGTGATTCTTTAAGTATTATGGCCAATATTTTATACCACAAAAGAAATTATACTGAAGCTCTACGTTATGGTGAATTAGCCCTTGAGATTTATGAGAAAGCAGGAGCTAAGGATGACCCTACCACCACACACATTTATATCTCCACCTTGGGTATAATGGGTAACTCGTTGACTCATCAAAGCAAATATAACGATGCTCTAGGATACCATCAAAAGATAATCAATCACTTAGAGAAAGAGGAAGTGAGATACAAAAATGATATTGCAGCTGCTTATCTTGATTTAGGGAATGTCTACTCAGACATGAATCGTTTTGACGACGCCTTTAAAGTTTTCAAACGTGTTTATGATTTTACTGATCCTCAATCTAGTCCACATGCTAGGTCGCATGCAGCAGCAGCGGCTAGCTTAGGCAATATCTGTCTGTATAATAAGAAGTTCGCTGACGCTATTCGGTATGCTCAAGAGGCCTGTATGATTTTTGAACAGCTTCAAGATTCTCTTCCTCGTGAAGAATGGAAGATGACAACCTTTGAAATACAAGTGGGTGCCTATTATTTATGGGAATGGTCATTGATCGCGACAAAAAATTTTAAGGATGCCCTTATTGTGTCCGACAAACGCAGAGCTCGCTGTCTTGTAGATAACCTTACTAAAAGAGTTTTCTCTCAACAAATAACTTCTTCCGATTTGACCCTTGAAGACATAGAAAAAATCGCAACGGAACAAAAGACAACTTTTATTATCTACTCAATTCCCATTGATCGAAACGGGCAGAGTGCGGGTGAAAAAGGCACTTGTTGGGTCGTCTCTCGAGACGAAAAAATTACAGAGCGGGTGACGGCTCGAAATATAAATATTAAGAATGTCTTTCCCAATGGAGTGGATATCTTATTTTCCGAAACGCCGTATAGGGGAAAAGACGGTAATCCCCCTCTTCCAGTCACAGATCTCTATGGGAAACTCAATATCCTTACTGGAAATTCGCAAGAAAACTCTGAGAAGGATGAATGGGCTGAAATGGTTATGGAAGCAAAGAAGGTCACTTTGCAAGAAGAATCGCCAATTCAAGAAGGATTTCTTGATACTAGCTTATCCGGAAATTCTTCTACCATTCATAACGAAGCACAATCTGAAGCAAACGTAAACTGGACAGAACAACTAGAGGCTGTTGCAACATCATTGGGAGAGGATGCCGAAAAAGATGAATGGAATGAAATACTATTGTCTGCCCAGAAAGCTGCTTTGGAAGATGAACCAAAAATTCGAGCACAGTTTCATACACATTTAAAAGAATGGTACCGAGAGCTAATTCTGCCGATTGAAGATCTTCTTCCAAAACCTCATGAAGGGACAGTAACTTTTATTCCTGATGGGCCAATGGCGATGCTTCCCTTTGCGATATTTGAACAAGAAGATGGCCGGTATTTTGTAGAAGACTATGCTTCTTTAGTAGCTCCTTCGATTAAGGTTGTAAGCCTTCTTGAAAACTTGAGACCGCAAAAAAGCGGGCAAGCAGCATCTGGTAAATCTGTAGTTGTTTGCAATCCTGATTCTAAATCGGTAAAAAAGCTACAGACTGGCGATAGAGAGGGTAACGAAGTGGGAAAGCTGCTGAATACGCCGTCTTCGCATTTAAAGTTAGGTAGAGATGCAAAAGCTGGTCTTGTCATTTCATTGATAAATGATGTTCAATGGATTCATTGGTCTAGTCATGGTGAAATTGAGGATAAAGAAATCTCTTCTCCAAACCCTTATTCTCTTTATCAGGGCCACTTGTATTTTACACCTGACGTGACTCATCAGCAAGGAATACTGTATGCAGAAGAGATCTCTAAAATGAATCTTCAAGCAGAATTAGCCTTTCTTTCAGCCTGTTATTCTGGCCGTGGGAGTACAGAGAATATTCACGAAGGCTTGGTTGGCTTTACAAGAGCTTTTGCATCTAGTGGTGTTCTAACAACAGCAACCAGTTATTGGAAATTACCAGACACAGACGAGACGGTAGATATGATCACAATATTTTATCGCCTCCTTTTAGATAAAAATGGTCCAAAACTTGGAAAAGCTGAAGCGCTTCAAAAAGCCATGCTTGAAGCCATAAAATGTAATCGAGAAGACCCTCACAAATGGGGGGCGCTGTTTCTTACAGGAATCAATTAGCCTAAGAACAAAGAGGTCGAATGACCCTAACAAATTTACGCTTGCATAATTCAATTATCAGTCATGCACAAATCGAAACAGTAGCTCGAGTTTTAAACATTCAGGAGGCCAATCCAGATATCTTAAGAAGTAAATGTTTTGAAAGGACTTACCAATTATGTCAGAGGGGAGAATGGTCTATCATCGAACCCATTCTTAAGGAGCTCTCTGTTTTAGTTGATAGTATAGGTCGGACGTTGCTGCTTAGAGCGGTTATGATACAGGATGACGCTGTTGTGCGAGGATTAACGGAGAGGTCTGTAGGTCTAACTACAACCGATCGTTTTGGCAGAACCATTTTACATTATCTCGGATTTGAGGTGGGAGGTATAAGTTCGGAACATTATTCCGCTTTGATAACGGCAAAACTTGTCGATCAATATTCTCAAAAGGCTATAGATCCTCTTCTAAAAGAAAAAAAGGAGTTTGAAAATCTTTGCAAATCAGAACTGGCTCAATTGGATGACATTGCAAAAATGCTCAACAGTTCTTCTTCAAGCAAGCCAACTATAATTCAAACGATGATGCAACCAAAAGCAATTTACTATGGTTTATCATTCGCAAATCCCATGCTGCCGAGAGTCAGCGGATACTACTATCCAATAGCAGCAAGCGCTTTGCCACAGGGGACAACTAATTACTACAGTCGAATGCAAAGAACCGCAACACAACAAAGAATAATTGGATACTGTCCGGTCCTAATTATTCCAATAGCTCAACAAGCAACTCTTAACCCTCAGTTATCGGGGATGGTGAGATTGCATGGAATGATCGAACGCCATCGGCGAATGTTCGCATGTTTTCATCCGCAGATATTGATGTACCTGAAACTTCTGGAAGAATTTCAGAGATCAGCGGGAAATCCAGAGGCAAAAGCTACAAACGAGGAATTTCAAAAGCGGTTTTCCACAGTATATGGTTTTAATCCTGTTGTTGATGGAGAATTTTCGGAAGAAAATTTACTCACACATGCTAAGAATGGACAAGATAAAGAGGTGGATCGCTTTCTAGAAAGCTGTCCTACTCGTTTCGTACTGAATTTTCGTGGAATTTTAAATTTGGTAAATTTTTTATTTTGTTTAGCGAAAGAATATCATTTTTTAAGGGAGTATTCAAGGGCAATTAAAGTCCTTGATACAATTTTTCTTGTTCCTAAGACGGTACAAGATTCTCATCAAGAGTTATTTGCCGATATTAACCGCGTGGCCGGAGAATGTCACTTTCTTGTCCCAAATCAAAAGGGATACGCAGTAGCCCAAAAATATTTTGATGCAGCTATAGATATTTGCGATCGTTCTTCAACCGATATGAGTCATGTGCGTTATCGTTGCTATAGCGACAGAGCCGGATTGTATTGCTTCTTAGGCCGTATAGAAGTTGCGGAAAAAGATTGTCGAGCCGTCGTCGAGTTTACCAAAGCTAATGATATGCCGTCTTATCCCTATTTTCATTGCCAAGCTCTTTGTCGTTTGTCAACAGTCTTGTATAGCAGAAAACAATATAATCAAGCTGCCGATTTTGCAAAACAAGCTGTTGATTTGTGTAAAAAGAAGGGTGCTGATACAGATCCTAAGGGAAAAAATGTTTATAGACATGCTTTATCAGATCTTGGCAAAAGTTTATATGCATTAAAAGATTTAGATGGTGCATTAACATGTATTGACAAAGCTGAAAAATTTTGTGACATAGCAAATATAAAAAACGATGATCATTCAAGATTGTTGCTAAATAAAGGAAATATTTGGGAAGAAAAAAACGATATTGAGCAGGCTCTTAGGAACTTCCACGGTTCTTATGAAAAAGCTATTCAAGGATCGCGATCACAAGCCTTTTCTGCTGCAGCTTTAGGAACTTGTTATCTTAAAATCAAACACTTTGAAAAAGCGGTACGCTGGTCTAAAGAAGCGATCGATCTATTTGCGGAGCTTCAAAGCGTTCTTCCTCATGATAATTGGCAAATCACGATTTTTGAACTTCACGTTGAGGCGTATCGTGATTTAGAACGTGCTCTGGTGGGCGCAAATAGATTGCATGAGGCTTTGATTATTTCTGATAAGCGGAGGGCTCGCGTGTATGCCCATTCCCTTTCGCTACGAATTTCTCCTGGACCGGAAATGCTTTCAGATTTGACTATCCCAGAAATATGTGATGTGGCGAAACAATGCAATACTATTCTTGTGATCTATAGTGTGCTTGATGGTAAATCAGGATTATGTTGGGTCATATCGCCAGAGAAAATTGACACAGTTGAGATCAATGTAGAAAATATTTTTCCTCATGGGTTAGACGGTTTCTTATCTGAAGGTTCCTATCGAGGGCCTAACAATAAACATTCTTTACCTATAGTTGATCTTTACAAGCAACTTAATAGACTTGCAAAAATCTCAAGAAGTAGTTCTTCTAACGACGAATGGGAGGAAATGAAAAAAGAAGCGAAGAAAGCAGCGCTGCAAGAAGAAGCGCAAATTTGTGAAGAATTTCTCACTCATTTACCCAAAAATTTTACCCTTCCTTTAGAAAGCGACCCTAGCAGTGATGAGTGGGACAGAATTCTACTAAATGCTAAGAAAGCGGCGTCTGAAGAAGGGCCAAAAATTCAAGCACAGTTTCATTCATACTTAAAAGACCGCTACAGAGAATTAATTCAGCCAATTGCAAATCTTCTTCCAAAGCCTCATGGGGGAACAGTAACTTTTATTCCTGACAGCTCGATGGCAATGCTTCCTTTTGCGATATTTGAACGAGAAGATGGCCGATATTTTGTGGAAAACTATGCTTCTTTAGTGGCTCCTTCAATTAGGATAGTGAGTCTTCTTGAAAAGCTGCGCCAACAGAGAAGCAAGGAAAAGCCATTAGCTAAAGCAGTTGTTGCTTGCAATCCCAAATCGAAATTCGTACAAGAGTTAAAGACGGGCGATAAAGAGGGACTTGTGGTAAAGGATCTCCTTAAAACAGATACAATGCATCTTATGTTGGGTGCTGATGCTACCGTCACTCATATTCTTTCTTCTATAGAGGATGCTCAATGGATTCATTTGTCCTGTCATGGTGAAATTGAGGATAAAGAAGCCGTCCTTATCAATCCTTCTTCTCTATATAAAGGGTATCTGTATCTTACTCCTGATGATAAATATGAAACTGGAATATTATATGCCGAGGAGATCTCTAAAATAAAGCTCCAAGCAGAATTAGTCTTTCTCTCGGCCTGTTATTCTGGCCAAGGAAACTCTGAATATATTCATGAAGGTCATATTGGCTTGACAAGAGCCTTTGCATCTGGTGGCGCTTTGACTTCGGTATCGAGTTATTGGAAACTTCCGGATACTGAAGAAAATATCGAGCTAATCAAAACGTTTTACAGCCATGTATTGGGTAGTGGAGTTCCAAAAGTTGGAAAGGCAGTTGCACTTCGTAAATCCATGGTAGAAGCGATCGATAGGTATAGAGAAAATCCCGATAAATGGGGCGCGCTTTTTTTAACGGGGATTAATTGAATTCTAAATAATGATAAAATGAGATGGCATTCGAGAAAAAGTCGTTCATTTTCAACGTCTGATAATATAGAACATGGCGTTTTTTTTCAGTTAGGCTTGCCGCTGAATATTGTAGAAATATAAGTCTAACTTAACTATATTTTCTACTCATGTTAGTAATTAATCGGATTTTAAAATGCTTGTTATTTTTTCATTTAATTCAACAAAAAAGATGGTTTCACGCGAGGATATGGTTATTTCTACCAAATCTTTACATGAAGGATCAGGAAATGTTGCTTGCATGTTATTCTTGAATATTTCAAAGGCTTCTTTGCAGATTTTCCTAGCTACTGAGAAGGTCTTTATGTTTTCCTTTGTTTTAACAATCTCTTGTGTTTTTGCTATAGCAGCCTCGTAAGCTTGTTTTTGAAAACTGTTTGTGTCATGACTAAATTTAAAAGGGTCATAAGTAAAGGAAGTCATTTTACTGTTCTCCTGGCAATTGGATTATTATGATTTAGTGGGCCGTAAAAAATTTGACTCTGATATTCTATTAAATAGGGAACGTCGTTACAAAGAAAATCTTCCAAAACTAACCATTCCATTCTCGCAATCTCTACAGCAAGTGTATAATTTTTTCTTGTAATTGTATCCACAATATTTTTTGCAATTTTTACATATGAATTGTATCGTGGTAAAGAAGTTAAAAAATGGGAAGTAACAATAGGAACAAATCGAGCTGGAACGTCACCGATAGCGCTCTTACATTTTTTTAAAAGCTCTTCCTCAGCTTCAGTTAATTTAGGAATATCTGGCCTGTCCAAAAATAAGCCCGTCGTGCTATCGTATTGAATGCTTTCTAAATCGATAGGCACAATTTGAATATCTTTTTGATTTGGAGAAAAAAGAATAAGATTATCTGTATGCAAATCGCTGATATTTAGATAACTGCAGATTGATTCTAATCGCATCAATTGCGGGAGGAGTTGTTCAGACCGATTCATTGCTTTAATTGCTGTGCTTGCTGTGTCACCCGGCCACTCTACTCCAGGTTGTGGTTTAATATATTCCCAAAGACTATACGGTGAATTGGGAGTTACATTTAAAATTTTATAAACCGGGAGAGTTACATCTATGGATTTATTAGCCCTGTCTAGATTATTGAAAGAACCAAATAAATCGATAACAAGCGCATCAATTCTTGCATCCCGGGGTTTGAAAACGATGCTAAATAACTCCGTTTTATTAGATGCGAAAGTGATCTGGACAGGGGTTTTTCCTCTATTATGTGTTTCGGAGCCAATAGGGAAAAGGTCAAAACTCATTTGGTTAGCATCTGCAATAGCGTTTGTATTTTGGTAAAACTCTCTAATAATTTGCTTCTTTTGAGCTTCAATAACTTTCCTTGTTTCTTCTAAGAAGCAGGTTCTGTCGACACAGCGGTTTAATAGCTGTTCTGTTAAATACTCTAATGAAATCTCCCGAACGTTTTTATCTACCCGTTCTAATAGCCACCAGCTATCGAACCAAGCTTTATTTATCCCTAGTGATTTATGCTTTTCAACCAAGGTTTGGATTAAGCCTGCCATTTCTTTTCTGGCAACTTCAGCTTGAGCATCTAAATCATCATCGTCTTCGGACTCATCAAGCAGATTCACTGCGTTAGCATATGATAAGGATAATTTGTTGAGCTCTTCTAAACTATTTTGGAGTGCTTGCACTGGTTCTCTTATTTGTAGGGATGCTATTTTTGCCATTCTATCTTCGGAAAATTGTTTAATTGCTCGACGAACAGCATCACGGACATTATCGTTCACAGGTGCTGGCGCATTTGAAGCTGCATCCGTTTGTTGATTAGAAATCGTGTTTGGCCCTTTAACATAGGGTTGTTGAATAGAAGAATTGATCTTTGAACTGGGATCCATTAAGCACCAAATTTTGTACAGATTTCCATTTTTTCCCTAAGGTCACTTATTGAACGGAAATCAACCTGCATTCATGATACCATATGGAATCATAAAGTAGCATCCATTGTCTACACAAAAAATCAGGGTCTTGGGTTATACTAGCAGCGGCTTGAAAAGTTGAATTTACAAAACCTTTGGTAACGTTTAAAATTCCAGCTTAGCACAAAGAGTATCGATCCCTATTATGGTTCAATCCTTGCTGTAAAAAGAACAACATGAGTATATAAATGCTTGGAAAAGTAGAAAAATGTAAGTGTCTTGTAGTCTATAACATGCGTGGAAGTTACTTAGGAGAAAACAGGCTCATTTTATTCGCGTAAGTACACGACGATTGCAAAAGTCCTAGTTCAGCCGAATCTTGCTAGAAGCATTCAGGTGGGATTTTTGTAATCGCCTCATTCTAGCCACAGCCGTTCCACACAAAAATTTCCTGCGATAATGTTTCAAAAAACTTGGGGCTTAAATCTGGTTTTTTTATTGCGGAAGAATCAACAAAATCTTTACACTCATCCCTCTAATTTGTCGGAGGTGCTTATGTCGATCAATCTAGAAAAATTTACCAACACAGCCGGTCTTAATTTTTTTGCAAAACAAGCAAGCCATGCTGCAGACAGATTAACCGAACTTACCTTTCATGTCCTAGATGGGGCGACAACTAGCCTGGGAAGGTTGTTGCCAGATCTTCGCCCCACATCTATTGGGGGGGGTGGTCCCACAAACAAAACAGAGCGGAAGCGCGCTATTCGAGACCTCTGAAGGGGATGTCTTGATCGAGATCACCCAAGATCAAAAGGGCTATTTTATTTTCAAAGCAGTAGGGGAGTCGCTAGAGCCTATCGTCATGTATGAAGGAAGAAAGAAGACAAGTGGAGCTGCTTGGGAAGTGCAGATGTCAACCTATCTACAAGAGCTTGTAGGCAGCTCATCACAGGATGATTATGGGGTGAGCGCTGAGCGATGGAGAGGTGAGAAATTTTCGGCTCTTTTTGCATTAGGCAAAGATTATGACTGTAAGATGTGACAAAGAAGGGAATGGTTGTTGCTACCGATCCTAGGTGTAGCGAATCTGCTTTAAAATTTTTTTTAATGCCATATGTCCCGGCATCGAGACTGTTACTCGGGTCTCTGAAAGTTAAGAGCAGCGGAACATGCAATTACAACATTTATCTCGGATTGTTGCTAAGAGCCCTGCCGTCCCTGAAAAAAGCCCTCTTGCTTTGAGTGTTCAAAACAAATGGGTTGTGTTTTGGACCAAACGATTAAGACGCTTTGCACTTCTTTCTCTTTCCGACAAATTCTTCCGCATATGCCTTCATGTCATCTTCGTAAATGACCCATGCGACGCCTTTTCGGTGAGCCTTGAGTTGACCCATGCGCGTTGCATAGTAGATCTTTTGAGCAGGCACGTTGAGCATCTTGGAGACTTGGTTTACCGAGTAGTAACCTTTCGTTGGATCATAAACGAGTTCTCCGTTGTACATCGACTTTGATCTTGAATATTTCTGCTTGCGATAGGCTTCAAGGTCATCGAGGTGAATTGCCCAGTGTGTGCTATCTTTCGAAGCTTTCAATTTGTTTAATTTGATCGCTACGTAAATCGCTTGCCGTGTCACATCATTGAGATCAGCAGCCTGTGTAATTGAAACGAGCTTGTTTTCTGGAATTGTAAATTGTTTATTTTTAGACATTTGGTCCTCTTTTACGTAATTGTGTTAAAAACCGA
>JABDDJ010000027.1 GCA_013287645.1 Chlamydiota bacterium | reverse complement strand
TTGAGGTTGGCGATTTTTTTATCGGCTAACAAGAGAGAAATGCCATCATACTCGACAGTCATGTTTTCTGCGTTTGTGACAAAGTAGGGGGAGAGGTAACCATTAGTGAACTGCATGCCTTCTACAACTTTAAGTGTTGTCTCAATGCCCTTGTTTTCGGTCACGGAAATAATACCGTCCTTACCGACTTTTTCCATTGCTTCACTGATGATCGCGCCGATTTCGGGATCGTTGTTGGCTGAAATAGTGGCGATTTGGCGGACCTCTTCGGAGGATTCGACAGGGGATGCCATTTGGCGGAGTTTCTTGACAATAGCCTCTACGCCTTTGTCGATGCCATGCTTCATCATCATGGGGTTGGAGCCGGCTGTAACGGATTTAATACCGCCTGACATAATGGCTTCTGCAAGGACGATAGCTGTGGTTGTACCATCTCCAGCAACGTCGGAGGTTTTTGAGGCGACCTCTTTAACGACTTGAGCGCCAAGATTTTCAAATTTATCTTTTAAGAAGATCTCTTTTGCAACGCTGACGCCATCTTTTGTAGAGGTAGGTGTGCCATAGTCTTTTCCGATGACGACATTGCGTCCTTTGGGACCAAGGGTGACTTTAACTGCTTTGGCTAGGAGGCGGACGCCACGCATGGCTTTTTTGAGCGCCTCATCATGAAACTCGAGTAATTTTGCCATTTTTCTGCTCCTTATTGGGCGCGTTAGTTGCTTAGGATTCCGAGGATATCGTCTTCAGAAAGGATGAGGAAATCTTCTTCACCGGAGGAGTTTTTGACTTCTGTGCCGGAGTAGTTGCTGAAGAGGACGCGGTCGCCGATTTTGACGTTCATGGGAATGATGTTACCGTCTTCATCGCGTTTTCCTGGTCCGACGGCCATGATTTCGCCTTCTTTGGGTTTTTCTTGAGCGGTTTCGGGAAGGAAAATGCCGCCTTTAGTTTTTTCCATTTTGGAGCGTTTTACTAGTAGGCGGTTGCTCAGGGGTTTTATTGTTTTCATGATTCAGATCTCCTGATAATGTAAGAATGATTGCTGACTTAGTAGTCTAAGAAGAGAAGGGGATTTCTGTCAAGGGGTTTAGCAAACGGGGGTTTTAAGTGCTAATCTGGGTAGATAAGGTATTTACTGCGACGGTTTTTAAATTCTTCACGTTCTTGGGAATGCAGTTCACGTAGAGGCCAGACAATATGTTTTTTTTGGAGAAGGATATTTAGAACTTCGTCAGTTCCGTTGACTTTGTTGAACATGGGGTAGCGGTTTTTGGCGTCGGCTAGTAGTTTATTGAATTCTTCACCAAATAAATTTTTTAAAACTCCCAGAATAAGAAATTGCGTGCTAACAGGCAAATATTTATTTGAATTTGTCACTTTGATTAATACTCCGTGACAGACCTCTTTCGCATACTTTCCAAAGTAGGGTTTAAAGTGCCAGGGCACAAAATAGACCCCCGGAAATTGTTGACTGTTTAGAGCAGAGGCCAATTTGTTGGCATCAATCCAAGGAGCTCCGATCAATTCGAAGGGCAGAGTATACCCTATACCAATGCTGACGATAGATAATTCTCCTAAGATGCCTGTGATCGGATAGTAAAGAGGGGTTGAGGCATCTGGAATATTAGGGCTGGTGGGAATCCATGGCAGCCCGGTATCTTCAAAAGACATGCTGCGCCGCCAACCTTTCATGGGGACGATATATAAGGGAGCGTTGACTTGGTATTCGTTGTTGAAGTACTGCGCAAGTTCACCAATAGTCATTCCATGGCAATACGGAACATTGATATACCCAACGACAGAGCGCCATTCATTGAGGAGAACAGGACCATCAATGGTGATTCCATTGATAGGGTTGGGGCGGTCTAATACAATGACGGGTATATGCAGTTTAGCGGCTTCTTCGAGTACATAATAGAGTGTTGTCGCATAGGTATAGGAGCGAGAGCCGATGTCTTGAATGTCGTAGATCAGAACATCGACGTTCTTAAACATCTCTGGAGTAGGTCTGAAGGTTTTACCATGCAGGCTATAGATGGGAATACCCTCCTCATCTAACATATCGGGGACTAACTCTTCGGCCGTGTATTCGCCACGAATTCCGTGCTCAGGAGCAAACAGGGCGGTCAGCTTGCCTTTCGCTTTCAAGACATCTAGAGTACTGATAAGCGAATGGTTGACTCCAGTCTGATTCGTAATGAGACCAATACGTTTTCCAGAAATCATAGAAGCGTACGGATGGTCAAAAAGCCTCTCGCATCCTAAGGTGACTTTGACCTCTCTTCCTTGAAGAGAACATAAGAGAAAAAGAAATATAAAAAATAAATTAACTTGAACTTTCATGCTTATTCTTATAACTGAAAAGTGATTACCATGGAGAAAAAAATGGTGAGAGAATGAGCAGTTATATTTCCCAAGCGCAGAATTTGGTAGCGTCTGCTAAGGGAAAAGAGTTACCTCCAGAAGAGCGTAAAGAAAAGGCGATTAGTTTAGCTGCTTTATTGTTGCAGGCAGCACAGCAGGTTCAAACACCCAGAGAGGCTCAGCAGCAGGCATTTATCGCTAGCTTAATGGAAGATCGCAACAGTAAATTATTTTTTACAGAGATCACCGACCAGTGCTTCCGCTCTAACCATGCCTCACGCATTGCGGACCAGTTGCGATTTTTAATTCACAAACGCGGCATCCCTAAGGGACTTCCCTTATTGATTGGAGTGGAGTTACGCGCCTTTTCGATGTTCTCAAGGGCTGTTCCAACCTTTTTAGTGCCATTGGCAAAACAGGCGATTCGAAAGGAAGTTGCTTCTGTAGTGATTCCTGGAGAGCCATCCGCTTTAAAAGCCTATTTGAAAAAACGCACACTGGAGGGCTTTAGAGTTAATTTAAATCATTTAGGAGAAGCGATTTTAGGAGAAGGTGAGGCAGAAGATCGTCTCCGACAAAATATTGAGGACCTTAAGCAGCCAGAGATAGAATATATTTCCGTCAAAATATCCTCTATTTGCAGCCAGATCAATCTTTTGGCTTTTAATGAGACTCTAGAGCTATTAGCAGACCGGTTACGAAAATTGTATCGAACAGCGATGGCTAACACTTTTGAATACTCGGATGGAGAGCGAGTTCCGAAGTTTGTCAATTTAGATATGGAGGAGTATCGCGATCTCGCATTGACTGTAGCTCTTTTTCAAAAGGTTTTAGATGAACCCGAATTTTTCCATCACTCAGCAGGAATTGTTTTGCAGAGCTATATTCCAGATTCCTTTACCTATCAACAGAAGCTAACTAAATGGGCGATAGAGCGACAAAAACGCGGAGGAGCGCCCATAAAAATTCGAATAGTAAAGGGTGCTAATTTAGGCATGGAGAGAGTAGAAGCTTCCCTTCATGGCTGGCCTCAAGCGCCCTTTTCGCACAAATATGAGGCCGACGCCAACTTCAAAAAAATGCTGCTATATGGTTGCGATCCTATGCATGCTTCTGCAGTCTATTTAGGGATAGGAAGCCACAATTTATTTGACATTGCTTTAGCATTGATTTTGCGTGCAGAAAATAACTTAGAAACAAATATCATTTTTGAAATGCTCGAAGGCATGGCCCCCCATATTAGCAGAGTGGTCAAGGATGTTGCCGGAGGCCTTTTACTCTATAGCCCTGCTGCAGAAGAGAAAGATTTTCATACAGCTGTAGCCTATTTGATGCGCCGCCTCGATGAAAATACAGCCCCTGAAAACTTTCTAAGCGCACTTTTTAGCATGACGCTCGACAGTACATCATGGGATAAGCAGGTTGAAGAGTTTAGTTTTTCTTTTGATGAAGTTGCAAAGGTGACATCAAACCCCAACCGCACACAAAATAGAAGCAAGAGAGAAAATATTGATCCTGAATCCCTATTTTCGAATGAGCCGGACACTGACTGGTCTCAAGAAGCTAATCGTCACTGGATTTACGGCCATCTAGAAGAGTGGAAATCAAAGCAAAATTGTAGCATTCCATTAACAAGTATTGACCATATCAATCAAACTGTTGCATGTGCCAAAAATGGTTGGACTGCTACCTTGGAAGAGCGCTCGCACTATTTAGCAAAGGCCGCACAAGAACTGCGGCAAAGTCGAGGAGAGTTAATCTGTGCTATGGTGGCAGATGGTGGAAAAACAGTTCCAGAAGCTGATGCAGAAGTGTCTGAAGCCATCGATTTTTGTGAATATTATCGGCGGGACGCGGTGGAGTTGCATGCACTTGAAGGAATCTCATGGAAGCCTTTAGGTGTAGTTGTCATCGCCTCGCCTTGGAATTTTCCCTGTTCCATTTCCGCAGGTGGAATTGCTGCAGCACTTGCGGCAGGCAACACGGTAATCTTTAAGCCCTCTTCCGAAACTGCTTTAGTAGGATGGAAAGTAGCAGAAGCTTTTTGGAGAGCTGGAATACCAAAAAATATTTTACAGTTTGTCACAGGAGATGATGAAACTGTGGGAACAGCACTCATTCAACATCCCGACGTCCATACAGTTATCCTCACAGGTGCTACAGCCACCGCACAGCTTATGCTTAAGCTAAATCCCAAACTGCATCTATGTGCCGAAACGGGTGGAAAAAACAGTATCATCGTCACAGAAATGGCCGATCGGGATTTGGCCATTCGAGATATCATCCATTCGGCATTTAGCCACTCGGGACAGAAATGCAGCGCGTGTAGTTTGCTTATCTTGCTTCCAGAACTCTATGACGACCCTCATTTCCGAAAGCAGCTGTGTGATGCAGCAGCCAGCTTACCCGTCGGTAGTGCTTGGGATATGACAACGCGCATCAACCCACTTATCAAACCTCCTGAAGGGGCATTATTGAAAGGACTCACTGAACTTGAAGAGGGGGAAGAGTGGGCTCTTCAGCCCAAACTCTCAAAAAATAATCCCTGCTTATGGAGTCCTGGAATTAAATGGGGAGTCACAACAACCAGTTTTTCCTATCAAAATGAGCTCTTTGGCCCTGTCCTATCTGTCATGAAAGCTAAAAACTTAGAACACGCCATCGAGATTGCCAATGGAACCAAATATGGCTTGACCGCAGGAATTCATACCCTCGATCAAAGAGAGAGCGATATTTGGGAGCATTCGATTCATGCAGGCAACCTCTACATAAACAGAGGCATCACTGGCGCAGTTGTCTTAAGACAACCCTTTGGAGGTATGAAGCAGAGCTCCTACGGTCCAGGAGCCAAAGCAGGCGG
Organism: Chlamydiota bacterium; assembly: GCA_013287645.1. Lineage (GTDB taxonomy): Bacteria > Chlamydiota > Chlamydiia > Chlamydiales > JABDDJ01 > JABDDJ01. The sequence continues at coordinate 27,806 of JABDDJ010000027.1, read as the reverse complement.
ACCCAATTATGTCATACAGCTGATGCAATGCTCTCAGCTAGATCCCCATGCTTCCGATTCATATCACTATTTTTATGAGAACTACTTTAGCCACGACCATGACCCCGTACATCTCATAGGGGAAGATAATATCCTTAGATACATTCCTAAAGATAACTGTGTAATCAGAATTCAAGAAACCGATAATCAACAAGATATTTTAAAAATTAAATCAGCGGCTGATATTACTGGCTGTCATATACATATTAGCCTTTACAATGAAGAAAGTAATGAGCAACTAATCGTCTATGTACGAAGTGAAAAAGTTCAGCTAGTACGCTTTTTAAATGAACCTAGCCTATCTCTAAGAATTGCTCTAGCAGATGAAGGCTGCGAAACTTTAATAGCTCCTGTCATTTCTAACGGCAGAGTCGAGCTTCTTCATTACCTAAAAGAGCAGTCTATTTGCACCGATTACCACCGGTATGGTAACCTCGGTGAAAGATCGCATTAGATGATATTAAACGCAGAGACGCAAAGGCGCAAAGAAAATTATATATATTTTTCTTTTTTTATCTCTGCGTCTTCGCGCCTTTGCGCCTCTGCGTTAAAAATTTTTTAGTAATAGCATGCTTGATTCCTCTCTCTTTTTGCTGACCGATCTATACCAGCTGACCATGGCGCAAGGCTACTGGTCGCAAAAGCTCGTACAGAAAGAGGCTGTTTTCCATCTCTTCTTTCGCAAAATGCCTTTTCAGGGTGGCTTTACTGTTGCAGCAGGACTTGAAGAAGCAGCCAATTGGTTAAAGAATTTTCACGCTACGGAAGATGATATTGCTTATCTCTCTACTTTAAAGGGAGCTTCTGGATCGCCTCTATTTTCAAAAGATTTCTTGTCCTATTTAGCGACGCTTCGTTTCACCGGAAATATTGACGCTGTACCTGAAGGCACTATTGTCTTTCCCCAACAACCACTTCTTCGTGTTGAAGCACCTCTAATCCAAGCTCAGCTTATCGAAACAGCATTGCTTAATCTTATTAATTTTCCCACTTTAATAGCTACTAAAGCAGCACGCATGCATCTCGCAGCTCAGGGAGAACCGCTCCTTGAATTTGGCCTCAGACGTGCGCAAGGTATTAATGGTGGGCTGACTGCAACACGCTCAGCCTATATTGGAGGCTGTGAAGCGACCTCCAATGTCCTGGCTGGAAAGCTTCTCGGTATCCCCGTAAGAGGAACTCATGGCCATAGCTGGGTGATGGCATTCGATAATGAACTAGCCTCTTTTGAAGCCTATGCAGAAGCGATGCCGGACAATATCCTCTTTTTGGTTGATACCTATGACTCTCTACAAGGTGTTGAACATGCGATTGCCATTGCAAAACGCTTGCGTGATAAAGGACGAAAACTCATCGGCATTCGTTTAGATTCAGGAGATCTGGCACATCTGAGCATCCAGAGCCGCATGCTTCTCGATGCCGCAGGTTTTAAGGACGCTGTCATAGTAGCTAGCAACGAATTAGACGAAGTGTTGATTAGCGAATTAAAACGCCAAGGCGCCAAGATTAATGTCTGGGGTATAGGAACTAATTTAGTAACTGGTGGAAATCAACCGGCATTGGATGGAGTTTACAAGCTTTCTGCTTTAAGAGACCCTGGAGAGCCATGGGAAGATAAGATTAAGCTCTCAGAGCAACTTATCAAAATGACAAATCCAGGAATTCTGCAAATCAGACGCTATAAATCCGGTGAAGGAAATATTGCAGACGCACTTTATGACATCCGCACACCTCCCAAAGAACCATCCGTAATTGTTGATCCATTTGATCCCACACGCTTAACTCATGTCCACAAATCTTGGTCATTTGAAGATCTTTTAGTGCCGATCTTTCGCCAAGGAAAATGTATCTATACTTTTCCAAAGCTTCCAGAGGTACGCCAAACAACGTTTAGCAATCTTTCTCACTTTTCTGTTGGAATAAAGCGATTTTATAATCCACATATATACACATCTGGGTTAGAATCTTCTCTCTACTACAAAAAGGTAGATCTGATAAAAAGAATTCGCGAACAAGTATCCTCTGGAGCCTAATTTCATGCCTGTGCAAGCCCTAGTTATCGTAGATGTTCAAAATGATTTTCTCCCAGGAGGAGCTCTAGCTGTCCAGGAAGGCAATCAAATCATTCCCCGCATTAATGAACTTGTTAAGTTGCCCTTTGACGTAATTGTAGCAACCAAAGATTGGCATCCCGCAAATCATGGAAGCTTTGCCTCTAACCAGGGCAAGCTTGTCGGTGAAGTCATCATGCTCAATGGTATTCAACAGATATTGTGGCCTGCCCATTGTGTGCAAGGGTCATATGGATCAGAGTTATCACACGATTTAGATACCTCTCATTTTGAAAAAATATTTTACAAGGGCGTCGATCAGGGCATCGATAGCTACAGCTGCTTTTTTGACAATGGCCACAGGCAGTCCACCGGAATGGAAGACTACATGAAAAAGAAGCATGTCAATAAAGTTTATATTGCAGGATTAGCTACAGACTATTGCGTAAAGTACTCCGTTTTTGATGCCCTTCAGTTAGGATTTGATACTTATGTCATAGAAGATGTCTGCAGAGGGGTAGACATCCAAGCAAATGACTGTCGACTTGCTATCGAAGAGATGAAAAAAGGCGGAGCCCATATCATCAAGTCCGATGAACTATTTATAAATAAAGAAAGAATATTCTCACGAAAATCGGGGTAGTGGGATTCGAACCCACGACCTCTTCGTCCCGAACGAAGCGCGCTAGCCAAGCTGCGCCACACCCCGGTGTCAGATTATTTTAAAAGAAAGGCATTATGTGTACAATAACATCTCATCTTAAAGTTTCAGAAGAAGCTTATCACAGCAATTCAAATAAATACATTATTACAGGCGGTCCAGGTGTAGGCAAGACAACAATCTTGCAGCAACTTGAAGATGTTTTAAAAGTATTTGAAGCCGCACAACATATTATCACACAAGATTTGAAAGCAGGAATTGAAAAGCCTTGGGCAGCAGCCGATTTTGAAGAGAGGATTGTCGCTTTGCAAAAAGAGCGTCAGAAAGAGGTAAAACACGTCAAAGATAAAATTGTATTTTTTGACAGATCTCCCATAGATACAATGACCTATTATTTAATGATTCGATCCTTACCCGTTCCAGAGATAATTAAAAATACGGTCCAAAAGGTCATAGATAAGAAATTCTATAATGAGACAGTTTTTTTGATAGATCATCTAGATTTCTGTGAGAAGACAGAAATCCGAGCTGAAAAATTGGAAGAGAGTATAGAAATTGAACAGAAGATTGAGGAAAGTTATATCGCATTAGGCTTCAAAGTCGTACATATACCTCGTGGAACTGTCGAAGAAAGAATTAAAAAAATTATTGAAGTCCTGTCAAGCAACCTTCATTTCTAGATTTTTTGGAGGATGAGTAACTCCTAGAAATTCCCTGAAATGTTGTGCGAAACAGGCTTCTTTAATGAAGTCGGCCATAAGCAATCTGATTACAACCTCTGTTGTTCCTTGCATGCCCGTTGCTTTGTTTTCTTTGCCTTCCCATCCAGAAATTGTGGCATGAGTCTTTAATCCCAATATTGTTGCAAATTCCTTTTGGGATAGTCCCATATAACCTCGAACAAAAGAGAGATGAGCACCTGAGAAATGAGCAGGAAGCCATAAAAGAGTTGTAAACACTTGATCTTCAAGTTCTCTGTGATTGATGTCAGGTAGAATCTCCCCGCGAAATTCACGAGTCTTCACTCCTTTCAAAACGATTGGGAAACCCAATCCGTTATATTTTATTTTTTTCATTTTAGACCTCCAATCGAATTACCGTGATTACAATAAAATGAATCTCTTCAATAAAGGCAATGCAAACTCTAGCCTGTTCTTCATCTAGAGTTTTTCCTCTGATTGCATAATTCCAATCTGCATATTCGTCTTTATATTCGTCTTTTTTCTTTTCGTGGTAACCCGTATTAATGATGTTTTTTATATCTCCAGTAGTGATGCAACGCTCCCCTTGTCTAAGTTCTGCATGTTTGCTAATAGCATAGGCTCCTTTTTGCATCAGGTTTCTTGCTAAAGCAGCAACATTCTCTATTTTCTTAGTTCTCTTCATTTGTCATATTTTGACATAATTGACAAATTATGTCAATCTTACTTAGGCGGCGTCTTGGAGTTCGAATTGAGGATCGTATTTGCGGCATTCATTCAGGAGTTCGGTCCATAAGGTGTGTAGGCTATCCGAAAGACTTTTTTAATTATAGCTGTTATTGATTTGGTAGACATTGACATTACCACAACCTATGAATCCACTGTAAATTTGTGTATCATCAGGTGAAAAAGCTATGGCATCTCCACTGTGGGTGTTTTGCCAAATAAGGTGAAAGGGTTCTATATTGAATAGAGAAGCCCTATTTCGAGATAAAACTAAGATCTGTTTGCTGTCATTAGAAAAAGTAATCGACTTAAGTACATCAGTCCAAAAGCGTGATTTTTCCCATGTGAACTGATATAGGCAATTGTTAGAAACAAGATCCCAAATACAGCAGCAGGGTTTATCTGTTGCTATAGCGAGTTTGCTACCATCACGTGAGAGAGCTGCCGCAGTCGTATGTACTCGAAAATAAGAAAATTGACGAGCGACAGCATTTGCTATGAAATTTAAAATATTTATTTCGTGCACTTTATTGCCATCCCAGCGGCATATTTTTCCTTCATCCCAAGATACAGCAATAATTTTTTGGCTATCTGATACAAAAAATAAAAAAGCAATGTTTTTAATCTTCATATCTAAAACTTGCAGACATTCTCCAGTGTTTGTATCCCAAATACGTATGTGTCGATCTTGGCAGAGTGTTGCTAACTGTTTGTTATCCAAAGAAAAAATTTCTTTCGTTCGTACTGCAGATTTAAAAGGATCATTTGGCAATGCATATGTACGAAAAAGAGGAACAGCATCTGCTAACTTTAGTATAAGAGTCGTGCGTTTCTTGGTATCATTATCTACAACAGCATTTTCTGAGCATTCAAAATATTTTGTTCCATCAGATGAAAAATGCTTGTTCAGCAGGCCAGGATGATTAATATTTTTGATAAGTTTAAAACCCATCTCTTCAAACTTGCCTTTGAGACGAGCGGCTTGGGACTTATACGTTTGTTTATATATTTCTAACCATGAATTTTCTATTAAAGTTGTGTAAAAAGAATTGAAGTAAAAAGGAAAATGTTTTTTCAAAAGATGTTTCCATAACAGATTGTCTTGTCCAATAATGTGCCAATTGCGACTTACTTTTTGACAAGCACAAACTTCTCGAGCATCGAGAAAATAAAAAATTTTAAGGATCAATTCTGAAGGGATAGGGCTATCATTTCTTGAGTGTGTAGTTGATGTCCAAAAATGCAAAAAATTTAATGAATTTTGCAGTTTAAATAATTCCAACATCATTAGGCGGCGTCTTGGAGTTCGAATTGAGGGTCGTATTTCCGGCAGTCATTCAGGAGTTCAGTCCATAGAGTGTGTAGGCTATCCTGTTGTTCTGCATTTAAGCTATGAATGATCAGAAAGCAGTCATCATTTTGAGCAAAGGCTTTTTTGGTCCAGTTAGCTGATCCTGTGATGAATATTTCATCATCGATAAGCATACATTTGTGGTGCAGAAGGGGGGTACCCTTACTAATGTAGAGAGGTACATTTTGCAAAAAGAGCAGTGTTGCAATATGGTTATTTGCTCCTTTTGCTGCGCTGGCATCCATGGCAACTTCTACTTTAACGCCTCGTTTTTGTGCTCTGAGTAGCGCATGGGTGAGATCATAACGCGTGTAAGTATACATAGCTACTTGGACTGTCTTTTTCGCGCTATCTATCAGCTGGACCATTTTTTTGTGTGCTCGAGGGTTGCCTGAGAGAATCCACATTTCGATTTGCTGGCCTCCTATTTCAAAAGATTTCTCATCGATAGATTCTCCAAGCAGTTTGTAGGGCTTTTGGAGGATATCTCCTATTTGTAGAAGATAGGCAGCAAGATTAGGACTATGGATGGCGCAGACATTATTAGGATAGACTGTGAGAGATTCAGTCGTCATATTTGTTGAGCCTAAAAGGATATTTTTATTATCCACAATCAAGATTTTTAAATGCATTAGCCCATCTGATTCTCGGCAGGTCAATTTAATTTTTTTGGATAATTGTTCTTTTGTAACTGGAAATTTCTCTTTGTCACAAATGATCTTTACCTTAACTCCTTGAGCTGCTTTCGTGTTTAATTTTTGGATAATCTGCTGATCAGTCAAAGTATAAATATAAAATACAATGGACTCTTGAGCATGATCTAGGAGGTCTAGGTAGATCTTGCGTAGGTTGTCGCGGTTTTGTGTGGAATAAATAGCAATCGGTTCTCCATCCGAAGGAAGATGAAACGGATGAAAGGCTGTTTCAAACGAGGTTGCACTCCACGCAATGATCAGGGTAACTAGGACCCATAAGAAATACCATGGCGAGAAACGTTTTGGGCGTGTGATCTGTTTTTTTTTAGATTTATTTTTTGGCATGATCGTTAGATGGGGAGTTGGATGCAGATGCCTTCTAGTGCCTTTTGAAGACCTGTGTATCTGCGGTGTACTTCGTTATTATGCACTGAGATAAAGATTGCTTTTTTGCTGCCAATAATGACAACTAATTTTTTTCCCCGCGTGACAGCAGTGTAGAGTAGGTTACGGTCGAGCATCTTGTAGTGGCTTGTATGGATCGGGATAATAATGCAGGGGAATTCGCTGCCTTGAAACTTATGGACCGATACGGCATAGGCCAGAATAATTTCATCAATCTCTGTGAAATCATACACGATACTCCTTCCATCGAAGTCAACCATCAGCTCTTGTTCACCAAAATCGATATGAGTAATGAAGCCTACATCACCGTTAAAGACCTCTTTCTTATAGTTGTTTCGAATCTGCATGACCTTATCTCCCTTTTTAAGGGAGCGTCCCATACGAACTAGTGGTTCGCCATGAGGATTCAGGGTCTTTTGCAGTTCATTGTTGAGATTTTCAATTCCAAAAAGTCCTCTCTTCATAGGAGCTAGGACCTGAATATCATTTAGCGGGTGGTAGTGGTACTTTCGGGGCAACCTCTCACTGACCAGGACAAGAATGGTTTGCAAGACCTCTTCGGGAGTAGGAGCTTCGATAAAGAAAAAGTCACTGTCCGAAGTGATGTTTAAATCGGGCATCTGGCCCATATTAATGCGGTGGGCATTGGTGATAATGCGTGAATGGGCTGCCTGGCGAAAGACTTCGTTTAGGGCTGTTACAGGCAGAATTCGCGAAGAGATCATGTCTTTGAGAACATTGCCTGGACCTACACTAGGAAGCTGATTTACGTCTCCTACAATGACCAATCGAGCATGCGACGGAATAGCCTTCAATAGGCTGAACATGAGTGAAGTATCAATCATGCTCGCTTCGTCGATGATAATTAGATCAGCATCGATAGGGTTCTGCCGATTTTTTTTAAATCCACCTGCCTGGAAATCCCACTCTAAGAGGCTATGAATCGTTTTCGCTTGTTTTCCGGTGATTTCTGTCATCCGCTTGGCAGCCTTTCCTGTAGGCGCTGCAAGCACTATTTTGTTAGTCAGCTGCTGGGTAATGGTCAGAATGGCGCGTGTGATGGTGCTTTTACCAGTACCAGGACCGCCGGTGATGATTTGGACCTTATCGGAGAGTGCGCTAGCAACTGCTTTACATTGATTGACGGCCAGTTGCAGAGAGAGCTGCTGCTGTACCCAAGCCAGAGCCTTTTCAACATCAACTGGGCGTAAGCTGCAGGGAGAAGAGCGTAAACGAGCGATTTCGCGTGCAATTCCCGTTTCGGATACAAAAAGACCCTTCAGCCATAGGAAAGGTTTTAATTCAGCGCCGTAGGGCAATGTATAGACGACGATCCGCTCTTCTTCCTCGATCGCTTTGATTCTTTGTTCAATGAGGTTGGCTTCGACTGCTAACATTTCGCTCGCAATGGGAACGAATTCTTCTAGCAGATAGCAGACATGACCTTCGCTAGTGAGTTCTAGAAGTACATGTTCGATGCCGGCATCCACCCTTTGAGGAGCGTGGTGAGGCATGCCAAGTTTATTTGCGATCTGATCGGCGGTTTTAAATCCTATTCCATAGATATCCCTGGCGAGAGCGTAAGGATTTTCTTTAAGTTGTTGGATGCTGTTAGTGCCATATGTCTTGAAGATTTTTTGAGCATAGGTGCTGCTTACGCCATAGCCTTGCAGGAAAATCATGACGTTGCGGATACTTTTTTGCTCTGTCCAGCAGGAAATAATGAGACCGATTCGCTTTTTTCCGAGACCTTTGACTTCGAGAAGACGCTCAGGGTGACTTTCAAGGATATCAAAGGTCGAAGCGCCGAAGGCATCCACAATTTTTTCGGCGTAGGAGGGGCCGATGCCTTTGATGAGGCCCGATCCAAGATATTTTTTGATACCATTGATGTCGGCAGGGATTTCGCTTTTGAAATGGTCTACTTCGAACTGCCAGCCGTAGACAAGGTGCTTTTTCCAGTTACCCCAGCATCGAATACATTCGCCAGGCTGAACACCCGGCATGACTCCCACAATGCAGACAGGATCATTTTTTTCAGGGACTTTTAGGTGAGCGATCGTATAGCCGTTTTCATCGCTCTGGTAGGTGATCCTTTCGATGCTTCCGCTAATACATTCCATTCTGCAACGCCATTTTTTGCAGTAAGTCTACACGATTTATGATTTTGCTCGCTTCTTGTTAAAAAATGGAAACTTTGTTACCACAATATGTGAAATGCTAGTTATTAACCTGAGTTTTGGGTTTTAAACTTTTGGGATAGCATGAAAGCTCTCGCAGATCGAAAGGTCACTAGAGCCGCGAATGCGGCAAAAGCATGTAGCCACAGGCGTCAGCCTGTGGGCAAATGCAATCAAAAAATAAAGCCGCGTTAGTGGCGACAGAAATCAGCAATGGATCTTTTCCTGTCGCCACTAACGCGGCTCTAGTGTTTAATTTGGCCTCCCACAGGCTGACGCCTGTGGCTACATGCTTTTGCCGCATTCGCGGCTCTAGTAATCTTTCGTATTAAGGCAAGAGATTAATCAAGAAGGAAAAATTAAGTTAGCCAATCTTGGAAAACTGTTTTCCAGTAGGCGTCAGAGATATCCTTGGTGGCGTAGTAGAATAAATTATTGAAGTTGACTCTATTACGCACAACATCTTCTCTTTCGTCATCTTCTTCGTCGAAATCTACAATGTAGCAAAGATTATCTTCGGGTATTGTAGAAAATTCAGTTTCAGCAAATTTTTGGGCTTTACTTTCTAAGAGATAGAGCACTAGGAGGTCCTTTAGGACCTTTTCTTCACTTGATTTTTCAATTAACTGTTTCAAATAATCATCAAAACCGATAGTCATTATAGTGATTTCTAGATGGTTTATATCGCCATCGAAGACAAAGTCGAAGTATTTTTTTTTGGCTTCCCACTCACTTGTGAGTGCATAGTAACGCATTTCATCGCTGATATCTAAATATTCATACATCTGATTTTTGAAATCATGATCTTTTAAATGTATCTCTAGCTTTAGTTTTTTTTCGCATTTTTTAGGAGAATCTATTTTATTTATAATGGAGACTTGTAATGTGATAAGAGCTTCTCTATATTCCTTCTCTTCTAACGTTGTATCGGTAGTTAAGCAAAAAATCTCTTTAAAGATCTCAAAAATAACTTGGAAAAATGTCTTTTGGCCATAGGTATTCACTAAATGAGAGACTTGTTTATTTATTAAGGCAAGTTCGTTGGGTTCAAGGTCCGGATCTTTAACGTAATCGTTGAGTACTAGAAGATCTTGTGTTGAAGGATTAAATTGATCAAGAGGTTTAGATTGAATATAGTTAGATGTTGATAATCGTAATAGTTCATTATTTACAAGTGACATTAATATACTCCGCTTTAAATTATTATTTTACTACTTAATTATTAAGGATAATTAAAAATTAAGTAGTTATTTTATTTAGATTGAATTTTTGGCTGGATTTGCTTAGTATGGCGCTCTATGCCTCTATTTACTAAAGAAAGCTTAGAAACGCTTAAACAGCGTGTCGATATTGTCGATGTAATCGAATCCTATGTGGAGCTCAAACGGAGTGGGGTTTCGTATAAGGGTCTATGTCCTTTTCATGATGAAAAATCGCCCTCTTTCCATGTGACTAAAGGTCAAGGGTTCTTTCACTGCTTCGGATGCGGTGCTCATGGGGATGTGATCAGTTTTTTGATGCAGCATGCCAAGCTCTCTTTTTCTGATGCAGTAGAGATGTTGGCTCAGCGTTATCAAGTAACTTTGGAAGTTGTTGAGAGTGCTTCTGAGCGGGATAAGTTTGATAAAGCTGCGCATAAACAGGCGTTAGAAAGAGCGTGTCAGCTATATCATCATTTTTTATTGCATACTTCTCAAGGGCATGCGGCCTGTAAGTATCTCTACAACCGAGGTATTGATTTGGCGTTTATTCAGCGTTTTAGGCTGGGATATGCTCTGCCTGAAAGGGATCTATTTTGTAAGGCGATGGCTCGCGTAGGGGTTCAAGAAAAGACACTCATCGAAGCGGGTATTCTATCTGAGAGTGCGAAGGGATTGCGTGATCCTTTTAGCGACCGAATTATGTTTCCGATTTGCGATGCTTCTGGGTCGGTAATAGGCTTTTCTGGGCGGAAATTTAAGGAGGAGACTTTTGGGGGCAAGTATGTCAATACGAGTGAAACTCCGCTGTTTAAAAAGAGTAAGGTTCTTTTTGGATTAGATCAGTCGCGCAGGCGTATGGCCAAGGAGCGGCAAGCGATTATTGTAGAGGGGCAGATCGATGCATTGCGTCTGTTATTCCATGGCTTGGATCTAGTGGTAGCGTCTCAAGGGACAGCTTTTGGAGAGAGTCATCTAAAAGAGCTTACAGGATTGGGTGTTAGGGAAGTCTTTCTGGCTTTTGATAGCGATAAAGCTGGCAGGGAGGCAGCCTTTAAGGTAGGCCATCTTTTCGCCAAGGCGGGAGTGGGTGTGAAGGTGATGCAGATGCCTCAGGGTGCTGATCCGGATAGTTATGTACAATCGAAAGGAATCGACGCGTTCTTGGAGTTGCTTAAGGGGTCTGGTGATTATCTTGCGTTCCTTGTGGAGCATTTGTCGATGCAGTTTGATCTTTCGTCGCCAGCGGGAAAGAATGGTCTTGTGCATGAGTCTGTGAGGCAGATACGTCAATGGGAGGAGCCTGTGTTGGTGCACGAGAGTTTGCGGCGGTTGGCGCAAATTTTACAGCTGCCTGAGGAGGCAGTAGGAAGCGTGGGAATAGCGCCAACGCATGTATTTACAAAGAAAAGTGCATTTGCAGGGACATTGGAAATAGATCCTGACAGAGTTTTGGAGAGTGATTTGCTGAGATGGTTGGTGATAACAGGTCCTTTGAAGCCGCATTTTGCGATTTTAGCAATAAAAAATTTGAAACCCTCCCATTTTTGTGTACCGGTATGCCGTAGGGCCTTCGAGACTATTCAAGAGGCTGCTGAAATAGGTCAGACGTGTGATTTTTTAACTCTAGCGGCTCATTTGGGTGATTCCGAAGTACAAGAGCTTATTCATGATCTGCATTTTCGTAAGGTGAATTTGGAGAGATCGGAGGGATTATTTAGAACAGTCGTGCAAAAGTTATTAGAGAGAGAGTGGATGAGTAAACGAGAGGAGTTGCGGTTAAAAATCCAGAGTGGAAGTTGTAGTGATGAGGAGGTCACGGCCTTATTGCAGGAGTTTGATCGACTAAAAAAGACTCCGCCAAAAGTGGTAGAATAACACACGCTCTAGGAAATACTGTTATTAATTTATTATTTTTGTTATATTTTAACAATGTTAGAAGATTCTCCTGTTGATCAAATAATTATTCCTGAACATTGGGATGGTTTGCGTATAGATAAAATTCTTGCGCTGCAGTATCAAAATGTGCATTCGCGTAATTATTTTCAAATCCTGATCGAAAAAGGTAATGTATTTCTTAATGGAACGGCCATTGAAAAGAAGAGGATAGCTATTCCCTCTGGGTCTTTGATTGAAATTCATTTCGAACAGTTACTTCCTCCAGATGTTAAGCCTGAAGCAATTCCGTTGGATGTGATCTACGAGGATGAGCACATCATCGTAGTGAATAAGCCTGTGGGTATGGTAGTGCATCCGGCACCAGGACACTGGTCGGGGACTTTTGTAAATGCGTTAATGCATCACTGTAATTTGGAGATGTCAGGGGATACTTTGCGTCCTGGAATTGTGCATCGATTGGATAAAGATACATCGGGGCTAATGGTTGCTGGAAAGACAGCATTATCGCATCGTCTTCTAGTGGAGATGTTTGCGGCGCGAGAAGTGGATAAAGAATATTTGGCTCTCTGCGTGGGAAATCCTGGAGAGCGAAATGTTACAGCTCCTATAGGAAGACACCCTGTAGAACGGCAAAAGATGGCCGTGCGTGAAGAGGGAAAAGCCGCATTGACAGAGTTTCGCACTTTATCTACGAAGCAAGGAATCAGCCTTGTAATGGCGAAATTGCATACTGGGCGAACGCATCAGATACGTGTGCATTTGCAGCATATTGGATGTCCTTTATTGGGGGATGCGCTCTATGGGAGCGATAGCTTTAATCGGCGTTATGGCATTAAGCGTCAAATGCTTCTGGCAAAAAATCTGCGGTTTAGGCATCCTATTTTGAAACAAGAGCTGGAGTTTAGCGTGCCGTTACCTGAGGACATGCAGACGCTAAAGTTTTTGTTACTAGAGAAACCCTAGTAGTTTTACTAAAGGCAATTTTTTTTGAGTAGATAATTTTAGAATAATAAGTTAACATAACAATTGAAGAAGGGCTACCTTCAAACCTATTCGACCAGTAACAGATATACCAAGGATCGAGCTATGAAAGAATTTGTAGCTTATATAGTGAAAAACCTCGTCGACCACCCAGATAAGGTAAAAATTAACGAGATTGGGGGTACTCAGACCCTGATTATCGAATTATCCGTTGAGAAGTCCGATATAGGCAAGATCATCGGAAAGAAGGGTAAAACGATTAATGCTATTCGTACATTGCTAATGTCCGTTGCAAGCCGAAATGGAATTCGTGTGAGCTTAGAGATATTAGAAGACGAGCATTGATTAGTTAGCTATAGGGTGCGTGGCAAATAGGGCGTAATAGTTGCTTTACGCGAATTAATAGAGCCCGCATCATAGCGTAAAATGGCCCATGGTTTGATTCTCTGCGATGTTTTGACTAGTGAAAGACGCACTGGTAAAAAGTGTCGACGAAAAATTTCTTCGATCTCTGGTTGAGCATTATCTCCAGAGAGTATTTCTAAATACAGATGATTGTTCTGCAGCTCGACTGCACTCTGAAAAGCTAGCAAAAAGCTGCTTAGATGTGCGAGTGCTTCGCGTTGGTGAGGCCCCCAAAACCAGAGTTCGTCTTGATGCACATAACGTCCTACGCGGTCTTCATAGACTTCATCAGTGCTTGGGATAGTGCTGATCATAAAAAGGTGAAAATCGATCTCTGGATGAGTTTGCACAACGTCGTATGAGTTTTGCAACCATTGTTCCATAATTTTTTGACGATTTTTTTCGAATGCGGGAATATTGGAGCTAAAGAGTTTGATCTGGCCAACGCGGCAGCATTTATTTTGTTCTTTTGTATCGGCAAAGAGTTCGTGGGGTTTGCCTTCACCGCATAGTTTAATCTGTTTTTCGATCTCTTCTTCTTTATAGCTAAATATTTTTTTATAGATAGAGTGCATATCAGGCGACTTTAGGATGCGTTTGGCTGCCTGTTTAGCAAACTGTGCATTGCGTGGAATGTCGTCGAGGTCGATGACTTCGATAACTTTTTTTTCGATGAGAGATTTCATGCGGTTTAAAAGGTTGACCACGCACATGATGTCGCGGGTGGTGACCTTGTTGAGCAGATCAGAATCGTCGCAAATTCCGATTAAGAAGGTGAGGTATTCGGCAAATTCTCGTTTAGGATGAATATACGAAGAGCTTTGAGTTTGCGCGACAGAGATTTTTTTCAATAATCTTCTTTGCAAACGAATGTTTTGAGACGTCTGTGGAGCTTCCGATAGCTCTTTCAGCTGAGCCTGAACCTGTTCTAAAGTCATTCCACCTAAGCTATAGCGGTCATTGAGCGCACATGCGATTTCACCAAGGTGTACGCTGGTGGACTGGGCGTCGCTGATCATTGCTAAGGGTGTGGAGGAGGTAGCTAGAGAGGAGCGATGATGGTCGATGACGCTGATAACTGAGAGGTAGGGGGCCATACGCACTTCATCCATGCTGCTAAAGTCTCTGAGAGAGGCTGTTCCTAAGACAGATTTACGGAGGGTATCGCCCCAAACTACTCCGACGGGGAAGGTGTTGTTTCCTTCTTCAGGGATAAGGACTGTGAGGTAGTTGTAGGACTTCATTTTTAGACGGATTTCGTCTACTTCGCTGTTGAGAGTGATGTACTGCTCGGGTCCTGGTGCCGTGACTCTCTCTTTAACTAAGACGGAGACATCTAGGCATTCGACATAGTTTCTGATGCAGTGGATGGCGATGTCGAGCTGGATGATGATGCGTTCAATCTGATTGAGAATGGTGGTGCGGTTTTCGACAAGAGTGCCTTGGACATCAAAGAGGTTAGAGTAAAAGAGGTTTTGTAATTCTTGGATAAAGAGGCCGAGTTCATAGACTTCAAAGGCGTTCATCGCTTCGCTAAGGTCGCGGAACGAGCCATTAAGGCCTTGTGGAATGCCTAAGACTTTAATGAGGAACTGATTTAAGTCCTCTTTTTGTTTATCGTTAAACTCTTGAACGGGTTCGCATTGATCTAATTTTATGTCGCAGGCAGACGCAATAAATTGCTGCACTTGGTCTACATGTAGTTGAGGAGAGGCAAAAAGAGAGATTAGTTTAATGTGTAGATTGTTTTCAAACCAGTGTAGACACGATTTAAATAAAACAATAACTTGACGTACAGGCTCTATATCAGAACTGCGCCAATCCCCTTTGTAGTGCCCCTGTTCATCTACTAATATGACAGCTTTTTCGTTGATTCCATGGTCTATGGTGCTGATGGAAACAGAGCCATCTTCTTTGGAAAGATTTTTTTTAGTAACTAAGTCTTGAGCTGTCAAAGTTAATGTAAGCGCAGTGCGAGCAGTGCATGTAAAAATTCCTTTGCCAAAGAGATCGTGATAAATAGGAGTTAAGGGTGAAGAGGGGGGTCCGCCTGGAAGGCACCAGGTATGCTGACCAGAGCCTACACGAGCCGAAAACGCGTCTACCCATCCCCAGAATGAGGCGATCGTAGTATCGATATCGGGAGAGAGGTGAGCGACGACGAAATGTGTACCGGAGAAAGTTAGTCCATTACCGATGGGAAAGTAAGCTTGGTAGGCATCGCGTGGGAGGGATTTGCCCATGATTTTTGCGCGGATTTCATACTGTTCTTCGGTAGTAACTTCGGAGAAATGATTGAGCCAGAATTCGAAGAGAGTGATTGTATAAGGAATGGAAAAGAGTTTTAAGTCATTAATTTTTTGAATATAGTCAACTATAGCACCTAAGAGAAAAACTTGTTTAGGAGCTCTTTGGATTAACTCTAGAAGTATTTGATTGATGCGTTTGAACTGCTTACGTCGGGAGAGGGAGTGGAATGCTTTCGTATTGAATTCATCAAAAACGATATGGATTCCTTCGAAAAGATCGGGAGGTGAAGAGAAATCTCCAATCAATACCATACCCTGAATCTCCGGTATAAGTCGGACTGAGTAGGATTCGAACCTACGACCACCCGCTTAGAAGGCGGGTGCTCTATCCACTGAGCTATCAGTCCCGATGCATATAGATCATAATCGCTCAGAGCGGTTCTTTTCAAGCCAAAATCCTTTATGAGCGCTGAAGAATTGATTAAAGCGTTCAGGAGTGTTTTGGCAAAGCTTTCCAAGTTGATATCCTACCCACTTAGTTAATAAAACCATGCAGCCATAAGGAATTTGATGAGGCGACGTATGCCAAAGCTCTTTTAGAAGAGCTTTTGTGTATGTCTTACCCCTATCGCTATCCCCGCGAGTGGTTGCAAGCACTTGTTCAAACTGCCGACGCGCATAGCCTATGTCAAAGTGTCGTTGAAACTCCTGGCGCAATCCGTAGTTGTGGGAGTGATGGACTAACGCTTCGGCTACATAAGCAACACAATACCCGTTATGGATTAATTCTGCACATGCGAGAGTATCTTCACCTAATAAAACTTTTTTGAAACCCCCAATGGAATCTAGAGCGTCATTTCTGTAGGCGGCAAAAGAATTAGAGCAGAAGAATGTTTGACGTCCCAGATGAGGGATATCTTGCTTTGAACGCAGTTCGCTCTGGGGAGGGTAGTTGAAATGCCGATGAAACGCTTCGAATAGTGTAGCGCCAGAATGCGGAATCTGCCTTGCGTAGGAGAGAGCAGCTTTGCCTTCTAGGAGAGGAGCGACTAGTTTATTAAGGACATGCTTATCACAGGCGTAGGCATCTTGAGTTACCATGACGACGATATCAGTGTTGAGCTGATGACGCGCCCATTCGCGTGTTGTTCCATGATTGAAAGATGCGCAAGGGATGATGGCTGTTTTTGCGCCAAGAGCACTAGCAAGCTCAACGCTGTTGTCATTCGAGGAGGAGTCAACAACCAAAACAGTAGGGTTTAGCGGAGAATTGAGCAGCGGCGGTAAGCAATGAGGTAAGTGACGAGCAGCGTTTAGTGTTAGGACGCAAATGCCGATAGAGTGTTGTTGCATGAGAGCATTCTAACAAAGAGCAGATTAAACACAAAAGGACAAACGACCTTAACGACACTAAGGACCTTAAGGACAGTCCTTAAGGTCCTTAGTGTCGTTAAGGTCGTTTGTCCTTTATCTCTGTTTTTATGCAACCGTGACTTCAGGGCACAGGTAGACATCCTGAATAACGTTTGTTAATTCTACACCCTCTTTAAAAGGTCTTTGGAAAGCTTTGCGTCCCATGATTAGGCCCATACCACCAGCGCGTTTATTGATGACCGCGGTGATAACGCCATCTTTCCAGTCGTCGGCAGTGGAGGCACCCCCAGAATTGATCAGCCCTACGCGTCCATTATAGCCATTGAGGACTTGGTAGCGACAGAGATCGATAGGATGATCGGTGCAAAGTTCGGTGTACATGAGCTCGCTGAACTTGCCGTAGTTCTGCTTATCCTTATTGAGAGCTTTGTAGCCGCCATTATTTGTAGGTAATTTTTGTTTGACGATATCTGCACCGATGGTAGCTCCGAGGTGGTCGGCTTGCCCGGTTAGATCAGCGCTGGTATGGTAATCTGTTCCGTTAACTTTGAAGGCGTTGTTGCGTAGATAGCACCAGAGAATGGTCCCCATGCCTAGATCATGTGCATGTGAGAAGGCTTCGCTGATTTCGTGGATTTGTCGAGTGCTTTCTGGAGAACCGAAGTAGATAGTTGCACCGACGGCGACGCAGCCCATATCGTAGGCTTGTTTTACATTAGCGAAGAGTACCTGGTCGAATTTATTGGGGTAGGAGAGGAGTTCGTTATGGTTAATTTTTAGGATGAAGGGGATTCTATGAGCATAGCGGCGAGCGACATTGCCTAGTACTCCCAGAGTGGAGGCGACACCATTGCAACCCGATTCGATAGCGAGGCGGACGATATTTTCAGGGTTGAAGTAGATAGGATTGGGAGCGAAGGAAGCTCCGGCAGAGTGTTCGATGCCCTGATCGACGGGCAGGATAGAGAGATACCCAGTTCCTGCTAGGCGGCCAGTATCAAATAATCTTTGCAGGTTGCACATGACGCGTATATTGCGATCACTGTACATAGTTATTGTGTCGATCCATTTTGGGCTGGGAATGGTTAATTGGTCTTTGGGGACTTTGCAGGTGTGATTTAGTAATTTGTCAGCCTCGTTTCCGAGGTAAGAGCGAATTTGTTCGTAAGTTGTTGATTTTGAAGACGTTAGAGTAGGCATAACTCCTCCTTAGAGCAACTCAAATTTTGATTTTGTCATAAGTAGCGATTTTTATCAAAGATTGTTACAGTATTAGCTATGATGTACGAAAAACTAGTGGTTCAACCCGAAGATCCTATCTTAGGAATACCTCCTCTCTTTAGAGCTGACACTCGGCCATTTAAGGTAAATTTAGGCATTGGCGCATACCAGGATGAGCATGGCGTTCCTGTTGTCTTCGACGCTGTTCGCCAGGCAGAAGAGTTTCTTTTGACTCAAAAGCTGGATAAAGAGTACCTGCCAATCTCAGGAGATGCTGCTTTTTGTGAGGCTGTCGCACGCCTTATCTTTGGTGAAAAGGCCCTATGCATCGAAGAAAAAAGGTTGGTAACGCTGCAGACGATAGGCGCTTCAGGAGCTCTTCGTTTAGGTGGTGAGTTATTAAAAGAGTGTGGAGTGAGTAAGATTTATCTTCCTGAAACCACATGGTCGAATCATAGAGCGTTACTTTCACGCGCGGGGCTGCAGCTAGAAAGTTATCCTTACTATGATCTCAGTACCCATAGCATTCTGTTTGATCGTTTATGCGAGGCGATTTCTGAAATAAAAGAACAGTCTGCGGTATTGTTTCAGGCTAGTTGCCATAATCCGGCAGGCTGTGATTTAACGGAAGAGCAGTGGAGAGTGCTCTCAGAAATATTTAAAGCTAACCGACAAATTATTCCCTTTTTTGATATAGCCTATCAAGGTTTAGGAAGAGGCCTTGACGAGGATGCTTATGGAGTTAGATTGTTTGCTAAAGAGCATGCGCCTTTAGTGACAGCCTCATTTGCAAAGAACTTTGGCCTTTACGGCGAACGGATGGGCATTTTATCAGTCGTTTTGCCAGAGGCAGACCAGTTTCAGGCAGTGCTGAGCAATTTGAAGCAGTTAGTGCGAGGAAATTATTCTACACCACCTTTACAGGGCGCTAGGATAATAAAAACCATTTTGAATACCCCAGAGCTGTACCAAGTCTGGGTGAATCAGTTGACCTCAATCCGACAAAGACTGCAGACGATGCGCGATGCTTTATTTTCGCAGCTTTCCCAGGGATGTGCTACAAAGGATTTTTCCTTTATTCAAAGAGACAAAGGCTTTTTCTCTTTAACCGGTTTAACAAAAGAACAGGTTTTGTGGCTTAGGAAAGAGAAGGCGATCTATTTGTTGGAAAGTGGCCGTATGAATGTGGCTGGATTGAATCATGACACTATCGCTTGGGTAGTTTCTGGCATATTGGAAGCCTTTCAGAAATGAAGAAGCAGTCGATTTTCTATTATTTAATCCCTCTGGTAGTATTGTTGATTATTTTTAATGTTTCCCGCTCCTATGGTGAGACCTTAAGAGGAACTCTTTCAGCTCTGCTAGCTCCTGTTTGGAGGCTATTTGGAACAGAGACGTCTATACAGTCGCACGAAGAGAGAAAAACAAATTTAGAACTCGAAAATGCACAGTTGAGACAGCTTGTCCAACAAGAGCTTGCTTTGCTTGACAAGATGGCTATGTTGCAGAATATCCGAGGAGCAGAAAAACATAAGGAACGTATTTCAAAGAATCTTGAGGATCAGCTAAACGGAGTCCCGGCTAAAGTGCTTTATCGCTCTCCCGTTGTTTGGAGTAGTTCATTATGGATTGATGTAGGTGAGCAGCAGAATATTGCTAAAAATAGTCCTGTGCTTGTACGTGGTGCTGTGGTAGGGGTGATCGATTATGTAGGCCGCCAGCAGAGCCGTGTGAGGTTGATTAGCGATTCGGGATTAACTATATCAGTCCGAGCAGCCCGAGGAGGCTGGCGAGACCGTTGGTTAGCAGAGATGGCCCAAACATTAGCTAGACAGTTAGGAAACCGAGAAGAGCAGCTATCGGAAGCGTTGACAACTTTAGTAAAAAAACTTCAGGATGAGAGTGGCACATTGCTACTGGCGAAGGGGGAGATACGCGGATCGAGCATGCCCTTATGGCGGACAATGGGACAGAGGTTAAAGGGAATAGGATTTAATTATGACTTTGCTGATGAGGAAGGGCCGGCAAGAGATTTGCGGAGAGGCGTTCCAGAGGGGTCTTTAAAAGAGAGCGATGCGGTGCCGATTTTGAAATTAAAAGATTTACTTGTCACAACAGGGTTCGATGGCATATTTCCCCCAGGATTACCTGTAGGCGAAGTAGTTAAAATCTCCCCATTAAGCGAGGGAGACTATTATTATTCGTTGGAGGCAGAACCCGCTGCAGGTAATTTGGAAGACATTAATGAGGTTTTGGTTCTTGCTCCGGTAGGGTTTGATAAAGATGAGCAACCTCCAGCCGTGCTATGGTAGAAAAAAATTAAACGCAAAGACGCAAAGGCGCAAAGAAACTTAACTTTGCGCCTTTGCGTCTTTGCGTTTAATTTAGATCTTATCTTTTATTCTCTTATTCTGTTATTCTTGCTCTTTTTTTATGCGAGGTTAATAAAATGGCAACTACTTCTTCCGTTTCTAATCACATTACTGTTCACAATTCTGATATATTTTTTGATGTTTGTAGCCAGGTTTGCACATATTTAAGGGATAATCCGCTGATAGGGGAATTAAAGTGTGATTATTATGGCACTCCTCTAAGAGCTGGTTATACATACATTTTGTTAAATATAGAAGAGTTTAAAAAACTTTCACAAATTGCTAAAAAAGCAGGTTTTAAAGTACCCAATTTCATAGATAGTCCACGCGGACCACACTTTAAAATTTTTGATAAAAAAGAAATAGAATCTGAGTATCGAGAAGAGACAGCCGAATATTTGCAGTCGTTATCTTCTGAGATTAAGTTAGAGGTAGTTAGAGTTAAAATTCAAAGAGATATAGCTTGGTCTAAAGGCATTTATGATCTAGTTGTACTTGAAGTAAAAAGAGAATGGTTCGATGCCATTCGATATGATCTCTGGTTAGATCCTTCTGAAGAGAACTACCAAATTATTATTGGAATAAAAGAGTCTAGTAATCATTCCCAAGAGGAAGCATTACTGACGCTTGAAAAAAATGATATTGATGATGCAATCTCAAGGCTTTCAGATAAAATATTTGATCTTTTCAAGCAAAAACCTATTATTGGTACGATTAATTTTCGAAACGAGATCGATCATGTTGTAGGTCTCGACTTAGAAATTAAAGCTGAACACTTTACAAAATTAAATCCTCTTATTGAATCTGAAGGATTTATCCCTTCTGAAGTGGATGAAAGCGCTAGCCAGTACTTTAAAATAATTTCTCGTCGGGAGATCAAAGGTCGAACAATTTATTCAAAAAAAGATGAGAAGTTAATAAAGTTAATACCAATTAAATTTAAACATAATATTAATGCATCTAGAAAACCTTGGACATCAGAGGTTGCTGTGTGTTTTGATTCCACTCCCTTTAATACTATCAGAAAGTCAATCGGTTTAAAGCCTTTAAAAGAGGACCACAGTATAGTTTTAGGGACGCGAAAATGGGTTGACTATATTAAGACCGATTTTCCTTTTAGTGATTATGATGTTGCAGAATTCCAAACCACACCAGAGGTAGCACCCGAACGATCGATCGATACTCATCCCACCAAGGAAAGTATCATTAATTTGATTTTTAAAACTATACAAGATCAAATCGTTGATTTTAATGGTGTTTTATTAACTAACGGTTACTTTATCTATTTAAAAGTTAATGATGTGTTTATTCAACATACTCTAATTCAGGGTCTATTGAATCAATTAGGATATTCGTTGCCACCATTTTTTAATAGAATAGACTCTGTAGGTGCTCATATTTCTCTGATTTCTCCTAAAGATTTTGTAACATATAAAAATAAAATTCATCCCACGAAATTAGGGAAACAACATTCTTTCAAACCCCTAAAATTCGAAAAAGCTAATCCACCTAATTGGAAAGGAGTTTTTGAAATTTTACTGCTGAAAGTCGAAGCACCTGAATTACAAGAATTGAGAGTAAAATATGGATTACCTCAAACATTTCCTTTCCATATAACTTTGGGTATAAAGCGGGTCAAAAAAGATAAAGCAGATGAAGTTACTCTCAATATACCATTAAAAACGCTTTCTTCAGGGATAGATGAGGACAAATTTATAAAATTTGCTTACATAAATCCTTTTAGATATCAATTAAACTATATTAACAATGGTATTCTTTATTTTCCTGGTCTTTGTATAAGTTCTTCATCCCTCATAAATTTTAATAATTTTATTAAGTCATTCGGTTATGAATTATTAAGTACTACAACCCAACATATTAAAGTTTTTTCTGATATACCTCACCATAACCCATTTAATAAAAATATTAATTTTGAACGATTACAAGAAAAATTTGATCAAGAAATAGCATTTCCAGCTCAATACAGTATTACAAAGGACACAAAAACAGGTGAGCACTTTTTTGTTATTTGTGTTAATCAATTCTTTTTGAAAGAATTTGTCATGAACCTTTTTGGGATGAACCCTTTTGAAAATCGTAGCTTTCAACTAGCATTTAGAAAAATCGGTTAAGACATTTCGATGAGGAGATAATGGAATCGTGGCAGAAAGAGCATCAAGAGATTAGCTTAGAGGTCGAAAAGCTGGAAAAGCAGGTGAATTCTGCAATCGGTTCGATGCGTTTAAACAAGAATTTATTTTTTCGATTCGAGATTCAGTCTTTGAGAGAGAGGATTATTCGCTTTTTTGAAAATGAGGTGAAGAATATCCCAGCGTATCCTGAGATGCTTTCTCAGTTTAGCGATGTCGCTTTATCCTTAGCCAATTTAGAGAACTCTCTGCCGGTTTTCAATTATTACTACAAAACTCCTTATAGGGTTCAGCCTGCCGATCCGCAGGTAATTCTGTCACATCTTACTATGATCGATACTGGGTCTTCGCATAGGTCCAGGGGCGTTCCGGAGGACTTTGTCTATTTCAAAAACTTTCCGATTAAAGAATATAAGGTCCTCCGAAGCGGGTATAGGCTGCTATTAATAGATCTTATACCTGATTTTATTAAGGATGTGATCAAGCAGTCGCGTGAATGGGAACCTGAAATTACTGCTCTTTTAAGAAAATATATCCGTCCAGGATCTACTGCTATTGACGTGGGAGCTCACATAGGTATTCATACGTTATCCATGTCGCTGCTTGTGGGCGATGAGGGGAGTACAATCGCCTTTGAGCCTCAACTAAAACTCTATACTGAACTGATTATGAACCTGCAAATCAATGAATGCAAAAATGTAGTGGCTTATCGCTGTGCTCTAAGCGATGCGATAGGGATTGGTGAAATTCAAACACCTCCTGGAAATGAGGGTGGAACATCTTTGAGCACAGGTGGTTCACAAGTATTTGTGACCACGTTAGATAGCTTGAATTTTGTCAATGTGTCATTGATAAAAATTGATGCAGAAAATTGTGAGTTTCTTGTTCTGAATGGTGCCAGAGAGACTATCAGGCGCTGCCGTCCAGTGATTGTACTGGAGATTATGGCTCGCAATGAGCCTGATCGTGTCGAGAAAATGATAGAGATATTCAAATTCTTGATTTTCGAATTGAAGTACACGATGGAGTTTGTGGGGACCTTCAATTATGTGGCGGTACCTAATATTTAAACGCAAAGTCGCAAAGCCGCAAAGATTAAAATAATTCCTTTGCGCCTTTGCGTCTTTGCGTTTAAATCTCTTTTAAATAATTGAATAAACACTTATGATAATAGCGTAACCTATTTATTTTGAGGTATTTATATGAAGTACATTTTATTTATTATTCCAGTATTAGCAATTTTATTTTGCTTTGGTGGTCAAAAGTTAGAAGCAAAATCGCATTTTCACTTTGGCTTAAACTTAAACTTAACTCCCCGTGTCTTTAGCCCTGCTCCTCAATTCTACTATGCTCCTCAACCAGTTCCTGTCTATGTTCAGCCTGCACCTGTCTACTATGCTCCTCAACCAGTACCTGTATACCGCACCTATGTTCAAGCTCCTACTTACTACTATTTCTACTAAGTGTTTCGGAGGATTTTCCTTGTAGGGAAATCCTCTTTCTGAGTAAACTTCAGGTCGTTCAGTTTTGGGGCGTTAGCTCAGTTGGTAGAGCGCAACAATGGCATTGTTGAGGTCAACGGTTCGACCCCGTTACGCTCCAATTAATCTGGTTCGTTTTTCTCAAGTCTTTCTTTGAACTTTCTTTCGTAGTATTCGTTCAGATCTATAGGCTTCTCTTCGGGAAGGGTTTCTGGGGGTAGAAGATCTTTAGAAAACACTTCATGATAGTGCTCAAACCACTCTTCTATGGCTGCTTCGGGAGGGGGTGTTGAGGGCTTCTTGATCTTAGTTGGAGGTATTATTACCTGTTTTTTAAGCGTCTTTTTTTGGTCTTTATGGAGTTTATTTCTACAGCGTTTCTCTAACCACGCCAAAAATACTTCAACTTTAACGACATGGGTTCCCATTCGACTAGCTATTACGCCTAGTTGTCTATCAGACGTAATGATGGTCATTTGAGAGGGTTCTGAGCTCTCTTCAATGGTCTGAATAAGCCAATGATCAGCAGTCTCTCCAAAGCTTGTAAAATGGACTTCGAGGCTACCAAAGTGTCCTCTACTGCTCTCTTCAGGGGTATATTGTGCATCAAATACGATTGTAGCATCTAGTCCTAATACAGTGACCTTTTGGCTTAGTTCGCTGAGGGTTATTTGACGGCTATCGGAGAGGTTTTTGATGGGTGAGAGGGTGCGGAAGATGAGGTTATAGCCGTCAATGAGATAGCGCATGCAAGTGCAAGCTCATTTTTTCAATGGCTTTTCCTCGGTGTGATACTCTATTTTTTACCTCTTCGGGAAGTTCTGCAAAGGTTTTTCCGCCATAATCATATTTTGAAAATACTGCATCATAGCCAAACCCATTGTTGCCGTGCTCTTCTTCGCTAATTTCTCCTTCACAAGTACCTGTGACTACCTTTTGGACTCCTTGTGGATTGGCCAGGCAAAGTGCGCACTCAAAATAGGCGGAGCGCTCGATTCCGGCGAGGTTTTGCATGGCTTTAAGAAGCTTTTTTCTATTTTCAGCATCGGTAGCTGAATCGCTGGCATAACGCCTTGATCGTATACCTGGTTCTCCTTTAAGGGCTGGTACAACAAGCCCTGAATCGTCTGCAAGCACCCATTTAGAGAGTATGCGTGCGGCATGCTCCGCCTTTGATTGGGCATTTTCTTGGAAAGTATATCCGGTTTCTTCAGGGGGAATGTATTGCGGAAAGGCGTGCAGGGTTACGATATCAAGCTGAGGGATATTCTGCAGCATGGCACGGAACTCCCTGGCTTTATGGACATTTTTCGTGGCGATGACCAGTTCCATAGGAGTTCCTTAGTATGGATTAATCGAAGACTGTTTTGAGTTCGACTAGGGTATAATCTTCATCTCTAAAGCGGAAGATATCTCCCCGTTTTAGGCCCATTATAGCTTGTGCAAGTTGAGATTGGAAGGAGAGAATTCCCTTTTCGGGATCTGCATCCCAAGGTCCTAAGATAGTGTAGGTAAGGGTCTCTTGCTTTCCATTCTGCTTAATGGTGGCCAAGCTTCCAATGCTAGCTTCGTTGGGATTAACATCATCTTTGGTGATAATGCGGGCACGATTAAGCTGCTCGGAGAGGAATTTGAGCTGACCTTGTAGATGCGCTCGCCGTTCGAGGGCAAATTTGAACTCAGAATTTTCTCTAAGGTCTCCATGTGCTCTGGCTGCTTCAATTTCGCGGGCATTTTCGATAATTTCGACAGTGCCAATGGTTTGAATACGCTGTTTTGTCTTATGGTAGCCCTCTTCGGTGGACCAGATAATGTGGCCATCGGTGAGGCTTTGGGCGCGTGTTTTCTTTTTAGAAGCTAACGAAGGATGGACGACTTCTGCTAATGACCGTAGGATTTTGATGTCGTGATCGCTGAGTGTCTGGCATTTGCTAATGAGTAGCAAGTATTCTTTGACAAACTCGAGCGATGTACCCTCTAGGAGTTGGCGTACAGTGGCAAAGCGCTGACCAGAAAGGAGAGCGTACATCTTTTTGACGAGTTCGCGATACTCGAGTTTAAGTTCGAGAGAGTTAAAGAGTATTAGGAATGATTCGAAGAAGATGTGTTGGCTGTCTCTGTCGCTAAAGGGCAGATCTTTTCCCTCTTTGCTGACGATCTTTTGGAAGTACCAGATAAAGAGCTCTGGATTTTTGGTCGGAGTCTGAAGGAGTTCGTTGATTACATCAGAGAGTGGAGCTTTTCCTTCGCCTTCATTGAGCTCTTTTAATACATATTCGCGCAGTGGTGCGCTGGTAAGGGCATTAAAGAGGTGGAGAAAGAGTGGAATTGCATCTTGCCGATGCTCTCGAACGGCGACCAAGGCTCGTTTTTTGTAAGCTAAAATTTCAATTTGCTCGATGAGCTCAGGAATATTAGTATTTTTTTGAATTAGGCTTGCGACGCTGCGTTCTTCAAGTGTTTCATTAAAGGTATTTTCAAAGAAAATGCTGACTTGAATGGCCACTGCAGGATCTGCAGAGGGATTTTCGAGTAAGCCTAGCATTGCGCTGCGCAACATTTTATTGACATCGGGGTTCTTTAGGACGGCTGGAATGTCGCGAACGAGATTATAGCACTGAAGGATAATCTCATTAGGGGTGACAGTCTGCTGTAGAGCTTGTTGAAGCATATCCTTCTCTGTCAGCTCAGCTTTACGCAGTAAAAATGGCTGCTTCAGGGTTTGAGGTGTTTCAACAAACGGATCTTTTTTTAGCTTAGAACGGGTCCATTGCCACCATTTTGTCCAATCTTTTTCTGGAATGACCAGTTCGCACAGTTCGTCTTTGATTTCGGTAGCTGTCGAAGGTCCTAAGTCGCGTAGCAGAGCATGAATCACCTCATTGGGATTATCGCGTGCTTGCTGTTCTAAGAGGTCGGGATTAGAGAATCGACGAGCTAGAAAGTGTTCGTTGGGCAAAGGGATGAGTGTTTTAAAGGCATTGACAAACGTAAAGTGCTTACGGCCAGCCACGAATTCGAATTCAACGGCTAGCTGTTCACGCACTTGAGAGACTTCGGCGATTTCACCAGCATCCCAGCCGCCAGTATGAAAGACGAAGTTTCCTTTCTTCATATGTGCGAGCAGTTCATAATTGGAGATGGCACCTTGGAAGTTTTGTCGAGAGCGGAGGCCAGAAAGGCGGATCCGTTCGTTGTATTCGGGGTCGTTAACGAACTTCTTTTTCAGGACATCTGTGGCGATATCGGCGAGAGTAGGAGTATTTGTTGTTTGGAGGTCGATGATGAGTCTAAGGACATCATAGGATTTCTGTGGATCATCGATAAGGTTCCAGAGAAGGAGTCCATGCTCTACATATTTGCCAAAAGGGATGGCTAAATCGGAGGCTTTAATGACTTTTAAAATTTCTAGGTATTCATCTACATCAACGGTGTCGTTGGTAGCATATTCTTCCCAAAGGACGAGTAGCTTAGCAAAGTCTCTTAAATTAATTTGGCTTCTAATTTCTTCCAAGTAACTCATGAAAAAAAATCCTCAATATCTGTATGTTTGTGACGAGTATAGCGGAGATCCCATAAATTTCAAAAGCCAAAGTGTTGAGACAGGTAAACTGGAACGGGGAAGCGCAGTTGAAATTCGACAATGTTACCAACTACACTGAAGTA
>JABDDJ010000026.1 GCA_013287645.1 Chlamydiota bacterium | reverse complement strand
GCGCGAGCGTCGTAAGCTTTTATTTGATACAGCAAAGGCTAATCAGAGTACCTATATCGCATTTGGACATCATAGGGATGACCATGTGCAGACTTTGTTGATGAATTTGCTACATAAGGGAGAATTTGCCGGTAATTTGGCAAAAGTTCCCATGATAAAGTATGGGGTGACGATTATTCGCCCTTTAATTTTTGTTCCTGAGGATTTGATCGTGAATTATGCGAAAAGTAAGGGTTTTTTGCGTGCGATGTGCCGCTGTCCGGTGGGGCAGAAATCGCTTAGGAAGAAGACCGCAGATCTTCTGCAGACCTTAGAAGAATTATACCCCAATGCGCGCTCTAACCTGGCCCGTGCCGGCTGGGAATATGGCAGCGATAAGGCGCTAATACCATGAGTGTATTTTCAACATTAGGTCTAAGTGATAAGCTTAGAGAAATTGGTTCTGCATTGCCAGAACTGACGGGTTATACTATCCAGACAGAGGCTCAATCTTATGAGACTCAATTTAACTTTTCTTTAAAAAATCCTGTTAAAAGTTATCCCTTTTCAATCAAATTTTCGGTTAACAAAAATTTTTCTTTTAAAATTGAACAAAACCCCAGTGTAAATGCTATACTTGTACCATCTGACAAAATAGTTGAGTGGAGACTAGTAGGGTTAATCACGAAAATTGTTTGTTTTATCGGTAAGCCTTTCTTCTGCTGGTTTAATAACAAGGTCACTGAAAGAGAACAGATTTTAGATCTATTTATCGAGTACCTTGAAAAACCTTACAATCTTGCAGAGTTTGATAGTAAACAAAAAGAATTTTCTAAAATTTCGTATAGCAAAATTTTTACGAATCAGCGCGTTGCTTGCAAGTATGCATTGATCAAAGGTTTTTTTGAAAAGTCTACATCTGATCTTGATCAGGCTTTGAAACTAGCGACAGACGATAAATTGCGTCTTTACGCATACTTAGGACTGTTTCGTTTAGAACGACCTGTTAATAAAGAGATCCATGACTTATTTCAATCGGGTATAAAAGTTGATTTGGAAGGGATTAATAGCTCATTCGATGAGATTTTCGATGACTTTAGTAAGTCAGATATCGGGCATTTAGCGCATATGAACAAAATTGTGCATAGTTATCTGAGTTGCAATCTAGGAACGATTCATCAACCTCTTGCTGAGGCGTTATCTCCTACTCTCAAAGCAAGGTTTTATAATTTTTCCGCTCATCTTTTGTTAAGAGATTATTATGCGGGAAGGCTTTCAATAGATTTAGAGACGTGTTTGAATCAAACTAAAGTTGCTCTAGAAAACGGGATGCGATCAGCTGAAAAGACGCAAGATACCGAAGAACTGAATGTCCTAAACGAAAATCTGGAACAACTGGAATTGCTAAATATTGAAATTAAAAACTGCCGACTCCCTGTTGCAAAAAACAATTGACGATCTCAATTGACTGAATTCACAGTTGAAGGTATTCTCTTATCACTATGTTAAAGAGCATGACGGCCTATGGCCGTAGCAGCACTACTACCTCTCTAGGTAAGGTAGTCATCGAAATCAATTCGATTAATAAGAGACATTTTGAACTCCAGTGTGCTCTGCCTTCAAACATGCTCAGGTTTGACGGAAAAATCCGTACATTCATGTCTCAGCAGATTCACCGCGGTCAAGTATTTGTTAAGGTGACCATTATTCCCGAGGGTGTTAAGCCTCCTCAAGTGCATGTCAACGTATCTTTTCTAGAGCAGTATGCGCTGGCATGGCGTACTATAGCGAACACTTTGGGATATTCCTCTGGTCACCATCTGCCCTTAGAGCTCTTTGTTGGGCAATCTCAGCTGATGTGTGTAGAATCCGAAATTGAAGATGAAGAAGCTCTTTGGAGAGAGTTGAGAGAGGGCCTGGAAGCGGCTTGGAAACTTGCTCTAGAGACGAAATTACGTGAAGGCAAGGTCCTTCAACAAGACCTGATGGGTCGTTGTCACGCTTTAAAGAAGTGGCGCGATGAGATGGAAACTAAGGCTAAGAATGCGCCGGATAGACTGCAGGAGCGGTTGAAAGAGAGAATAGAAGCTGCAGTTCCTGGTGGTGTTGAAAACGCAGAGCGGTTAATGCGGGAAATGTGTATCTATGCTGATAAGGTAGATATGACAGAAGAAAGTGTCCGTCTTAAGGCGCATTTAGATCGTTTGGAAAGCTTACTTCTGTCTGATCAGTCTTGTGTGGGAAAGGAACTGGAGTTCCTTCTACAGGAGATTACCCGAGAGATAAACACCGCAAGCGCAAAATCTCCCGATATCGAAGTCATTAACTTGGGCCTGCTGATGAAAGCTGAGGTGGAGAAGCTTAAGGAACAGGTTCAAAACATCGAATGAACCACAGAGCACTCAAGCACGAGTTAGCCGCGAATGCGGCAAAAGCATGTAGCCACAGGCGTGAGCCTGTGGTATGGTCAAAATAAACATGAGCCGCGCTAGCGGCGACAGGAAAGGGTCCATGAGTACGTTCACCAAACAGATTGAGGTTGGACATTTTAGTTGATTTCTGTCGCCGCTAGCGCGGCTTTGTTTTTTTGATTACATTTGCCCACAGGCTCACGCCTGTGGCTACATGCTTTTGCCGCATTCGCGGCTCTAAAAAAAAGAGATCACAGAGAACTAATTTTTTATGAGAACTTGCACTAAAACCAATTCTCCAACCCTATCTAGAGGGATGTTTATTGTTCTGAGTGCTCCGGCTGGAACGGGTAAGACGACGCTTGTAAAGAAATTAGTTGAAAATTTGCCTTGGGTCGTTGCTAGTGTCTCCTACACGACGCGCCATCCTCGCTCTGATGAAATCGAAGGTGTGCACTACCACTTTATTTCTAGAGAGAGCTTCGAAAAAATGATCCAAGCTGGCGATTTTTTAGAGTTTGTCGAGTTTTGCGGAAACTATTATGGGACCTCTCGCAAATGGGTTGAAGCGATGCAGCAAGAGGGAAAGCATGTGGTCTTAACGATAGATACCGAGGGTGGACTGTCACTTAAAGACAAAAAAGATGGCATCTATATTTTTGTCCTGCCGCCTTCCCTAAAGGTTCAGCGAGAGCGTCTAGAAAGCCGTGGTACAGAATCTCAGGAAGATATTGAAAAACGCTTAGCGAGGACACCGAAAGAATTAAGAGCGGCAATAAATTACGATTATGTTATTGTCAATGAGGATTTAGAGATTGCATGCTCTGCATTGATAAATATTATTATAGCAGAAGAACACAAGATCAGTCGGCTATTGCTCGATGCATCTTGTCCAAAGCTTCTAATTAAAGAGGAATAAGCATGGATAAAAGAGAGAGAGGAGAGGTCAAAGTTCACTTAACCTCGGAGTATTTAACAAGTAAATTTATTAATCAATTTGACATTGTTAATCATGCTATCAAATTAGCGGAAAACATGATTTTGTCTGGTCGGGGAGCGCGTGTCCGCATTGACGTTATTGGAATGAATCCAGCTAATATCGTCCTTGAAGAAATAGCGCAAGGTAAGGACTATCTTGAAGAGATGCTTGACGATGATGAAGATGAAGATTCTTCTCAATCCTCCAACTATGTTGTGCAGTCGCCCACAAATAGTAAGAAAGAACCTAAAGAGAAAAAATAGTTCGGCTCGTTCATAGCACAAGAGGGTGAGCGTTCTATGTCAGTAGATTTTATACAGGAAGGTCTGCGTTCGGATGCGCTGTGGATAGGTCTGCTGCTTTTATTGGTTTCTGCTTCCTTGCTCATTGCAATTTTCGCAGGCTTTTGGATACAGAAACAGAAAGATAGTGTTTCGCCCTATACAGGTACTCCCTTAAGAAGGGCCGAAACGCTGACTTTTTATTCTAAAGAGCAGATTCTGCGCTACTTGTATGAGCACAATTCCTATGACAATAAGATGTTTAAATTGAAAAATGCGGCCTTTTGCAGGGATACAGGGCGTATTTTTTCAGACGCAATCACTTGGTATGACACAATTAAGGTCGATTGGAGCTTTATTCAAAAAAGATACAAGGGAAATTTTGTTTCGTGGGGAAGTTTAACTCATCATCAACAGGATGAAATCAAGCGTTTACACGGTTCGTTGAAGGGTTTTCAGATCCTTTTTTCCTCTCCAAACTCATCTCCACGCGATATTGAAGCTAGTTTTGCCATGGCAAAGCCAGGGCCTCTCTACGTTGATGTGGATACAAAGGTTGTTTTAGGCTGGAAATGTGTGCCTGGAACCGATTTTGAAGTATTGATTATACAGAAACCTATTAAGTTAGTATTACCTAATGAAGTCCAAAAGTCAACATAAGCAAAAAATTTTAATTACATCTGCTCTGCTCTATGCCAATGGACCGATGCATTTTGGTCATCTGGCTGGAGCATACTTGCCGGCGGATTGTTATGCACGCTTTCAGAGATTACAGGGGCATGATGTGCTCTATATTAGTGGGTCGGATGAGTATGGGATGGCGATCACTATGAGTGCGGAGCTTGCGGGTCGAGAGCCGCGGGAGCACGTGGATCTGTTTCATGGAATAAACAAAAAATTATTTGAAAAGTTAAATATATCTTTTGACCATTACTCCCGCACAACATGGCCTGGACATGTTCCGGTGACTCACGCTTTTTTTACAGATCTATTTAAGGCTGGACATATTGTCGAGAAGGTGACTGAGCAGCTTTATTCAGAAAAGGATAAAAAGTTTTTGGCTGACCGTTATGTGATTGGTACCTGTCCAAAATGCGGCTATGATAAGGCCAGAGGCGATGAATGTGGTCAATGCGGTACCTCTTACGATGCGATTGATCTAATTTCGCCACGCTCTCGCTTAACGGATTCGCCTTTAACACGCAAAATGACCAAACATTGGTTTTTGGAGCTTGAGAACTTTAAACAGCAGTTGTTGGAGTGGTTGGATACGAAGGATTGGAAGTCTAATGTTGTAAAGTTCATTAAGGGGTATATTGAAGAGCTGCATGCTCGAGCTATTACCCGCGATATGACGTGGGGCGTGCCAATACCCTTAGCTAATACTGAGGGCAAGGTTTTGTATGTCTGGTTTGACGCTCCTATTGGGTATATCTCTGCTACAATGGAATGGGCGCAGTTAAAGGGTACGCCAGAGCTATGGAAAGATTACTGGCTAGATCCACAAACTAAATTGGTGCAGTTTATTGGTAAAGATAATATTCCTTTTCATGGAGCCATCTTTCCAGCTATGTGCATGGGACAATCACAACCTTATAAATTAGTTGACGAACTGCCTGCGAATGAGTTTTATAAGCTTGAAGGAAAGCAGTTTAGCAAGTCAGATGGCTGGTTTATCGATCTTGATGATTTTTTAACGCGCTATTCAAGCGATCAGATCCGCTATGCCATTGCTTCAAATGCTCCTGAAACTTCAGATTCGGAATTTACATGGAAGGATTTTCAAGCCAAAAATAATAGTGACTTAGTGGGCAAGTTTGGCAACTTGGTCAATCGAGTATTGGTTTTTGCTGCGCAGAACTGCGGTGCTGTAGTACCTGAAGTACAAGATCCTCAAGAAGTCGATCAAAAGTTCTTAAGCGAGATCAAGACTCTATTTGAAGAGCTTTCAGAAGCCTACCGTACCTTCCGGCTACGACGAGCATGTCAGCTGCTGATGGAGATCGCACAAAAGGGAAATGTCTACTTTAATGACCAGAAACCGTGGCTAGCGATTAAACAGGGAGATCGCGCGAGTGTTTCGCGCACGATACGGTATTGCATGGAGTGCCTGCGGCTGTTAGCGTTAGGAGCTTATCCTATTATTCCAGAAGCTGCGGAGAAGATATGGAGAATGTTAGGAATGAAAGCAGAGATTAATTTGCAGGATGAGTTGAAAGGGGAGCAGCCGTTAGGAAAATCGGAGATCCTTTTTCAAAAGTTAGAAGATGCGGCTATTGAGGCCGAAATTGCAAAGTTGCGTGGACCTGTTCAAGAGGAAGAGGAAGCGACAAATCTCATTACTATAGATCAGGTACGGCAGGTCGAGTTAAGGGTTGCAAAGGTGTTGGCGGCAGAAAAGGTGGATGGCAGTCAAAAGTTAGTCAAATTAAAACTTGATGATGGAAAAGGTGAGAGAACTATTGTGGCTGGGATTGCAGAGTATTATGCCCCTGAACAAATCGTTGGCTTATCTATCGTAGTAGTAGCAAATCTACAGCCAGCAAAATTGAGAGGCATCATGAGTGAAGGCATGCTGCTGGCAGCTAAATGGGGAGACAAATTACAAGTTGTTACCGTGCCTGGAGCACCTCCGGGAGCACTTCTTAGTTAGGAAATATCCAATGCCTTCATTAGATCCAAATCCAATTGAAACAGCCTATTATGCCACAGGACAGTGGCATGAACGGCAAAGTAATAAACCGGAAAAAACAAGTTATACAGCCCATTTTGAAAAACAAGATGATCAGTTAGTTTTCAGCGGACGAATATCCAAGAAAGTAGCTAAAGCCGGAATGCCATTTTTTCGGCCTGATCCTTCCAAATGCCCCTACTCAGAAGACCCTCTTAGCATTGCAAGCCATCCATGGATGCAGGAGCCCGTTCCTGAATCACTTTATACACGACTTCCTCGCATTACTGCAAACAGTGGACATTTTGTGATTTATGTCCCTGAAGAGAAGTTTCATACTACCTGGCAATTATTTAGAGAATCTTATAGTCAGGGTGCCTTGGGGTATGGTCTACAATGCTCGACAGGAAAAGTTAACTATAATCAAAAAAATAGGGGTGATCAACGGATAGTAGTATTCATTGAGGACTCTTATGACATCGATGAAGTTACAAGAGTGGCAAAAAACATATTTTCATTAACAAAAGAGTGGGATAAGCCCCTTAAATTTTGCACTGATCGAACCATTAAAGCGAGATATAGTTATAGCAAAGGGCAGAGTAGTACAAATCAAGAAGAAAAGAGTGATTTGTATACCATTGACTCTCCTAGCTTACTTCAGGGAACAATCCAAACAAAATTATATTTTGCAGCACAAGCTCGGTATAATCTGCTCATCAATAAGAAATGGTCTAAATTTAAAGTTTAAACGCAAAGGCGCAAAGAAATTATTTTATTTCTTTGCGGCTTTGCGCCTTTGCGTTTAATTCTTCTACAACCCCATTTGTTTTTTGAGCTGAGGAAGAAAGATATATATTGACTTGTCTTCGACGACGCTAAACATCTCGTCTGTGAGTGGTAAAGCTTCAGCAGGCCATCCCCAAACTCTGTAGCGTGGCATCTTAATGTTGTGAAGGAAGTGATAATCTCTAAACCAGTAATGATTGATGCGTAGGCAGTCTGTATAAATAAAGCGATGGCTATGGATTGATGGGTCTTTATGGGTATCTACGGCATACTTTCCTTGTTTAAAGAGGCAAAAGTGGACGCTAGCGCATTGAGTGACGTCTTTGGGTTTGACGATCATTTTATACCAGGTATTTTTGAATTCGTTCTCAGGGGCTTTGAGAACGAGTTTTTCGAGCATTAACTCGCCAGGTTGTAAAATAACATTTGAAGTCCCGTAGCACTGCCAGTTGATGGCTACTCCGCTAAATTTATCGTAGTTTCTATCGAGATATTTTAGGAGTGATCCACCTTGAGTGGGGAAAATGAATTCGTCTGTATCAATCAGCGCTAGCCATTTGGATTCTTTGCGTGCTCGTGAGAGGGCATCTTCATAGGCGAAAATTTGGCAACCTTCAAAAAATAATCTATCTGGCCAAAGATTGGGCCATTGAATCAGTTCTACAATACCTTTGTCGACATAGGGCTTTAGAACTTCCATGTAGTGATCGGAGCTTTCGTTATTATAGAGGTAGAAATGTTCAACGCCTACGATTCGATGAAACTCGATCCATTCTTTTAGGTAATCGGCTTCGTTTTGGAAGACTGAGGCGATGCTTAGCTTATAACGATAGCCTCCAAAAAGTAGCAGAGGAACTAAAAGGAGAGTAATAATGAGTAAATAAAATTTTTTCATGATGGACCTAATTAAAGAAGGTGAGCTGATAGGGGTTAGCTGTTTTAAGATTTTTTTTCGGCGCTGGTCTTTTGGGTGTCGGTGGAGTAAAGATATTTTTTTGAACGGCCTGTTGTTCGAGATGCTGAAGGATTTCGTAGGCTCTGGATACTACATGTGAAGGTAGACCTGCTAAGCGTGCAACATAAATTCCGTAACTCTTATCTCCGCTCCCACGTACAATTTTATGAAGAAAATGGATCTGTCCGTTGTTTTCGTGGACCGCGACATTGAGGTTGACTGCTCCTGGAATGAGCTCTTCTAGCTTTGTGAGTTCCCAGTAGTGTGTGGCAAAGAGCGTTTTAGCGCTACATTCTGGTTGAGTGAGTAGGTATTCTGCAACGGCCCAAGCGATGGAAATGCCATCGTAAGTACTTGTGCCGCGTCCGATTTCGTCTAGGATTACTAGTGATCTTGGGGTGGCATTATTGAGAATATTGGCGGTCTCGGTCATTTCAACCATAAATGTGGAAAGGCCTCGCGATAGGTCGTCGCTGGCTCCAATACGGGTAAAGATCTTGTCGACGATGCCGAGATGCGCGGACTTGGCGGGCACGAATGATCCGATCTGAGCGAGGATAGTAATTAACGCTACTTGTCGGATATAGGTGGACTTTCCGGCCATATTAGGGCCAGTAATGACCATAAGCCGATTACTTGTATTATCGAGAAGGGTATCGTTAGGTACAAAGGCTGTTGTGACATTAGCGGACTCGATAACGGGATGGCGGCCTTCTGTAATGTTTAGGATGTCTGATTGGTCGACAATTGGTCTTACATACCCATAT
This sequence comes from Chlamydiota bacterium, assembly GCA_013287645.1. Classification (GTDB taxonomy): domain Bacteria; phylum Chlamydiota; class Chlamydiia; order Chlamydiales; family JABDDJ01; genus JABDDJ01. The sequence goes on along the minus strand of JABDDJ010000026.1, from coordinate 24,972 downwards.
TTAAGGGCGATGTTGGCTAAAGACTGTGTGCAATCGATGCGGGCTAGAGCCTTGGCAGTCTCGTGCAGAGACGCTGCATAGGTGGCGACCTGCTGGCGAAGTGCCTGAAACAGCTCGCATTCAAGCGCAATGTACTTCTCTTCCGCTGTCAAGATTTTCTGTTCAAACTGTTTGAGTTCTGGTGTGATGAAGCGTTCTGCATTCACTAATGTCTGACGTCTCTCAAACTGACTAGGCATGCGATCGGACTGTCCGCGGCTGACTTCGATGTAGTAGCCAAACATGCGTGTAAAGCCAACTCTGAGGGTTTTAATGCCAGTAGATTCTCTCAGTTGTGCTTGGTAGTTAGTGATCCAGGCTTTGCTGTCGCGGCTGATGGAGCGTAATTCGTCAAGTTCTGCATGGAAACCATCTTTAAAGATATTGCCCTCGTTCAGCCGTAGGGGTGGTTCATCGATAATGGCCTGTGCAATGAGAGGAGCGACGTTGGGGCAGTTTTCGAGGAGGTGATAGTCTTTGGCAATAGGAGGAGGTAGTTGTCCACAATGTGCGAGAGCTAGTTTAAGTACAGGTATATTCTCGAGAGTGCATTTTAGGGCAACCAGATCTCTAGGTGTGGCGTAGCCTGAAGCTGCTTTGATGGTTAGTCTTTCGAGATCCCTGATCCCATGCAGAGCCTGTACGATGCCATAAAGATTAGATGGCCGTTCAAAGAAAAATTGGACATTGTCTTGACGTAAAATAATTTCTTGATGATCGAGAAGAGGGTGTTTAAGCCAATGCCTTAGCAGCCTGGCGCCCATAGGAGTTTGTGTCGCATCGATCACAGAGAGAAGAGTATTTCTTTTGCTTCCGTCAAAGAGACTTTCGGTAAGTTCTAGGTTCCGCTGAGTGGCTCTGTCTAGGGCCATGAATTGGCTGGCAGCATACGTTGAGAGTGAGGTGATATGATCGATGGGTAGGTTGAGGGATTCGTGTAGGTAATGGAGCAGCCCTCCAGCGGCATTAATGGCAGCAACCATGCCTTTAAGGCCAAAGCCGTCGAGAGAAATGACTTGAAAATGGTGTGCCAGGTAGTCATGCGCTTGTTGATGCTCAAAATGCCAGTTATCGTAACCAAGGATGATACAGGTCCACGATTGACGCATTTCAAGGATTAGCTCTGCATGCTTTTGCATCCATTTTTGAGAGGTGACGATTTCGGATGGGCGGATACGGTAGAGCTCTTGGAATAGCTGAGACAGGTCGGATATTTCAATCGTTCTGAATTCAGAGGTGGTGATGTCGAGAAGGGCGATTCCAAATTGCGAACCTACTTGTGTGACAGAGACGATGTAATTATTGGCGTTGTCGGCAAGTAGACTTGACTGAATGATTGTTCCAGGAGTGACTGTGCGTACAACATCGCGTTGGACAAGGCCTTTGGCATGTTTAGGATCTTCGATTTGTTCGGCGATAGCGACGCGGTAACCTTTAGCGACAAGCCTATCGATGTAGATTTCGGCGGTATGGACAGGGACACCGCTTAAAGGAATTTCTTGACGTTTTGTCAAGGTTAGATCGAGTTCTTTAGCAAGCAGCAGAGCATCATCATAAAAGGCTTCGTAGAATTCTCCCATACGGAAAAGCAGCACAGAAGTACCTGCACGCTCTTTGCAGGCATGCCATTGTTGCATCATAGGAGTGAGTTTTTGTTCAGGAGTTGTCATAATTATAAAATGTTAGAAAATGACTATAACAAGAACGCCGACTAAATTAAAACAGGCATGTAATCCAATGGATGCCCAGAGTGATTTTTCCTTTTCATAAATCCATCCTAAAACCATTCCTAGAGTCGAAATCATGGTTAAAAGTTCAAAGTTGCTAAATCCTTGCGTGATATCATAATGAATGGCGCCGAAGACCAGAGCGCTTAAAGGCAAAGCCAGGCTAAATGGAAAAAAGCCTTTGAGTGCGTTAAATAAATATCCTCGGAATATAAGTTCTTCTTGAATAGGGACAACCACTACAAGTAGAAAGGCGTTAATGACAAAGAGAGTAGGATGGTCTTTGACATCTTTTAAGAACTGTACGGCGGCTTGGGTTGAAGGTGCATAGTCGACAAAGAGCTCTACAAATAATTTGACTAGGATTCCTAAAAAAACAGCGCAAGGATAGGCCAAGAGCCAGCATAAGGCTCCTTTTGCCATTTTTTTAAGGACAGGGCCTTTTCCAAAAATAAAAGGGAGGGCACGTGTATTATAAGCAAATAATAGAACAACTAGGACGCTTAAAACTATTCCTATGTCAACGGCAATTGTTTTAGACACATTTGTGGGATGGCATGGACCAAAAGCCTTACAATAGACCGCATACAAGACTAAAGGAAGAAGTAGAAAAATAAAATACAGGGAAAATGCGATCAGCGCATACCATCCAAAATAGGGTGGAGGCAGTTTTTTCTCTTCTATCTTGGCAAAGAAATTGCTTCTAAAAGCAACAATAAGCGCACCCAAAGCCCAAAGACCAATAATGCCTACTGCGGCTAACGTTAATTCCTCACCTGTCATGACTGTTTAACCAGGGTTTGATGGCTTGATAAGTTCTTTCTGTAGCCCCTTGATTTTCCTGAGCTAATTTTAAACAATTTTTTTCTATATTTGCTAGCTTTTCAGGAGCATCTAAGAGCATTTTTATTTCTTTTGCAATGTTCTCAGAAGGCAATTGTTTTCCAGCCTCCATCTTTTTCACTAGAGCTAGCATCTCCTTCTGCCCATCCATATAAGGTCCAAATAGGACTGGAGTGCTTGCTAAACAGGGCTCGACAATATTATGACCACCAATGCCTGGTACAAAGCTGCCGCCTACGATGGCAATTTTGGCTTGTGAGTAGATCTGCGCTAGAATACCCATGGCATCGACGAGAAGGATCTGATAATCGCCTGAGACACCTTTTGAATAACGCTGGATTTTACACTCTAACGTCGAAAGATAGCGCTCAATTGTATCGAAGCGTTCTGGATGACGCGGTACTACAGCGATGCGCAGTTTGGGGAATAGTTTGGTAAGAGTTAAAATTTGAGGGACAAGAGCTTCCTCTTCACCAGGATGAGTGGAGCCTATTATGATCCAATCAAATCCATTAGGGAGTAGTTGAGATGTACTGACAGAAGGAATGTCAAATTTTGTATTTCCAGTGATTAAAACGCGAGGTACTCCTAGCGACTGAAATCGAGCGCCATACTCCATAGTTTGTGCACAACAAAGATCCACAGGACTGTAGAGTTTTTGGCCTATCTTCGGGAGAAGACTAAGGCGGCTATTGGAACGGTCCGAGACTTTTCCGTTGACGATGCCGATTTTAGCGCCCTGCTCTTTGGCGAGACGAAGAAAATTCCACCAGACTTCCGTTTCGCTTAATAGAATCAGCTCTGGGCGAAATTTTTGTAGTAGAGGCTTTATGCAGGGCGAGAAATCGAGAGGAAGATAGATATGATAATCGGCTGTGGGGATGGAGCGCAGAGATTCTTCGTGACCCGTTTCGGTGATAGAGGAGATAAGTAGAGCGTAGTTAGGGTGATTTTGCTGGATCTGCTTAGCTAATTTAGCGATTGCTTTGGTCTCTCCCATGGACGCGGCATGTAGCCAAATAAGAGGTTTTTCAGGATTTTTTTGCTCGGCGATGCCTTTGCCAAAGCGTTGACCTAAACTCTTGCGGTACTTGCCTTTAACGGCATAATCGTAGAGCGCTTTGGGAGAATAGACGCAGACTAATCCTCCTAGGACGAATTGGTATGTCCAGCTAAAAACTGACAATATTGGTCTCCTAAAAAAGAAATAATTTTGGCTGTATTCTAGTATAACCGCAAGGCAATTTTTTTCGGGCACGGGCAGGGGCACGGGTAAAAAATTCTTGAATATGGTACAAATTGTTTAAAACAGAGGATTCAATATGCAAAAGCGCAATAGTTCCCAGCCTCACCATGAAGAGTTGCTCAAATACCTTGCTCGTATGTTAGCAGATACTTATGTCCTATATGTCAAAACGCAGAATTTCCATTGGAATGTGGTCGATACTCGCTTCCGCTCTCTGCATAAGCTCTTTGAAGAGCAGTATGAGGACTTAGCGGAAGCGGCAGATCTACTCGCAGAGCGTATGCGGGTATATAATATGCCAGCGCTAGGCTCGATGCGCCGTTTTCTGGAGTTTGCTTCTTTAAAAGAGAGTGACGAGAATCTAGATGGTGATATCATGCTGTTAGAGTTGCACCAAGACCATCAGGCGATGTCAAAGGCTTTGTCAGAGGGTATCGCCATGGCTGATGAGCAGGGTGATCCGGCATTGGCGGACATTTATACTCAAAGACTCCGCGTTCATGACAAAACGGCTTGGATGTTGCGCAGCCATCTCCTCGAAAGTGGCGCGTTAGTAGCCTCTCGGTAAGCTCGATAAGGTTAAACGCGAAGATAAATTAAACGCAAAGGCGCGAAGGCGCAAAGAAATTTTTTAAGTAAAATTTTCTTTGCGCCTTCGCGCCTTTGCGTTTAATTTATCTTCGCGAACTTAGCGTTAAATATGTTTTGTGTGAGGTGTGATTTTAAATTAAGCTCTTGACAAAGGCGCTGTTAGGATTGCCTTTATTTTGTAACCAAGTTTGAAGATTTTGCTTTTCTTCGGGTTTTAATCCTTTAATCCAGTTGGTTACAATGGGTATTTCAGTAATGGTAGGCTGGTAACCAAGAATAAATTTTAGCTGTGCAATGCGTAATGTTATACGGGGGTCATTAATATTGGGCTGTTCATTTCTTGCTGAAGCCACAAAATTGATGCCATCACGTGTGGGTAAAAAGACATCAAATCTTCTTACATCATATCTTGGCAATTTTCTAAATCTATCACACATGGGACCTATAACGTTATGGTAATCGAGCTTAGAGATGAGTTCGACATCGCCATTGTTATTAACGCATATCCTTCCAATCGGATTTCCATTGAGTGAGGGTAGACGGTCAAAGATCTTCTGCATCTCTACGGTGAGAAAGATTCCATTTAGTCCACAATTAGGCAGAATCCCATCTATTGGCTTCATCGTGTTGGGAGAAAAATTAGGACGGTGGGCGTCTTGGTGCGAGTTCCAATTAGCAAATTGATTTTGTAAATCTAGAGAGTCATCTTTATCACCGGACTCTGCTTTTACTGTGGCTTGAGTCTGTTGTTGCTGCATCTGCTGCTCTTGCACTTGTTCTTGAGAACCACCGACTCCGGCTGCACTTTGGACAACTTGCTCTGGAACGAATTTTTTGTGTGTCTCTTTATGCTCGATAAATTCTTTTTTCTCTGTTTCTAGCTGTTGTGAGACTGATTTTAAGGAGCTTACTGCGTTTCCAAATTGTGTTAAAACGTGTAAAAGCATTTTTGAGTCTTCATTGTTTAATGCATTTCTACTTTCAGAAATTTGATTGTAACCTTCTCTAATTTGATCGAGGCCTTCGATACGCTCTTCTGTAAATTGTTCCTCAATACTCTGTTGAGCCTGTTCTTCTGCTTTAAAGGGTGTCCAACCAAAAAGGGAGGCCATATTATCTATTGTGCTCATGGCTGTGTAGCCAAGGCCTGTTGCAATGGAGCTGGCATAGACGACATTTGTTGTATTGGCTTTTAAGTGATCCTTCATCTGCGTTTCCATGGACTTGTCAGTATTTAAGATCATGGCCTTTAGATCTTCTTTAAAATGGTGAGAGCTCTCTTTGACTTCGTCGGGTAGTTCATCAATCGCTTGGGTAAGGAAATCGTCTTTAAGGCCTTCAAAGAGTTGATCAAGAGCATTTTGGATATTTTTGGGTTCGGCTTGTGCGTGATAGTAAGTAAAAAATTTAGTTAATAATTCTTTCGATTTTTCTTCTCCCATTTCTGTAATAAAATCGCTTTTTGCTTTTGTAAGGAGTTTTGCAGCTGCGTCAATGATTTCGGTTTCTTTACTCTTTAATTGATCAATCTCATCAGTATAGGCTTGCTCGATGCGATTTTCTGTTTGAACAAGCTTTGAGGGCTGATAATCGCTTTCAAAATTAATGCTTTTGTCTTTGACGAAATAAGATCTAAATACGGAGAATAGGGTATCTTGAGCTACAGTATTTGCCATGATGATAGTATCATTATTTTCATTCCAGTAAGCATCATTATCCATTTCCTTTATGGGTGCGAATAGGCATTGTCTGATGCCCCTTGTCGCTGTATCGGAGATACGGAAAAGTTGTGCTTTGAGGTTTAAGCCTCCCTGCTGATCGACTCCTTTTTTCTTGAGAGCGTCAATGCCATCTCCGAGTGTATCTTTATTATCTCCAAAAGTTTTCAGCATGGTTTCGGGTACGTGCCATTCAGGGGTATGCCTACCACCGGTGCCACGTCCGCGCCAGATAGACTGTCCCATTTCTTGGAGGTTTGCCATTCTGCTTGGGAAGTAGTGAGTACGGCCTGGGGGGATGGGCACATCCGTTCCACGCGTATCTTGAGGTGCAAATAGGCAGACACACTTAGGTGGAAGGGTTTTTCCTGAAAATTCAATAGGCTCTTTTCCAGGTTTTAGTAGATGAATTTTGCGTTGTCCTTCTGCATTAGGAATAATGATCAAGAAGGAGCGGTCTTTGCCATTTTCTAATTTTTGAAGGCTTCTTGCCCACTCTAAGGTTGTTAATCCCTCCATTCCATAGCCGCCTTCATTGATGATGGCTTTGCAGTCGTGTTGATGAAGCAGTACATTGAAGTAATCCATGATACTAGTTTCATTAAAACTGCCCACTTTTAGATCAAAGCCTGCAGGATGGTTAACACCCATTTGTAAGAAGGTCTCCGCTTCAACTTCACGGGAAGAGCCTTCACTTTTCGCTTTGGGGTCATAGTTAGGGAGAGCATAAGGATTGAGGGTTCCAGTGACACCGCCTACATTTCTACCGTTTACAACAGATTGGACAGAGAGGGCAATTTGTTCTTTATAACGGCTGATATATCCTCCAGGCCAGACAATATCTTCTAAAATTTTGAGGCGATGGTTGTATAGTGACGGTTGTTGGATGAGTTCTTGGGCGATTTCTATGCGAGAAAGGGGTGATCTATTTGCTAATTTTTCAGCATCTTGTACAAGTTCTTGGTAGAGTTCAGGCTGTTGCTCTTGAAGTGTAGCGACAGCTTTGACAAAGAACTCGGTGGAGGTGAGCAGAGCATCGGGATTTTTAGGATCTTTTGAGGAGGTACTTTGGCATTTAAAGGCTTGTAAGTACCCGAGATATTGATATCCGATCAGCTCATATTCATCTCCGAAGCGAGTTCCAGGAGGTTCATCTTTTTTATCTTTGGGAACAATGAGTCCTTCGACAGAATTGCTAAAGCCGAATCGATCTCCAGGATCTTGTTGGGATATGCTAGGCAGAGTAAGGGAGATAAACCGTTTCGCAGCCGCAATGGTGCACTGTTGTTGGTATTTGTTTGGATCATTTGTTTTAGCGTCAGGATCCCAAGCGGGTAAGCCTGTGGGCAATTCATCGCGTTGTCCGCAAAGAAATTCGATCATTTCTTTTTCGTTAATTGAGTCGAGAATCTGATCTTTTTGTCCGGCTTGGATTGCGGCGCGGAAATCTGGATTTTTAAGTAATGCTTTTGCAACCTCGGGAAGGTGGGATTTAATTTCTTGTGTTGATCCAGCTTGGATGCCTTGAAGTAATACGTTTTTGAATTTTTCTAGTTCAGGATTATTAAGAATGACATCAAAGGTGGATTTGATAGTAGTTCTTGCAATGGTATTTACAGGGACTTTATCACTTGATGCTTTATTGATCTCTTTTGAAATGCTCAATATGGAGTCAACCTCATCGCCAAAGAAACTGGGACTGACTGCTTTATTTTTTCCATCGAGAAGGAGTTCTATTTTATTAAGCCAATACAATTTTTTTTCAATTTCTGTTAGGGCCATCTTTTGTTCAACGCTTGGAGATTTTCCTGATTCGTTGATTTTTTCGACCAATTTACTACGCTGTGCAGCTAGCATGACAGCAGAGTTTTTAATATTGGCTAGAGTATCAACTGTTGTTACAAAATATTCGCGTTCAGAGCGTGTCTGTAAGAGCTCGTAGTAGATATTTGCCAGCCAACCTGCAGAGGGGATTGTTTCTGAGGGGAATTTCCAAGGCTCAGCACCCTGTCCATAAAGAGTACGGGTTGTTCTGTCAAAGTCAGCAAGATTCATGTCCTGGAGTGCAGAGGGTGCTAGAAGGATTGGCAGGAAGCCATTTTCAACTAGCAGATTTGCTACGATAGGCATAATGTAGGAGGTCTTTCCAAGGCCCGGGCGGAGGCTTCCCCACAGAGTGGGATTCTTATTAAAGGCTTCTATATAGAGTATTTGACCTGGTCTTAAAATTCTTCCTGTACGGTATTCTGCAACAAGGTATTTTCTAGAAAAGCGTTCTGCTTTCTCTGTGTAGCGGTTAGTGTCTAAGCCGCGGGTAAGGGTTTGGTATATTAGAGCGGAGTTTTCATTCCATTCAATTGTCTTGCTTGGATCTAGGCTTTTGGCAATGCTTAAAGCGCTCTCCATCTGTTGAACTGCAGTGGCAAGAATGAGAAAACGGGTAATCGTATCACCTATTTGATTCACGGCAGCTTTTTCAGAACCTTGCAATTGTTGCATTTGGTAGCAGTCTAAGACGTAATCTACTATATCCTGATCACTATAGAAGGAGGGGTCTTTGATCATGGCAACGAGTTTTGGGTCTCTGCTATTCTTGGCCCAGTTTATGATCTCTTGCCGTGCGCTATCTCTCTCCCTTGATCTAATTTGAATTTCAATTTCAAGGTATTTTTTTAAAGGCTCTACTCTTTCAGGTTCTAAACTACGTGAATTTTGTACCTGCTGGATGAGATTTTCCTTAGCAAGGTTTATTCCCGCTCTTATTTCAGCATTTTCTTGTTTTTCCATTGCGGGGATGTTTTCAATATCTTCATTAAAAATATTTTGGAGTTGGAGAGATAATGATTCCAATTTTTCGGTTCTTTCTTTAGTGGGTTCTATAAAGTAAGCGTCGCTATAAAAATCAAATTTAACATCTGTGGTCGTAGTATCTAAAGGTGCATAGGAAGGAGGGTTATCCAATTCATTAACTAATTTTTGTTCTAAGATATTAATGCGATTTTTTAACTCTTTTTCTCTTCGATGATCTACAAAAGAGATCTTAGATTCACTTTGAAGGACTTTTAAAAGCAATTCTAGTTCAGTTGTTTCTGATATTTCCTTGTCAATGGCGGATTCAATCATGCTTATTTCCAGGTCTGTGAGGATGCCTTCAGTTTTAGCATTCTCAAAACCTTTTTTTAGAGCTTCTTGATCGATTAAATATTTTCCTTTAGTTTCTTTTTTAGCTTTTGGTTTTGCTAAAGCAACTCCAGCCAGGCTTATATATTTTTCTTTTTTATTCGCTTCTCCCAGCATTAGTTCAAGAGGTCTTTTAAAATTGTCTAGTAATTGAGTTGCTTTCTCACTGGGATAGATTGCATCTTGAATATTGGCTTCTAAATTATCTAGTGATCTCTCTTGATAGGTAACCTTCAAACCATTTAGTACTAAGCCCAAGTATTCATAAGCTTTCTTAACTTTTCCAGTTTCGGGATTAGGTAGTAAATTAAGTTCGTCAAAGGCTAGTACTGATTCTTTTTCAATACATAAATCATTCCTTCTTGGAGAGTCTTTAAGAATATAGGCGGATTGAATGAGTAGACGACGAGCCTGATCAGCCATTGCAACAAGTTGCAGCTCTTGTGGATTTAAAGACATGGATGATTGATCTTCCAGAGGTCTAAGTAAGAATTTTAGCTGTTCTAGATGAAATTCATTTTTACAAATTTTATTATAGTAAGTGATAAAGTTTCTTAAAATAAATTCACTTGTTAATGGCTGTGGATTCAGTAATTCAGCGTCTGAAAGTTTATTTTTGGATTTATTGGCCATGGCAACCAGTGTTGCAATAAAATCAGTTTTTAAGTCATCGGGTTTTAATGCTTGTATGGCCAGCTCTGGAACAGGACTTTCTTTTTTTATATGAGATGCTTTAAACACATCCAGGTAAAAGCGCATGCCCTCTTTGTTTAGAGTATTAAGCTCTTCCACTTCTTGTGCGTTAAGAGTTAGGTAGGATTCAATATCTTTTGAGCCACCTCTTTTTTCGAAAGCCTCATATAGGTCGCAGAAGCGTTGGACTTGTCCAAAGTAAGGGCCCCATTTATCAGGGTCATATTGGTAGCGGCCTAACTGCTGTTTTTCAATACTGACTAAAGCGCTTTCGGCTTTAATCTGAAAGGCTAAACCGCGTTTTCCATTAGGTGTAAGCATACGAAGATAGTTGGAAACTAGGGTAAAGGCGTGGAGATCATCAGCAGATTCAAGCCGGCTAGCTTTTGCCTTTTCTAGATAATTTACAGCTAATTTATAGTCCCCTTGATTAGCGTAAAGGTAAGAAAGGTAGAGGCAGCCCGCAGCAGAGGTAGCGACCTTTCCCTCTTCGTTAATGGTAAGGACAATGCCAGGTTTAGCAATTAAAGAAGGATCATGTTCAAGAGTAGTATCTCCGGCCTCATTTTGGGCAAGTTGATGAGGCCATATGAGAAGAGTTTGTTCTTTGCCTTTTGTCAAAAGAATGGAATTTTGCTGCAAAGTCTCTTCAAGGGTCGCTTGGATGGCCTGAACACTTTTTGAGCACGAATTGCTAACTTGAAGTTTAGCTTGATCTTGAGGCAGCCATTGAGCTCCTTTTAAACGGTCTTGACATTCCCAAATTCCTTTTTCATTTTTAATAAGATGTAGACCAACATCTAAAAACCGTATTTCGCTCACTTCAGAGTCTTGAGGCTTTCTGAGATAGAGGATCTGATTGGGGTGTGTAGCTGTAATAAATGACTCTTTTTCTTCCGGATGACAGACAATACGACCATCAGGTGAAGTTAATTTTGATACTCGTCCTTTATCATCAAGATTTGCTTTTAAAATGAGGTTTGATTTGGATGTATCATTTGTAGGAATGATACAAACGGCATTTTTAGGATTAGTGGAACTCATCCAGAGTCCATTTTCTTGAATGAGATAGGTAGTTCCAGAAGTTTGTTGTTCTTGATGGGGCTGAAAGAATCGAAACCATTCAGAGCTATTTTCACCGGTTTTGATTTTCTGAGCGAGTACTAGAGACTTTGTGTGGAAGTCATAGCTAATGCGATAATTATTCTTGCCCTTTTTAAATTCAAAATTCCATTCTCCAGGCTTATCTCCGGCAGATAAATTAGCAATAATAGATTCATGATCAAAGAACTTTTGATAGAGAGTAGACTCATTTCTTATCGAAGGGGGAATTTCAGCCTTTGAGGAATCTTGTCTGATTATTTTATTATTTAAAGTAACTGTATTAGTGCGTAATTGAATGGAATAGGCACCGTTGATGAAGCAAGAAGGATCATTTTTACTAACAGTCCATTCTCCTCCTCTTTTCATACTATCTATCCACTCTGGTTCAGGAGGAGTTTCGCCTTTCTTGATAAGAAGCTCATTAAGCAGTGCATTTTTGAGTTTAGAGTCTTCCTGGACCGCTTTTAGTATCAAAGGATAGATCTGATGTTCAAGGATTTCTATCATTTTTAAATTATGTACGGGAAGTCCACGGATATGACAAGCATACTGTAACAAAGGTGCTGTCTCAATCAATCGAGCTAAATCTTCTGTAGGAATGGTCTTAATAGTATCTAGCGTGATATTTGGATGCGAACTGATAAAGTGATCTAAAAGAGCTAACTGAATGGAAATTTGATCTTTTGTAGCATCTTTTTCCCAAGTTTTAATAGTCGTCAGGCCTGGTATTTGTGCCTCTCCATATTTTGTATCATAGCGAGGCATAGAGTTAGCAATCCGCTTTAGCTGAGCCTGCAGGGGTACTATTTCATGGTTATCATAGGGAGAAAGTGTTTTGTAAGGATCTAGTGGCCCTAAGGATTTAGAGGCAGCATCTGCATGCAGGTATAACATCTCTCCAATATGCATTAAAAATAGTGCTGATTGTTCTCTTTTTAAGCTTATTTTGGTATAAATAAGCTTCTGGAGGTCTTTAGCAAAGCTTTCTATATAGGCGGGGTTAGAGCGGAGCAGAGTTTGCAGAAGATAGGGCCGTGTTATAATCATCTCTAATCGTCTTTGAACTCGCTCATCATCTAAAAGTTCAGGCTTTGCCCTCATTAAATCAAACGCTTCAATGAGTGACGAGTTGAGATATTTATTATCTGATCCTGGATCATCCGCTCTTACTTCAAGCGTACGCAATAACCATTCATTCACAACATTCCCTTCAATATCATGGATGCAGCGGTCTAAATGGCCTTTTTCTGTATAAATTGTTCGATCTTCAATAAGGGGAACATTTGGACTGGCGAGATTTTCTCTGTCTCTAACGCCCATCGTGCTATCGATCCATTCTGAAGGAATATCCCCTGCTAAGGGATTTGCAGCTTTATAATCCTCTTGAAATTCAAATTTACTTTTTACTTGCTCTGGGAGGCCTCTTCCCCATGGAAAATAGTGGAGTTTCTTTGAGGGTGTATTTTTATCAACAATAGAAATAACAGGCTCTTTCTCTATTACGTAGGAATCGACATCAAGCTCTAAGCGTCCCATACTGTCTAAATCTTTTTTCATCATTTGCGTAGCCATTTGAGTCATGATTTCTTTGCGTTCGCTAGGAATTTTGGCAAGTTTTTCTGCTTCAGCTTCGATATTTGTAAGGAAATTAACAACAGCCAGAGCCCCTAAGCCCGCGCTAGAAAAGGCTACTCCAATAGAATAGTCTGGATTCAACATCGATTGAATCATCGTGGTATGACGTTGAAGAGTAGTGATTTCTGCAGGTTTAAGGGATTTTTTGGTATTTTGAGGACAATAAAAAGCAGGCAAATTCTTATTAAAGTCCAATTCTTTTTGGTACATACTGTAAATAGTATTTAATGCGCATCGATAGTCAAAGTCTGAGCGATAATGATATGTCATGTGCGGCGTCATACCTTCGGGAACATCTATGTTGGCGTCTAATCGCATTATTTTTGGATCTTTAATTGCATTTCCTCCATCAGGTGCAACAGAAGTTAAGTAATTTTGAATTTGAAGGGCTTTATTTTCTAAGAACGGATCCCCTGCCAGACGATAATAAGGATGCAACTGAAGAAGATCGGTGAATTGCTTAAAATCAGTCTGATAGCCATCGAAGAGGATAGCGGCAGCTTCTTCGTAAGTTAGGTTTAGCCTTATCATATTATAATTCTGATGGAGAGCAAAGTTACTCACAACTTGATAAATATCTTCATTCGCTATATTTGGAAATTTTTCATGTACCTTTGCTTTGGCCAGCTGACTTTTTGCACGAGCGATTCTAACTAGTACAGCACGTGCGTTCATCTGGTTGATGAGCTGTTCAGGATGCATATATTGCTGATGAAGATGGAGTGAAGATTCCCACTGATACTTTGTCACATCATCAATAGCCTTGCCCCAGTTGTCGAGCTGTTCCCAATTCAAATTATGCCAGAAGTTATTTGGATTTGAATTACTCGTGGCAGGAATGGGTAACTTATTCAAGATAGCGTTAGAGAGTTCAATAGCATCTGTGAAACGTTTTTCAGCGACATAACTGTCAACAACTGAATTAAGCTCTTGAAATAGCTTTAAAGATGCTTCTACATTATTGGAATTAAAAGCATTCTCCAGGGATTGGAGTTTTTCAAAATTAGCTTCAACTGCTCGTGGAGTCTGTTCTAACTTAACTATATCGGAAACGGGTTTCATTTCTGCAACAGGAACAGCGGGAAGCGGCTTATTGGGTTTAACGATAATACCTTCTGTTAGTGCTTGATCTGTCTTTTGTTTTTGTTGAATTAAGTCCATTTTGCATTTTTCTTGCATGGCTTGGAGACGTTCAGAAAACTCTTTGAAGCAGCCCCCTTCACGCAGTATATGGGAGAAAGCTTTCTCATTGACAAAGTATCGGTTTACTCTTTTTTCCAACTCTTTAACGCGAGAGCCTAACTCTTCAAGACACTTTTTCCTTTCATCAGGAGGAAGCTCTTCTAAACCTTTTTCAAGTAATGAAAGCTCTTCATTGACCAAAGCAAAGGAGTATTGAATTTTTTCACTTGTCAGTTCTTCTTTTGTTGTAGATTTAGAAGTATGTTCAAATAGCAGCTCCCATCCGTCTGCAACACTCTTTTTATTCGTCTCAATGGAAGTACAGCCGCAATCTTTCATAAGCTTATCCATTTCAATATGTTGAGATAGCGTACTCGGACTGCCAATAGGGGTAGACTCATCTTTTTGAGCAATCAGAAGAGTATTCAATAATTTTTTCTGTTTTTTGGAATATGCAGGCGTACCTAGTGTTGCAGGGTCTCTCTGCTTTTCTAGCAGCTCTGTAAATAATCTCCCGAAGTTATTCTCTTTAGTAAGGTCAAAAGTATAAATCTTTTCAGGCTGAGTTTGATCGTCCTCATCTCTCGCAAACCGAGTTTGACGTAAAATCAATGTGTTGTCGCTTTCTATACTAAATGTTGAAAGTATAGGAGTAAAAACTCCCTCATTACTATAATATCCAGTAGCTAAATTCAAAACTGGACCTTCTTGCCTATTTTGGATTGCTTCGTTGAGTTTAGATGTTAGAGTGGCAGGAGTTTCCTTTCCCTCTTCAATGTCTTTACTAATAGTGACAGCTTGGTGAAGTTGTACCGTCGTTTCATCATGAATATTCGCTCTGTAAAACAGATCTAATCGTCTTTTAAGCAGATGTCTAAACTCTTTCGGATTTGAAGGTTCAAAGGAGTCAATTAATTTATTTAAGCGAGAAGCTGAACGCTCCTTTTCCGAAGGCTGAGACAGAAACCGCCAAGTCGTAATAATAGGACTCAATGCGTATTTAGTTACAAAACCTAGGAGAGGGACATCTACTGGCCAGCTTGATACGAGTTTTTGATGTAAAGCACTCCAACTAAGCGTTTTAGATTTTGACTCTTCAGGTTTTTTAAGAAGCATTACCTTCCATGTTGCATTAGCTGTACCTAGAGTGATAGTCTCTTCCTTTTCCCCAATTTTATAGGTAAAGTCATTGCCTTTTTTAGATATAGTAACTTCATTAACTTCTGCTGACTCTTCATTTGTTATTATGTGAGAGACTAAAGCTTTAAGATCCTTTTCACTAATGTCTTTGCTTGCCACTACTGTAAAACTAATCGTTTTATCAGTGTTACTATCAAAACTATTTGCAAAGTAGTTTATATCATTACTCATATGTAAACCGAAATAAAGTTCCTATTAGTATAATAGTTTATAAATAATTAATTTAAAAATATAATTATATTAGATATGTTTAGGGGAATAGTATGGATGAAATTGGCTCAAGATTATCAGCCTCAGTAAGCAAAATTACAGAATCCATTACCGAGACTGCTAAGACACTAAAATCAATCCTTCCTGAAGTCAAACTTCCTCCTAAGGAAGTCGTCCTCAAAAAGTCTAAAGCAGGAGCTATTCAAAGCGCCAAAACAACTTATAAATTCGCCTCTGACGGTCTAAAATTTACCGGAGCGTTTGCCTTAAGAAGAGCTTCCAATCTTTGTTCTGTACTAGCTTTATTATTACAGATTCCGCGGGTTCCAGGCAGTATTATTGGGTTTTTTTTAGGCAGTTATAAATCAGGAGATAAATTTGCCTCAATTCCAACAACAACTGCGCGTGCCGCTGGAAAGGTAGCGATGAATTTAGCCGACACTCTCGAAATGATGCCTGCTGATAAGACTGTTTCAAAAAAAGAAAATGAACTTCATGAAAGAACTGATCAGTACTTCGCTAAATCTCAGCTCGGAAGTAGATATTTAGAGGATGCTAAAAAATTACAAAATGAGAGTAAAGAAGAAAATCGAGATATAATAGAAGCATTATGTTCTTTAGCACGAAAATGCTATAAAGAAGCTTACGAAATTCATAAGTTGGACCATCCAAATGATCGTAATATGGAATTACTAATGAAAAACACAAATGAGGAAATAGATTTAATACAAGACTCATTAAAAAAATAATTAAAAATAATCTTGACTTTTAAATAATTTATTTGTATAATTTAAAGAAATTATTAAGAGTTTAAGATGAAAAAGCTTGTTTTACTACTAATTATTCTGTTTTCCTTCAGTTCACTCTATTCCATTGATAGAATTTCAGAGTGTAAAATTGTAGATCACAGTTATTCACCTTTTGTTTCCTTCGATAATGAATTAGAGATTCAAGAGGGTGACACTACAGTCGGTTATCTACAGAAGCATCTACGTTTTGTACAAACAGAAGAACAAGTTGGATACGAATATATCTTTATTTTGAAAGATGCGGAGAAAAAATTGGTTGCTTATGCTAGGACTTTTTTACCAAGAAGCATTGATACGGTTGATTTTGAGGTATTTGATAGCCAGGGAAAGCCTCTGGGAATGGTAAAAAATTATTTTGCTAAAATGATGGATATCTCTGGTAGTGGAACCCTATACTCTGTAGAGGGCACACCCCTATTAAACGTTGAAAATAATACTCTATCTTATACACAACAGTTTAAGGTGCCAGAGAGTGATACTGTTGTGATGACTTTATCAGTACCTTTGATGCACCGTAGGACTCAAGTTACTCAAATTAAAGACTTTGAATACCTAGGCCAAACAGATTTCCATCCTTATCTCTTTACTCTATTTGTAGCAATCCGTTCCGAAATCTATTCTTTTTCAAAAGATTATTTTGATGACAGGATCACAAAAGAATCCATAGGTCTAGGTCTAGAATTCGCTAAAAGTTACTTTTAAACACACATTACGCAAAAATCATTTGAACGCGAAGGTCGCGAAGAAGGCGAAGAAAACGCGAAGATTAATTGTTTATTAAATCTTCGCGTTTTCTTCGCCTTCTTCGCGACCTTCGCGTTAAATAAGATTTACTAAGGTGAGTTTTAAACAGTGAAGTGAGGGTGAAGAGTAGCAAACTCTGGGCCTATGATTAACTTAAGCCTACTTTCCAGGTACTCTTTTAGATGGGGAGATCTCTCTCCTAGCCAGTTGCGTAATCGATAGGTCTTGTTAAAAAGCGCTTGCTTATAGTTTTGAGAATTTGTGGCTGTAGGATCTCTAACAAATTGCCCTACATCTATAGGTAGAGGATATCCATCAATGACGCCGGTATTTTGTAAAATAGCGTGGTCATTATCGGCAAATCCGCGCATATAAAAGGTCTCTACCATAGCGAGGATGCGGTCCAGAAGCAGCTTAACTTCATCTTCTCTGTTTTCAACGATCAGCCTTTTAAGGACCTTTTCAAGCATATCGGCTTTCCCCTGAATCATATACTGGTAGTTTTGAAGCTCGATCAGGTGGCTAAATCCCATTTTGTCGATAATCTCGATCGTGCGGGGAGTTCCAGATCTTTCGTTAAGATGCACGCAGACAATACCCGTTTCACGAGGAAGTTCATTAAAAGCAGTCTGCCATCCGATGAGAAGGTTTTTTAGTTTATTCTTTTTATGGGCGATACGCTCTTCACGATAGGACTGTAATGGAGGGATAATTGCTAGTGCATCTAACCATGGTTTTGTCCTAAAGCGTTGATGTTTGATAAATTTTAAGACATATTTACCATCTTCACTGACGAAAACATAGGATTGGCAGCCTTTATCCATGTATTTAAAGCGTTGAGAAAGGATGCGATTTGCCAAATCGGCTTCATGATTTGTCGGAGTTCGCAGTTGCCAAGGAGCATCAAACTCAACAGAGCGCTCGATATTACCTATAGTGAAGCCATCAGTTAAGGCATAGTAGAGTTGCCCACCGCCATAAAACAAAAGCGGTACAAATAAGATAATTAGTAGGTAATAGCGTTTTTTCATATAGAATTTTTATCATATAAAAACAAATTAGACTATTGAAAAAAATAAGTTAACACTCCAAGATGCTGCTATGTTGAGTTAGAGGATATTAACCTGGGTTTTGGTTTTTATGGAGCGATTTCTACGTTTACCGTTTATTCGATGGCTACATGGCTTAAGTTATCGATTTAAAGTAACCACTGCCTTTTTATTTATTATTGGCGCTATTGGATTAGGAATCATTTTGATGGTTTATAGCCAACAGCGAGTCACTAACTTAATCGATGAGCAGAAGAAATATGATCAGGTAGAGAAAACTCTACGCAGTTTGTCTGAGCGTGTTTTAAGGCACCATATTCTATTAAAGCAGTTACAACTGGGTGATCAAGCTGCCAAGAATGATTGGTTGCAATTGCAAATGGCCATTGTGACAGATTTACAGACTCTTCAACAAGAGGTCAAGGCTATCCATGCAGAAGGGGAGTTAGGCACACGAGAAACTATTCTTATCAAAGATATCTTTGATGCTTGGCAGCCATTGTCAAAGAATCCTCAGGAAACAAAAAGTACCCCCAATGAGATGCTCTACAACACTATTTTACAACGTATCAATACATGGATGTTACTTATAGGGAATGGTACCAACCTGCTTATGAGAGAGCCTCTCTATGCACAATACTTCATCGATACATCTTGGACAGGCTTTCCCCATACTTCACTACTCTTAGATTCCACGCTGATCGAGCTGGGACAAGATAATAAGACAATGGTCTCTATAGGTCCTTTACAAGATTCTACCCAAAAAAATATTTTATCAATTCAAAAAGGAGCTAAAGGCTATCAACAAGCTCCTGAAGGCATCACTCTTGATTTGAATGAACTTCAAGAGGCCTTGACAGTCTACAATAACTCAGCAGATGAATTTTTTACTTATGCTGGATTGGAAAAAGGTGACAGCTGGAGTAAAACGCAGTTTCTTGCTAAAGAGGAAAAGCTTGTTGTTTCACAATATGCCTTATGGAATAGCCTCTCCAAAATCATCAACCAAATATTACAGCAAAAATTAGATGCCATTTCAAAGCAGCGTGCAATAGCCCTTCCGCTCATGATTCTCTTTCTTCTTGCAGGATTGCTTCTACTCCTTGTTGTAGCTATGGAATTCTACATCCCTTTACACAATATCATCCATTCCATGGATCGCTTTGCAAAAGGGGATATGGGGGTACGTTCAAAAATATTTTACGAAGATGAAGTCGGAAATTTCGGAAAAGTCCTCAATCGTCTAAGCGATAACTTCGAGCATATCATTGGTCAGCTGCATCGCACTGGAATCCAGCTCACAACCTCTACAACTGAGATCGCCGCCGCAGCAAAGCAGCAAGAGATCACCGTAGTTGAGCAGGAAGCCACAACTAAAGAAATTGCCGTTACAGCTGGTGAAATCTCAGCGACAGCGAAAGAATTTGCAAAGACCATGAATAGCATTAGCCAAACGGCTGAACAGACCTCCAGCTTGGCCACAAGTGGAAAAGATGGCCTGACGCAGATGGAGATCATCATGCGCCAGATGGTCGACGCCTCTGCTAATATCGCATCCCGCTTAGGAGTATTAAACGAAAAAGCCAGCGGAATCACCACAGTTGTTACCACTATAGCCAAAGTTGCCGACCAGACCAATTTGCTTTCGTTAAACGCCTCGATCGAAGCAGAGAAAGCAGGGGAGATGGGACGCAGTTTTGCCGTCATTGCACGCGAAATCCGACGCTTGGCCGATCAGACTGCAAATGCTACTGTCGACATCGAAAAGATGGTTAACGAGATGATTTCTGCAGCATCATCAGCCGTGATGGGAGTCGATAAATTCACTGAAGAGATCCGTTCAGGCGTGAATCAAGTCTCGCGGATTGGAGAGGTTCTCTCCCAAATTATCGAGCAGGTACAAGGCCTGACAACTAGTTTTGAGAATGTTAACTTAGGCATGCGCAACCAGACCCTAGGCGCTGAGCAGATCAACGAAGCCATTATCCAGTTGAGCGACGTAGCTCAGCAGACATCAGCTTCCATACGGCAGTTCCATAATGCCATCGAACAGCTGAATATTGCCGCAAGAGATATGCAGTCCTCCGCATCAAAAATTAAGCACACTTAAAAAATTCAAACATGTACACTAGTTGAAAATTCAGTAGGGGAGAGTACATGTTAAGTATTAATTTACGCGGAAAAACCGCTTTTGTTGTCGGCATTGGCGACGATAAAGGCTTCGGATGGGCCATAGCTAAGATGTTAGCCGAAGCAGGCGCTAAGATATTAGTAGGGACCTGGGCTCCTGTGTATAAAATTTTCTTGATGAGTTTGGAGCAAGGAAAATTCGATGAATCGCGTCAACTATCCGATGGATCACTACTGAATTTCGAAAAAATCTACCCCATTGATGCCGTTTATGACACTCTAGATGACGTTCCTGAAGATATCAAAGAGAATAAACGCTACAAAGATCTCGATGGCTATGTCATCGCTGACGTTTTGAAATCCATCCAGCAAAGCTATGGGAGTATCGATATCCTTGTCCACTCGTTAGCAAATGCTCCAGAGATACAAAAACCACTTTTAGAGACCTCCAGAAAAGGTTACCTTGCCGCTATCAGCTCCTCTAGCTACTCTTTTGTTAGCCTTCTAGCCCATAGCGCACCCATCATGTCACCTGGAAGTGCAGCGCTCTCTCTTACTTATATTGCATCCGAAAGAGCCATCCCCGGATATGGAGGCGGCATGAGCTCTGCCAAAGCAGCCCTAGAAAGTGACACACGCGTGTTAGCTTGGGAGGCTGGAAGACGCTATGGAATACGCGTCAATGCGATTTCTGCAGGAGCAGCCAGTACCCGCGCAGCACGTGCCATTGGCTTTATTGAAGAGATGATTCAGTATTCAATAGCCAATTCACCCTTAGCAAAAGCTGTCACAATGGAAGAGGTAGGACACACTGCAGCATTTTTATGCTCGCCGTTAGCTAGTGGCATTACGGGCGTCACACTGCATGTCGACCAGGGCCTCCATATCATGGGTATTGCTGTAGATAGTCCTTCGCTAGCTAAATAAGATTAAACGCAAAGGCGCAAAGTCGCAAAGAAAAAAATAAATATTTTCTTTGCGACTTTGCGCCTTTGCGTTTAATCTTCGCGTTTTCTTCGCTTTCTTCGCTTTCTTCGCGACCTTCGCGTTAAATAGGTTCGTACCCGTGCCCGTGCCCTTGCCCTTGCCCTTGCCCGTGCCCAAAATTACACGTTATTCACGTCTTCGATGACGGCTTGGGGAGTCGATGTCTTCGCTCTCTCCATGCCTTCAGTCCAATAGGAAAGGAATATGCAGGCAGCCATAAAAGCTACTGCAAGGTAAGCAGTAAATTTCTTTAAGACATCAGCAGTTGAGGTACCGAAAAGAGAGTCGGTAGTATCGCCTCCAAAAGAGGATCCTAGTCCAGAACTTTTGCTTTCTTGCATCATAATCACACCACAAAGAAGCACGCATAAAAGCAGAAACAGAGTAATTGCGGTGAAGTAAAAAAAAGTAACCATATTTATATCCTTTATCCAGCGTTAACAATTGCTGCAAATGAGGTAGCATCTAATGAAGCACCTCCAACTAATAATCCATTAATGTCTGATTGTCCTAAAAGCTCTGCAGCAGTATTAGGTTTGACAGATCCTCCATAAAGCAGAGGCATAGTGCCAGCGACTTCTGCTCCCCAATGTTGAGCGAGATATTCGCGGCAGAAGTGGTGTGCCTGCTGAGCCATATCGGCCGTGGCAGAGATACCTGTGCCGATGGCCCAAACGGGTTCGTAGGCTATAATAACATTTTTTAAGCTAGATGTCTCAACATCTTGCAAACTTTCACTAAGCTGTGTGGCTAAGACATCTTCCATTTCACCCGACTCACGTTCTTTCAATGTTTCGCCAATGCAGAGAAGAGGTTGTAGATTGCTCTCAAGCGCACGTTTTACCTTTCTGTTAATGAAGGCGTTTGATTCATTAAAATACTGGCGACGTTCGGAATGGCCAATGAGTACAAATTTGGCTCCTACATCAGTGAGCATTTTTGCCGCAATTTCGCCTGTAAAGGCCCCTTCGGAGGCATCATTCATATTTTGAGCGCCGATGATGAGATTAGTGTCTTTAGCTAAATCGACAGCGGTTTTCAAGGAGGTGAAAGGAACAGCAACTAGGACCCGCGCTTTAGCCTTAGCAATTAAAGGCTTAATCTGGGTAATGAACTGTTCTGTTTCAGAAAGCGTTTTGTACATCTTCCAATTAGCGGCAATGATAGGAACGCTCTGCTTTTTATCCATGAAACCAGCCTCTTTATATTTACTCTCTATACTATAAATTTTCTGAGGAATCCCTAGCAATCAAAAAAATGCTCTGTTACTTTTTGATTTTAGTTAGGAGCTATCTTGCCTAGAGTAGATTGCATTCTTCCCCAGAGGAGCCAATATCAGGTTTTGCATCACTTTACCCAAAAAGTGGCCGAAGCATTTGGCCGTTTGGGGTGGGAAGTGCGCCTCTTGGATGCAGAAAATTGTATTACCCTATGCATGCAGGATCCACCTGATTTGATGGTGGGGTTTAATGGAGCGCCCCAGGTAACAGATGGACTCTTTTTATGCGATGTGATCGATGTTCCTCATGCGGCGATTCTGGTAGATCCCCCCTGCTACTATCTCGGATTGCTGGATAGTTTTCATATGGAGATCTATTGCGACGATGCGGCTAATATAGATTGGTTGGGACAGTTGGGGTATGAAAAAGCCCAGTTTTTGACTCAAGGTGTAGAGCCAGAGCTCTCGTATGACAATCATGCCCCTCGAGATTTGGATGTGATTTTTTTTGCGAGTTTCTTTGATGTAGAAAGCGCTAAAGAAGAGTGGCGCAGAAGTTTCTCGGGAGAATTGTGCGATCTGATGGAAGAAGCAGTTCAAGCAACACTTCTGGACGAAAGCTTAACACTGTCGAGTGCTTTTGAGAGCCGTTTGCAGACACAACCTGAACTTGCTCAAGGTATTGATATTGTTAAACTCTATTATTTGATGAGTTACGTGCAGAAAGGTATAGCCCGTATACAGCTTTTAGAAAACATTCATGCCATTCCGGTGCATATTTGGGATAGACGCTGGAGCGATTATTTTGGAGATAAAAATAAAAATTTAATTATACATGATGCTGTCGACTATCAAACCTCTCTCGAAATCACCCAAAGAGCAAAAGTTGTGTTATGCAACTCCATCCGTAGCGTCAGAGGTTGTAATGAAAGAGTTCTCAATGCCTTAGCATGCGGTGCAGTGCCCTTTACGAATGCTAACCCCTATTTTAGAGAGCATTTCAAGGATGAGCGTGACTTAATCATGTATACACACCAAGATGCGATAGAGAAAAAAATTGACCGCTGCTTAAAGGACGAAGAGTATCGACAATCTATTGTGAAGGCAGGCCGAGCGCTTGTCATGTCAAAACATACTTGGGACCAGCGCATCCAGATCATCGTTCAGAATCACCAAAATACATGACTTCACCAAAAAGCATTTTGTTAATTTGGTGCAGTATGTTAGCATTATTCTAACTGCACTAAAAAGCAATAATCCATTTTGGTGAAATTATGTCAGATCCCTTTTATGGCCGAGAAAGAGAGCTAGGAATATTAAAAGAGCTTTTTGATTCGAAAGTAGCTCGCATGGTGGTTTTAAGAGGAAGAAGACGTATCGGTAAAAGCCGATTAGCAGAAAAATATGGTACTTTTTTTGATAAGCATTTTACTTTTGTAGGACTGCCACCTGAAGAAAATGTAACTGCTGAAATACAGCGACGGCATTTTGCCAATGAGTTGGAAAAACAAACTCATCAGTTTAATCTTCGCTTTGATGATTGGGACTATCTTTTTGATACTCTGGGGAAAGTTACAAGTAAAGGAAAGGTTTTAGTAGTTTTAGACGAAATTAATTGGATGGGTTCATTAGATCCTGCATTTCTAGGAAAGCTTAAAACAGCCTGGGATGTACATTTCAAAAAAAATCCTCAATTAGTGTTACTGCTGAGCGGATCAATGTCTGCGTGGATCGAAAAGCATATTTTACGTAGTACAGGATTTTTTGGAAGAATCGCCTTAGATATCGTATTACAAGAACTACCATTAATTCAATGTAATCACTTTTGGCGTCCTTTTGAGAAGAGAATCGCAGCATCAGAAAAATTTAAAATTCTTAGTGTTACAGGAGGAATACCTCTATATCTTGAATCAATAAATCCAAAAATTTCGGCTGAAGAAAATATACGACGCTTGTGCTTTCGAAAGGAAGGTCTTCTTTATATGGAATTTGAGCGTATTTTTTCGGATGTATTTGGAACTCGAGCAGGTCTGTATAAAAAATTTATCAAGAGTTTAGCTCAAGGACCTGCTGAACAGGCAACGATTTTGCAATCAATAAAATTGGATAAGAGTGGTGTCTATAGCGAGTATTTGGATGAATTAGTAAAAACAGGTTATTTGGCAAGAGACTTTACGTGGAGTATTAAATCTGGAAAAATTTCAAAATTAAGCCGTTATCGACTCAGTGATAATTATTTACAATTCTATATCCATTATATAGAACCGAATTTACAAAATATTCAACAAAATCGTGATTTATTGCCTAGAGGATGGACTACGATTATGGGTCTTCAATTTGAAAATTTAGTGCTTAATAATCGACAAACTATTCAAAAATTACTATCTATACCTCCTAGTGATATTCTTTTAGATAATCCCTACTTTCAGAGAGCTTCACAAAAGCAAGCTGGAGTACAAATTGATTATCTGATTCAAACAAGATTCAACACTCTATATGTTTGTGAGGTAAAGTTTTATCGCGAAAAAATTGGATTGGAAATTGTTAAAGAGATGCAACAAAAACTTAATTCTTTAAGTTTGCCAAAAGGTTATTCTGTACGTCCTGTACTTATTCATGTGAATGGCGTTAAGGAAGAAGTGGATGATTTAGGATTTTTCTCGCAT
>JABDDJ010000025.1 GCA_013287645.1 Chlamydiota bacterium | reverse complement strand
CGATGCGTTTGCGAAGCTCTTTTTCAAAACCGCGATCGACGGGCTGGTAAAATTCTTGATGTGCTAAGCCGTCGGGAAAGTATTCTTGTCCTGAAAAGGCGTCCGGCTGGTCATGATCGTAAAGGTATCCTTTTCCATATCCTACTTCTTTCATCAGTTTGGTTGGCGCGTTTAGGATAATAGCGGGAGGCTGTAGATGACCTGTCTCGCGGGCAGTTTGGCGGGCTTCTCCATATGCGGTATAGATCGCGTTGCTTTTAGGTGCCAGTGCTAAGTAGACAACCACTTCAGCCAGGGCGAGTTCTCCTTCAGGTGATCCCATGACATTGTAGGCTTCTCTAGCTGCTACAGCGAGCTGTAGGGCGAGTGGGTCTGCCAAGCCAATATCCTCAGTGGCCATGCGAATGAGTCTTCTTGCAAGAAAGAGAGGCTCTTCACCACCTTCTAGCATACGTGCAAACCAGTAGAGAGCAGCATCCGGATCAGATCCTCGTACGGCTTTATGGAGTGCCGAAATGGTATTGTAGTGACCTTCGCCTTGACGGTCAAAGAGGGCTGCACGCCGTTGCAAAAGTGTCTTTAAAGATTCGCTATCGACCTCTTCTCCTTCGGAAAAGGCTCCTTGTAGATTTTCGATTAAATTCAGCAAATAACGTCCATCTCCATGTGATAAAGAGATAAGGTATTGACGTGCTTCTTCGTTAAGAGGTAGGGGCTGAAACATCTTTTCATAGCGCGCCAGTATGGTTTCCAAAGCAGAATAATCTAAAGGTTTTAAGACAAGTACCCGAAGCCTGGACAAGAGAGCGTCATTGAGCGAAAAGGAGGGATTTTCTGTGGTTGCGCCAACAAGGACAAAGGTTCCATTTTCCAAAAATGGGAGTAGGACATCCTGTTGAGCTTTGTTATAGCGGTGGATTTCGTCAATGAGAACGACGGTAAGTCTATGCAGCAAAGGATTATTTTGAATTTCATGAATGATTTTTTTGAGGTCTCCCGTTCCACTATTGACCGCACTTAACGAAAAGAAACTGGCTTTGAAAGCTTGCGCATACAGGCGCGCTATGGTGGTTTTTCCACTGCCCGGCGGTCCCCATAATAGCAGGGATAGTGGCGTTTGTCGCGCTATGGCCGAAGCGATCATTCCCCCTGGCGCTAATAGATGCTCTTGTCCTACCACATCAGAAAGATCGTGTGGACGCATTTTTTCGGCTAGAGGAATGTACATGGTTATCCTTTAAGGATTCCTAGATACTGGTCGAGCTGTTTTTTGTCTCCGGTCCAAAGGATATTGAGCGCGACTCCATAGGTAAAGGCAGCGAGTAGTACTGTTGCTGGTAAGACTAGAAAAGCGATAAAGAGGACAAAACAGCCTTGCGCAAAGTTGTGAGTGATAAGTTCTGCCAAGGTTTTATACAGATTTTGCACCGTATCGGGAATGATCCATTGGGCTACAAATCCAGCGACAGTAAGGGGGTAGGCAATCTTAGAACAAAACGAGGCGGAGAGGCTGATCAAAGAGAGACTTGTAGCAACTTTTGCGACTCTCCCCAGCTGGTTGCTTGCTTGATTGATAAACCGCATGGTTGCTTGAGCAGCAGAAGAGGCTAAGCGTTTAGTCTCTTCGGTCCATTTAAAAGATAGAAATGACTCATGAATCATTGAAAATCCTCTTAATTAGCTAAAACCACGGCAGTATTGAGAGCAATACCAAAAACAACACAGGCGAGATATGGTAAGAGAAGATACCCTGAAATAGGACAAGAGCGCCAGAAAAAATACATTGTCATTGCAACAAAAATGAGTACGAAAAGAATATCAATAAGTCCAAGCTGGATTGACTGTCGATAAAAAAATAAGATCGGCCAAAGGGTAATTAGGATGAGTTGTATTAGAAAGCTACCAAATGCAAAGGGAGCTCGCGCTAACTTACCAACGACACGCCACATAAACCAACCTGAAAGTGCCATCAATGCATAGAGAAAAGTCCAAATAGGATCAAATAGCGCGAGAGCTGGCATCCAATCAGGCTTCTTTAGATCTAGATAGCCAGTGTAAACACTTTGCACGGTATAGTACGAAGCTAAAGCTTGGCACGAAAAGCAGAGCGTCAAAAATCCGGCTAGTACCCACCACTCTTTTGGCATTCTTTTCTCCTTTGCACAAATAATAAAGAACTTGGCAAAAAAATGCATCTATTATATAAGAATGCCATTCTACACGTAATTAAATAGTGACGCGATACTAATAATGAGTTACGGAACACAGCTCGATTTCTTCGAGCCATTACTCGATATCAACGAGTTCAAATCAATCCTGAAAAGTTGTGCAGAGCAGCTTGCAGAAATGCAAGAACTTTTTTTGATTCAGCACAACACTTTGGGAGAGCTCTACCTAGCTTTAAGATCTGACAACGACCAGCTTTCCGGTCGTTTAACTCAGTTAGAGCAAGCCCTCAAAAAATAACCTAGTTATCCTTGAAAGAACTTTTGGGTACGCTCTAAGAGCTTATTAAATTCTTTTTGGTTTATGGCTTCCTGCTCATCGCTGCTTAAATGGTCCATATTGGGCAGAAAAGTTCCTCCAAGTACACCAAAGCAATGTATTCCTGAAGTTTTATCTGGGGTTATTGAAATGCCTTTTGGAAAGAGATAGATATATTCATCATTTTCATCCTGCTTTACCTTTGTGTAGATCATGTAATCCATATGTTCTGAACCTGACAGCTCATTCAGAGTCAGCAAATGGCCTCGCACAGGGATGACAGCATTGTCATGATTGAGATCTCTAGCACCAAGTCCAGAGCAATTAAAAATAATGGTTTCAGGAAGATCATCAAAGGAGTTGATTTCCCGTATCTCGATAGGAATATTTAGTCTATTTACTTCATCGGTAAGCTCTCGCATTAGCCTGGTAGTATCGAGAAAAAAGGTCAAGTATTTAACATACTCTGGATGGACCGTTCCATTTCCAAAATCGATGGTAACATATTCTCTAGGTGGGATAAGCCCAGCTAACTCTAAGTTCTCAACACCAGCATCTGTCTGACTACTGCAATACACAGGTAAGTACCTTACAGCATCTTTTGAGATATAAGGATGCTCACCTGTATTTATACTTTGATAAGTTAAGAAGGTATCTAAACCGATGTTATTTAGGTTTTCCTGTTCTTCTGGCGATGTTTTAACAGAAACTAGAGCAAAAAAACCCGCTGCTCGCCATGAGGGATTATCATAAATACTGCGTGTAGATATCTTTTCAACAGTATAGCCAAGCCGAGATAGCTCAGCGGCAGTTGTGAGTCCCATGCACCCTGACCCAATTACATGAATAGGACTTGATTTGTCAGGATTAGTCTCTAAAAATAGTTGAATGGCCTTGTTGACAGAACCAAAGAGTGTTGTCCAACCAGATCCCCCATGCCCGTAACAATGAACAATTGTTTTACCATTTTGCTGATCTAACGAAATATTAAATTTGCCTTCACGCATAGGTCTGTCGCAAAAAATTTCTTGAGAGATAGTCTCTTGCGAAACCAAGGGAGGTGTTAATTTAACAATAGTTGGCTCATGAGCTGAGGTCGATCCGATAGTCATAGCAGTAATAATCAGGGTCAGGTATTTGGAAAACATATTGAACTCATTATAATAAATTTTTGGCAATAGCTACAGCTTGAATCACTTTTTCTCCCCATTTTTTAAGGACTGTAGCTTCTTCAACAGAGGGAACTTCACATTCAAAAATTCCTTGATAGTGCCAGCCTTCGCAGGGTATGCCTAGACTAGCCATCGCATTTTGAACAGACACAACATTTTTTTCTTTATCGTCTACATAGACAACGCTATTGGGAAGATGGTCGATTTTTTGTAAAAATGCTTTTAGGACGTCGCCTTTCGAATTAAATTCTGTGTGCGAAAAGATAACTCCATCCTTATAGACAGGCACAGCGCCTAAAATGGGAGTCCATTCGTGAAAATGGAAGGCAGGGATATGCGGAAAGGATTGTTGAAAGTCTAACTGAAAGCGTCGAACTTCATCTACACGCTGCTCGACAAAGTCCATTCCATTCCAATTGAGTGCAAACTGCGCAGTTAAAATAATTGCTTTGTGACCAGCAGCAAATATTTCGTTAACTAGACTAATAAAGCATTGTTCAACTAACTGACGCTCTGTCTCTGCCGCTAAGAGACTAAATACCAGCTCTTCTTCATAGGGGTTTAAAGGAGAAAATAGCGGCTTTAGCTGTTCCTGAAAGCGATAAAAACTGAGTGGATGAAATGCCGGATCAACCGGAATACTAACAACAAGATCCATATCAAAAACGAATAGTGTTTCAGCTTTTCGAGAAAGATTGACCTTAGCTAGCTCTTCAAATGATTTAAGTAGGCTATAAGACATAAAAACTCTAGCGTAAGACAATTAGTATCACACCTTACCAAACATATTTAACGCGAAGATCGCGAAGAAGGCGAAGAAAACGCGAAGGTTATTAATAACAAATAACCTTCGCGTTTTCTTCGCCTTCTTCGCGATCTTCGCGTTTGGATAAGTTCTGCATAAGCTAAGTTAGTATACCTAATCGACGCCTAATTTTCAAGGAACGGGTGCTTCAATAGAAACCGTAGTTGGCCCAAAGAAATAACTTAAATAACCGTCGGCCTCCTCTTGCATCCTTTGATCTTCCATGATTTTTATAAGTAATGGAAGTCTCGTCATTAGCTCCTTTAATACTACTAGCACCAGATTTTCCCAAATTTGCTTGGTATAGTTTTGAGAATGGGGATCCCATTCAAACTTCATTACCTTTTCATGAATCACTCGAATTATTTCAGATTCAAGAGGATATTTTTGAGATTGATTCACAAAGGTTTGTAGGGCCAAAACAAAGCTTAAAATCCATTCGTTTTTAGCTTCCTGATATTCCTGCTTAGTTTCGGAATCAGGGTTTTCAATATAATTACCCTGAGCTACACGTAGTTTACGCACCGTAGTCCAAATATTTGCAATATTCGTTATGGAGTAATTGTCGATCAGTTTGCATAGCATCCCAAGCAAGACCTTATTATACAATTCCATAAATGCATCAAATAATTTTATATATTCTTCATCATCAAGGCTTTTTCGAATTGAATTAAGGTATTTTGGAAGCCCATATGTAAGTCCAAACTTTAATGCGGGTTTGATTATTCTATCATTAGTGCCCATGTCAATTATAGTCCACAACCAGGCTACAAGACTATTTTGTTGATTTTTGCCTATTTCTTTGCGTGATTGTAAATTAACTTCTAGAGATTTG
Organism: Chlamydiota bacterium; assembly: GCA_013287645.1. Lineage (GTDB taxonomy): Bacteria > Chlamydiota > Chlamydiia > Chlamydiales > JABDDJ01 > JABDDJ01. Next base: position 29,379 of record JABDDJ010000025.1, on the reverse strand, counting down.
TTTACAGAATTGATGATTATAGTATCGATCTTGCGCAAAAGATCTACTAATAACTGCTCTAGTGGAGATAATAGATTAATTGGCAATGTTTTGTCTTCAAAATAGGTCTCTAGACTATCAACAGAACTATTAGTAAATTTTTCAATGTTCTCTTGAGAAAGTAATGGGTCCTCTTTGTACCTGTTAATCAGATCTTTTAAGTACTCGATCGCTTGAAATAGAGTGAAATAAGTAATTGAAATAGGCCATAGAGTGGGTCTAGGGAAAATTACTTGTTTATTTAGTTGATTAAGGTCTGTATTTCCTATTGATTCTGAATAAGCTGTGAGTACATCCAAAAACTTGTTTACATGATTCAGAATTTCGCCATATTCGGATGTTGAATTGATGTAGTAATTCAAAATATAGCTGATTTTTTTCTCTAACAAATTTACAGAATTCGAGGCCCTTAAGAAATATACGATTTCTACTTCATCAAAAAGATAGTTTGGGATGGTCTGTTTTCTTTCCAAAGCAATTTGTTCCAATCGAATATCATGCTCGCTTTTTTGATTAAGTGGAGCAGCCTCTATTTGAGTTGCTTCTTCTTTTTCTGGTTCTGTCAGATCAATTTTTGGGACTATGAGAGATTGTCTAATCAGGTCTTCATGGTGTAGTCGTTGAGCCAGTACTAAAGTAGCAATGCCTTTGAGTTCGTTAAGTTTTTTTTCAATAATGGATCGGCAAAGAAAGTCAATAACCGTAAAACTTTTTAGATGAGAAATATCGCGCTGACATTGGGTTATTTGGGCCTCAAAGCAATATATCTGGCTCAAATCGGATTGTTCAATATTCTTAGAATAAATATTTTTAATTGCTTGAATAGGAGTGGAGGATAAGACTGTTTTCTCTACTAAATGCCACGAAAATTGTTGAATGTGATCTTTGCAGTATACTGCAAAATCTTTAACTATAGAAAAACACACTTTTATTCCCCGATTTAAATATATTTCTAAGTAATTTAATTCAAAAACGTTAAGATATGATAAAGATCATTTTAGAGGTTTTATGTCTGTTCTTGAAGATCAATTATATCAACTCTTTAAGCCATACCAATTTCAATCCGAATTAATCATCAAAAGACACATTGACACTCTCGATGCTAATCAACGCTTCAGCGCAGCCTATGCCTATGCCCTTACCAATGGAGGTAAACGCTTTCGACCAAGTGTTGTATTCATGATCGCAGACGCACTTAACAGTCAATTTGATGTAAGTCAAGCGGCTCTTGCTATTGAGCTGTGCCATACTGCCTCCTTGATTGCAGATGATCTTCCTATGATGGATAATGATGATGAAAGGCGGTCTAAACCCTCTCTGCATCGCGCTTTCGATGAGGCTACAGCTCTGTTAACTTCTTATGCGATGATAGCAGATGCCTATGCAGCATTGGCAGCTAATGCGCGCGTCTTGGAACAGAAGGGCCATGCTCATAGTGCGGAGATCTGTCTATTAGCTCTTGAAAATGCAGCACGTAATACAGGTTATTGGGGAGCGACAGGCGGTCAATATCTAGATCTAAATCCTCCGAATCTTTCGGAAGAGACACTAATGGAAATCATCCAAAAAAAGACCGTTTCATTATTTGAGGTTGCCTTTGTATTAGGGTGGCTTTATGGCGGAGGCTCTAAGGATAGACTTCCCGAAGTCAAAGAAACCGCTGCTCATTTCGGAGTAGCTTTCCAAATCGCAGATGATTTGCATGATCTGCAGCAAGATGCCTACCAAGCCTCTGTTAACTACGCAGTGGTATGCGGTCAACAACAGGCTCAAGAACTATTCAGAAGAGAGATTAAGGCCTACAAAGATACATTAGAGCAGCTCAGAATAGCGACACCGCCCCTTTTGCATCTGGCGACACTACTTGAAGAGACTCTTTAAAAATTTAGTAATTAAATAAATCTAAGACTGTCATATGGAAAATAGCTATCTCTTAGATCAATGTTCAGGAACCTATCATAGTTTGGAGGTTCATCAACAAAAAGTTTCCATTGAAGTGCTAGAAAATGCTTTTCTATATGATCAAAATCGCTCATATCATCATAACCTAATGATTTGGCACAATACCTATCAAAAATTGAATATATGTTATATATAGGAATCATCAGACTCAAACAAAACCCGATATCTGCCTTATTTTGAGATAACATGCCTCTGACATTTAATCTCTGATATTCATGCCACAGCCAAGAAAGATCTTTAACATCTTTGAAAATGAAGTTTCCTTCATAATTTATTGACCCACTATGCTTATTTTCTATTCTTTTAGGCGCTTCATTAAAATAATTTTTGCCTTGAGGGCCATATGGGTTTGGAGCAGAACCGATGATTTTGATAATTTTCTCTTCAAGAAACCTAAGATCTTTATTCAATAAATATCTGTCATATCTTAATTTAATTTGTGCAAAGATGTTAATTGCAACAGCGATGGGAGAAAGTACAATTCCTCCAGCCACAGCGCCTACAACTACAAATGGTGCCGCTGTGACAATTAAAGCAACTTCAAAACAATTATTAACAAAATTATTAGCTTTTATAGCATCTGGTGCATACATAATAAAACCTATTTTAATATTTTATTACAATAACTTACTACAGATAACAATTAATTACAATAATAATTTAATTAAAACTATAAAGGCAGAAAAAAAATTACAAGATAGGCAGGATCGCTAACGCGGCAGGATAAGCATTATAAAATATATATATATTTATCTTGTTTATCCTGCCGCGAAGCGATCCTGCCTATCTTGTTATTTTCTTTTTTTGTAAATTTGTATCTGAAGTCCAGGAAAAGCCGCAAAGATAAATTTTTTCTTTGCGGCTTTGCGCCTTTGCGTTTAATTTTTAATCTACTCAGCGCTTTCTGAGTTCGGGCTATCGTTAGCGCTAGCAGCTAAGATCTTTTTGAGCGAACCTTTATCTTTGATTCTCTCCATAATCTGATTTTCGATCTCATCCAATAGCTTGAGGTTATTTTTGAACTCCTCGCGCACAGCTTCTCGACCTTGACCAAGACGTTGGCCATTATAACTAAACCAGGCTCCCTTTTTGTCGATAATGCCGAGTTCTGCACCGAGGTCAATGGCTGCGCCTGTACGCGAAATACCTTCGTTAAACATGATGTCAAATTCGGCAATCTGGAAGGGAGGCGCGCATTTGTTTTTAGCGACTTTTACTTTAACGCGTCTTCCGACTTCGTCGGTTCCAGCTTTGATGCTTCCCACAGGGCGGATATCTAAACGGACTGATGAATAAAACTTGAGGGCGCGACCGCCTGTAGTGGTTTCTGGGTTGCCATACATCACGCCGATTTTCTCGCGAATCTGGTTAATAAAAATAGCGCAGGTATTGCTGCGAGAGAGTGTGGCAGTGAGTTTGCGCAATGCTTGCGACATGAGGCGGGCTTGCAGGCCAACAAATGTGTCGCCGATTTCGCCTTCGAGCTCGGATTTGGGCACGAGAGCTGCGACTGAGTCGATGACGATGACGTCGACAGCATTGGAGCGGGCAAGCATTTCGGCAATATTGAGGGCCTCTTCTCCGCTGTCGGGTTGACAGATCATTAGGTCATCGAGATTGACCCCGATTTTAGCGGCGTAGACGGGATCGAGAGCGTGTTCAGCATCGATGTAGGCAGCTAGCCCGCCATTTTTTTGGGCGTTGGCAACGATGTGAGTGGCGAGGGTCGATTTCCCTGAGGATTCAGGGCCATAGATTTCGATGATGCGTCCACGGGGAACACCGCCGATTCCTAAGGCGATATCGAGAGAGAGCGATCCGGTTTTGATGACTTGAAAGTCACGGTTTTCTTGGTGTTTACCGAGTGACATGATGGCGCCATCGCCAAATTGTTTTTTGATAAGGCCGACGGCGAGTTCTAACGCTTTTCTTTTCTCTGCATCAGTGGATTGGGACATGAAATAAATCTCCTCTAGGGTTATTCATAAGGCTTTCCATGCTTATAGCTTACCTTTCGTACAAAGTTACCATCAGCATTGTGAATAGTAGCAACACCATCTCCTAGATCGATTTCGGAGATGGGCAGACGTTCGTTGCGTCGGTAGTATTCGCCTTTTACCAGTTTGTCATTGTCATATTCTTCAACGATCATGAGGGAGCCATCTTTGTACCAGGCGGTATATAGGCCGTTTTTAGCATTTTCTGACATCTCTTTTTGGCTCTCTGGTATGCCATTGCTATACCAGGTTTTTACGGGGCCTTGAATTTTCCCTTCATACCAGTTGATTTCAAGTTTGGGCAGCAGAGGTTCATTGGGTGAGGTGGGAGGGTAGTATTCTATTTCAGGGCCATGCTTTTCGCCATTTAGGACTTTCCAGGTTTTGACGACAAAGCCATCATCATCAAGGACCCTGACATCGCCTTCTGGAATGCCATTGGAGTAGGTATGTAGTTCACGTACACCTGTGGCAGAGAAGATAGCGCGTTGACCACTGCCATCACAGATTGTGCAGGCGATATTTCCTTTTGGGTCGTAATAGGTGCCTTCTATGAGTTTTCCACAGCGGTAGATCTCTTTTGCAGCGATATCTCCACATTGCCAGTAGCGGAAGGAAGGGCCACTGGGCTGATTATCATCGTATAGAGTGGATTGGAGCAAGGCGCCATCTTTATAATAGACCTGAAAGTAGCCGCATTGTTTGCCTTCATGAAAGGGGCAGCGTTTCCAGATTTGTCCGTTGATGTGGTAATAGAGAGTGTCGCCATCTTGTTTGCCTTTGCAGTAGGGTATCGTGGCGATCAGATTTCCTGCTTCATCCCATACTTGGCCAGCTTCATCAAAGACCCAGCTACTTTCGGCTGCAGGGGTGATATCGGCAATACCGCCAATGATAGTTGCTTCGAGATGCTGGTTTCCATTCTCATACCATTCGTGATACTTGCCTTGAGCGCGGTTGTTAGTGACTTCGAGGTATTTTTGGACCTGACCGTTTTCGTAATAGCTGGTGATGATGCCTTTCGTATTACCAAAAGCATCGCGTGCATAGACGCGGAGGACTTTTTTATAGGGCTGTGGCTTTAAGAAGTTTACCGAGGCATATTCACAGAGGCGATCGGGATTTCCAATGGTTTCAGACATGCCATTGCGGTCGATAATATGGATGCTAATGAGTTGGGGGGCGCCGCCGCAAACGGAACTATAGCGGGAGGAGCAGCATCCAGAAATGAGTGAAAGGGTGGCTGCAGCGAGCAGCGTACGCAGAGCCAAGCTGCGTAATATTTGGAAAAACATTACAGATACTCACGTTTTAACAAGCGCATATTCAATGTGAACACGTCATTATCTTCATTGACAGGCTTCTTGTCGAGACGGAAATCTAAGATGATTAACTGGGGTCTTTTTTCTGGGACGGAGAATCCATCTAAGGAGATTCCTTCGATGAGGGTTAAGAGATGTTCGGTATCTCTTAGGTTGACTTCGACAGGACGGACTTGAGTTTCGATGACTTCTCTGAATAAGGGATATCTGACTACAGCTCCTTCATTGAACATGAGGGTATTGCTGGGTCCGACAAGCTGTTCATAGCGCTTTCTGAGCTCTTCATCGTCGGCGAATTTTTTGTTATTGATCAAGCGTTGTAATCCTTCCACTTCGGGTTCGAGGAGTTGGATCTTCTCTACATACTTGTCGAGGTAAAAATTATCGGTGCCGCGAAAGTGTTCGATGACGGCAATATTGGTAGACTGTTTGGTGCTCATCAAGGCATTTTTTTCATTAATGCGCGTAATGCGTTCGTCGAGAGTCTCTAAGGTATGGCTATGTTGCCATAGTTGGAGCAAGACGAGGCAGGTGGGGACTAGTCCTATGATGACTAAGTAAAGCAAAATGCGCGCTTGGGGGATATTGGCAAACATAGTCTTCAAGGGTTAGGGTAGATGGTTCTATCTTTTAAATAAAATGCTATGCGGTATTTGCCTGGTGCAGCAGTCCACTTTACTTCTGCTTTGGGATCGACAAAATCATTAGGCGCTATAAGGGAATCGTAAAAGAGGCGTGCGGCGCGTGCTGAATCGCTTGTAAAGTCCATTTCGACCTGCACTTGGTACTTATCGCGAGGCTTGCTGAGTTCAGGGCGTTTCACCAAGCGGTAGTTAAACATCTCGATGTGTATCTGTGCATCGGGTTTGGCATTTTTTTCAGTGGCCATAGAGACATGGGGATGGCTTCCGAGCCAAGCGAGGACATCGCTGACGCGTGGTGTGTTAGGCAGGAGTGCGATAGTATTGGGAGCTGCATCAAGCTCTTTTTCAAAGAAATTTAGCCGTGTCTCAATCTGTTCTGGGGTTAGTTCCTTGGGTGTGGGGATGGGATTTTCAGCCGCTGCAGCGCCGCCAATCTTTTTTTCAGTGGCGGTATAATCTTGATTTAAGCTTGCTACCAATGCGACATAATCTTTTCGAATGCGATCTTCTTCTAAACCTAAGTAGGCTTGTCCGAAAAGGTACACAGCAAAAGCTAAGGCGACACAGAGGGCTATATAAGAGGCAATGGGTATGCGCAAACGCTTCCATGGATGGGGGTAGGCCAGTTCTTTCTGGCGTAGATTTATCTGTTCGGGCGTAATGGGTAGGCCAGTCAAAGCAAGGCCAATCGGTACGGCATAAAAATGGGCATCTTCTTCCGTTAGTCCAAAACTAGAAGGGATTTCTAACGTGGCTAAGGGCTTTCCAATGGCTTTAGCAATTGTTTGGGCCAAAGAGAGTTGGCGTGAGCCATCTCCCGTTGCGATGACGGAAGCGACATCAGCTACATGGGCATACTTGGCTAATCCATAAGCGACGCGGACGCAATCGCGCTGAAATTGTAACAGGACTGCGGAAAAGGTGGGCAGCGAGGGTTGATCTATATTTAAGCAGTCGACTTCAGCCAACACCGCCACATCGCCGGCTTCGTGCTGTTCTTGATTGGTGTCATTGAGATAAGCTTCGGCTAGTTCATGGATTCCGCCCTTAAAAGCTTGTGCGGAAAGGAGTTTTCCATGTTGGACTAAAGCGCATGTTGTCGACGTAAAGCCTATATGGAGCATCAGCACGGGATCGGTGTGGGCAATGGCCATGCCTGCAAAGACGGCCAGGGCATGGGGAATGGATCCGACAATTTCGGGTTCGACGCCGAGGCGTGTCCAGCTGTCGATATGTTCTTGGAGGTGATCGCGGCGTACAGCAAATAGGGTGAGGAGGGTGCCTTCATCGTTGCTTTGGAGGAAGGATTTGTCTAAAAATGCTTCTTCAACGGGAAAAGGGAGTAGTGGTTCGGCTTGGAAGACGAGGACGGCATCAATGTCTTTCTCTTTTTTGAGTTTGACATCCATTTGGCGGATGATGGTTTTTCCGGCATCCATTCCTGTTACAACGAGGGAGCTTTTGGCGCTGCGTTCTAGGGTTTTGCCGAGGTCGCTCATGTAAAGCGGCTTTACATTTTCCTCTTCGCTCTCCTCATCTAATACAAATGTGCGGTAGCAAACCACTTGCCGACGCACATAATAGAGCTCCACACCACGTACATGGGCTCCTTCATACTCCAATCCTAATGTATGTGTGGCTGAGGGATCATCCGCCATATTTTTCTCCAAACTTAAAATAGAATAACTTCCCCCTAAAATATTAGCAATATGGTATAGTGATGGACGATTTTATGGGTGTATAATGGTCCTGTTTAAAATTATTGATATTTTGTTTCTTGCGTATACGATCATGCTCTTCGTCCGCGTCTTTTCCTCATGGATTCCAGAATGGCAAAATAGCCAAGTGATCCGCTTTATCGCTTTTTATACCGATCCCTACCTGCGCGTTTTCCGACAGTTGATCCCACCTTTAGGAATGATGGACATCAGCCCTATCATCGCCTTTTTTTGTTTGCAATTGATTCAAGGTGTATTTAAATGGATTCTTTTCCAGATCATTCATTGAGCCTCTGCTCTCTGAACAAACCTATTACTCTTGGAAAAACAAGGTTGCCTAACCGCGTCTTTTACGCTCCTCTGGCAGGTTGTTCCGACTTTGCCTTTCGCAAAATGAATGCCTTGTATAAACCAGGACTCATGTACTGCGAAATGGTCAAAATGGATGCGCTCGTCCGTAACGACTACAATACTTTTCGACTGCTTGACTATAGCGCAGATATGCATCCTATTGGAGGACAAATTTGCGGAAGTAAACCCGCTATTGCAGGACAAGCAGCCCGCATTATCGAAGAGTTGGGATTTGATGTCGTTGACTTAAACTGCGGCTGCCCTGTCGATAAAGTGACTAAGGATGGTAGCGGATCAGGCATGTTGCGCACTCCACAGCTGATTGGAGAGGTCATTAGTCAGATGGTAGCAGCAGTCTCTATTCCAGTTACTGTTAAGGTCAGAGCAGGCTGGGATGAAGAGTCCATTAATACTGTGGAGATCGCAAAGATTGCAAAACAAGCGGGAGCTAAAGCGATTACTGTCCATGCACGTACGCGACAGCAGGCCTATCATGGCCCAGCAAATTGGGAATATATCCGCGCAGTGAAAGAGGCTGTGCCTGACCTTGTGTTGATTGGAAATGGCGATGTGTTTTCACCCGAGGCAGCTGCCAGTATTATGCAGACTACGGGATGCGACGCTATTCTTGTTGCACGTGGAACAATGGGACATCCCTGGATAGCTCAAGATATCTTGCAAGCTGAACGAGGAATACCAGTAAAGTCTCGCGGTTTTGAAGAGATACGTGCTGCGTTATATCAGCATTTTGAGTATACCTTGCAACATCAGAGCGTGCGCAATGCCATTATAGACATGCGTAGAATAGGGTGTTGGTACTTTAAGAAAGCCTCTGGGACACGCGCCTTTCGCGAACAGATTAGCCGAGCTAATGATGCCGATGTGATAAAAAAATTAATTTTAGAGTTTCCTTTTGAAGAAGTATTAGAGGAGGATCCTTGTGCAACAGATTCCGCCTGAGAGAGATGAGGTCCATGCGATAGTGTCTGGGAGAGTCCAGGGAGTAGGTTACCGGGCGACAGTGCGCCATCATGCTTCTCAATTTGGAATAGCCGGTACCGTGCGCAACTTGCCGGATGGTACGGTGGAAGTGCATGCACAAGGGACTCCAGAGCAGCTTGAGGGCTTTTTGCAAGCTTTGGAAAAAGATGCAGGCTTTGGTAATGTTGAAACAGTGGAAATTACAAAGAGACAGTATCATACTCCTTTCAATGGCTTTAGGATTATTTAATTAAAACCCTTGCCCCTGCCCGTGCCCTTGCCCTAATTTATTTACTTTGGGCAAGGGTAAGGGCAGGGGCAGGGGCAAGGGAAGTGTAAATTCAAAATTTACTTAAATATATAGATGACATATAAAGCTACGCCTAGGGTTGTTATTTAACGGGTGTAGTTCATGCGCATTTTTCGATGGGTAGTCTCTGCCTGTCTTTTCTGCTTTTCCGCTGATATTGCTTCGAACGAGATTCCTATGTGGGAAATCGGCTCTGCTGTCTCGCAAGCATTAAAAGCTAATCGTAATTTTATTACTGGTTTGGAATCTGTTGAACGAGCCGATTTGAATCTTGAATATGAGCTGTCTGAGTATGACTGGAAGGTTAGTCCAAATAGCAGGCTGGCTTATACGGACGATGGCAATGGCAATGGGGTTAAGTTTGCACCAGAGATTGGCTGCGACTTTTCGAAAAAATTTATGAGTGGGACTAAGTTCTTTTTTTCGCCTAAATTTTCAAAGATGGGTAAACAGGTTCTTACAAATATGAGAGCGATGATCACTCAGCCTTTGTTTCGTGGGTTAGGTTACTGGTATACAACAGCGCGTGTGCAGGGAGCCTCTTTTCAGTATCGAGCGGCAGTCAGAAATATGCACGTTGCTCGTGTTAAGCTGATTGTTAAGGTGATTACTTCGATCTACGATATTATTAAGTTGGAAGAGGTTGTGCGCTTAAATGAGGAGTCGTGCGAGCGTTTAGGCGGATGTGTAACGGCAGCTCGTTTAAAAGAAAAAATTGGATTATCAGATAGTTTGGATGTCTATCGAGCTGAGACTGAATTGAGACATGCGGAAGAGAACTTGACTAATGCTCAGGAGAGGCTGCAAGAGGGTTATGATCTGTTTAGGGAACTTTTAGCCCTTCCGATGGATTTACCGATTAAAGTTTGTGCACCGATGCAATATTATGATCTTGAGTGTGATATGGATGAGGCGATTCAAACGGCTCTCTCCTATCGCATTGAGATAGATCAGGCGCAGGATAACATCTACGAGCAGAAGCGCATAGTATCTTGGGCTGATCAGAACCTTTGGCCAGATTTAAATCTTTTACTTGACTATCAGGTGGCTAAGAATAGGTTAGGCGCACGCTTTGAAGATGAAAATGGTCAGGAGTATTTTACCTATGACTGGTATAAGAAGCGTCCAAATTGGACTGTGGGATTTAGCTCGCAGAGTGATTTGCATCGTAGTGGAGAAAAATTATTTTACGACAATTCTCTTTTAGCTATGGACGCTGCTTATCGCAATATGGAGCAGACTGAAGTCAATGTTACGATGGAAGTCAAACGCGCTTTAAGGACTTTAAAGCTGACGAGTAAGCGGATTGAGTTGCAAGAAGAGCAGATTAAAACGGCAGAAGGTGAGCTTTACCTATCTCAGATTAAGTTTTCGAGGGGGATGGCTAACAACTTTGATGTCATTCAGGCTGAAAAAAACTTGCGTACAGCTCATATCGCTTACCTTTCTGCTGTTGTGGATCACATTAACGGAGAATATCAACTTAAGGGTGTTTTAGGAACGTTAGCGGATAAACCTTGCTTTTAAGAGTTGCCATGTGGACTTTGTTAAAAAATAATTTGTGGGTGAGATGGATATTAATTGTTGCTGTACTTCTTTTTCTTCTGATTTTGAAAAATGGTTCTGGCAGTAGTCAAAGCGAAGACAATGTTATTTTGAGCGAGGTGCAGCCGCGGAGTTTTCAGGTGGATGTCCACACTGTAGGTGAGCTTGAGGCTGCCCGATCGACAATTATTGCCTCTACAATTCGCGGAGAGCTAGGAAAAGTCATTTTTTTAGCGACTGATGGAGCCAATGTGCAGAAAGGAGATACGTTGGTAAAGATGGATCCTACCCCATTTGAGGAGAAGGTGGGCGAGCTTCAGAGTAAGATTCAAGATCAGAGCGCGATGATTAAAAGTTATCTTAAAACACTAAAGTGGGAGCGCAGTCAAGCTGAGCTAGAGAATACGGCAGCTGCATTTGAGCTAGAATCTGCAGAGCTTGAGCTTGAAAAAACGTTGAAAGGCGACGGCCCATTAGAATTATTTCGACTACAGTCCGCATTGCAAAAGGCTAATGTGAAGTTTGAAGAGCTGAATGCTTATTCACAAGACCTTGCTGTCCTTGAGGAGCAGGGATATATCAACCATTCGGAACGTAAACAGGCTGAAAAAAAATTGAAAGAGGAGCAAGAGGGTTACGAAAATGCTCTTTTGCAGTTTGAGACTTACAGTAATCACGTACATCCTATGGTGGTGAAAAAGGCTGAATCAGCTTTACGTCGTGCTAAGTTACGTATTGAAGAGGTGGCTAAGGCGGGAGATTATAAGGTTGAAAAAGCCCGTGCGACACTGCTACAGGCAAAGCAGTTAAAACGCGACCTTGAATCTCAACTGCATATTGCTACAAACGAACTTGAGCAGTCCGAGATTAGAGCACCTTCTCAGGGCATGGTGGTGCAGAGAGAGGAGTATCGGGCTAGTCAAAAACGTAAACCGAGAGTGGGTGACATTTTGGTGAAAAATCAACCTATTTTGGATCTGCCCGATCTGAATAGCATGATTGTTAAAACAAAAGTCCGTGAAGTAGATCTATATAAGGTTAAGATAGGCAAACCAGCCAGCATCGAAGTAGATGCTTATCCTCAGGTCTATTTTAAGGGCAATGTTCAATCCATTGGTGTTTTAGCTCTTTCTGATGCAGGTCGCAGCGGTGTGGAGAAATATTTTGAGGTAAAGGTGGCGATGCAAGATTCTGATGCTCGTTTACGCCCTGGAATGACTGCTAGAGTAGCTATTTTTTCAGATAAAGTGGACCAAGTCCCCTCTGTTCCTGTTCCAGCAATATTTGAGAACAACAAACGTCCCTGTTGTTATGTTATGAGCTATGGAAATTACAAAGTGACCCCTGTTAAATTAGGTACAAATAATGAACAGTGGGTGCAGATAATCGATGGTGTTAAGCTGGGTGATCAGGTGGCTCTGACGACACCTCCACAAGATAGAATTATCGAAGAGAATTTATGAAGCCCCTTGTAGATATTCAGAATCTTAGCAAGCACTACCGGATGGGTCATGGGGTTGTAGAGGCATTGCGCAATGTTAGCTTGAAGATCTATTCGGGCGAATCGGTAGCGATGATGGGCCCTTCAGGCTCGGGTAAATCGACATTAATGCACCTGCTTGGCTGCCTAGATAAGCCCACTTCAGGAGAATATTTATTAAATGGCCAAAATGTTGCCTCATTAAGTGATGCAGCTTTGGCACAGTTGAGAGCTTCACAAATAGGATTTGTTTTCCAGTCGTTCAATTTGATTCCGCAGTTGGATGTATATGAGAATGTGGAAGTCCCATTTTTATACCAGAATCCCTGCCATCCCGATTATCAAACAAATATTTTAAAAAGCATCGATCGTGTCGGACTATCTCATCGGCTTCATCACTTACCCTCAGAACTATCTGGAGGGGAAATGCAGCGTGTCGCTATCGCGCGAGCTTTAGCGATCAATCCCCTGCTCGTATTGGCGGATGAACCCACAGGAAATCTGGACAGCGAAACAGGAAAACAGATTCTGGGACTATTTCAGGAATTGAATGAACAGGGAGTTACCTTGCTGATGGTTACCCATGATCCCTATGTGGGGGAACATTGCAAACGCCTGGTCAAAATGCGCGATGGTCATCTAGTTGCAGATCTAATTCAACCAAAAAGGTGAGAGATGAAGTTCTGGAGTTACTTAAGTAAAAGTTTTCGCACTCTGATGATGCATCGCTTGCGTACCTTTTTAAGTACGTTAGGTGTACTTTTTGGCGTTGTAGCCGTTATTGCGATGCTTTCTATCGGTGAGGGTGCCAAACAAGAGACTTTGGAACAGATTGAACAATTGGGGATGAATAGTATTATTGTACGTCAAATCGACTTGACAGATGAACAGCAGCAGGTTGCACGGGAAAAACGGTCTCAAGGACTAAGCGTAGAGGATGGCAATGCTTTAAAAATGGCTTTTCCAGATATTAAAAAAGTAGCTCCTGTAAAAGTTGTCGAAGCAATGGTCACAGGCACTAGCGCTGAAGTTGTGCCTGAAGTTTTGGCTGTAACAGGAACATTTGCTGAAATTAAAGGAATTTCTCTTCTTGAAGGGCGTTTCATCAGCGACTTAGATGTCTCTCGTAAACAACATGTCTGCGTTCTAGGTAATGCCCTAGCCCAATCTCTAGGCAAAAATGGACATGTCGGCCAAACCATTCGTATCGAAAACACTCAATTTAAAGTGATCGGTGTTCTAGCTCCCAAACGCTGGAGCACTGGAAAATCAAACGCCTTAACTTCTCGCAACTTAAATAAGTGTATCTTTATTCCTCTTGGCAGTGAAATTGGTCTGCCGCAAAAGATCTCTCTTTCTTTTCGCTCTAACACTCTAAGTGAACTCATCATACAACTCAATCACAGTACTGACATCCTTAAAGGAAGCCAAGCAACTCGCCGAGTCCTTGAACAAACTCATCATAGTGTCGAAGATTATCAAATCATCGTCCCCTTGGAATTACTGCAACAAGCAAATAGGACTCAACAAACATTTAATTTAGTGCTTGGCAGTATTGCTGCAATTTCTCTGCTAGTCGGTGGCATTGGGATCATGAATATTATGCTCGCTACCGTCTCTGAAAGAACGCGTGAGATAGGAATCAGGCGGGCTGTTGGTGCCAGCAAAAATCATATTCTGATGCAATTCTTAATTGAAACTCTTCACCTCACTCTGATGGGCGCCTTCTTAGGGGTATTCATCGGCATTCTCTTCTCTTGGGGCATCAGCGCCATTGCTGGATGGCAAACTATTGTCAGAGCCTGGTCTGTGATTTTGGCTCTTGGCATGGCTGGAGGGGTTGGTGTTTTCTCTGGTTTATATCCTGCTATTAAAGCCGCCGCAATGAATCCAATTACAGCACTTCGACACGACTAACTTTAATGAATTTTTTTAATTTTATATTAATAAGATAAAAATTAGCTCTAGAGCTCTATTCTATAAATCGCTAATACTCTTTAATTTACGTCTAAATCTATTAAATATTTGAAAAAAAAATTTACTTAAATTTTTTCTTGGCACATAGTTCGGAATTGAACCTTTAAACAACGGAAACGTTGTTAAGCTGGACCATGCTAGGTCCAGCAAACCGCTATCGCACGTGTCCTGAATGGTCATCAAGACTCAGAATCGACACTCGGTATGCCTAACCTAAAACAAGATTGGGGTATTAACATGAAACGCATGTACAAGTGCCATTCAATAGTTGGCCTCTTTACAGCGGCTTGCATGACAGTTACTTCCTGGGCTCCAGAAAGTGACCTTTATGCAAATTACTATGGTGATTGCTGCGGCAATGCTACCGCATATAATTATGACGAGTGCACTGGCAGTCCCGCTGTAATTGTAAAAGAGAAAGATTGCTGCGCTGACTGGGGAGTCTATCTCGCTGCTGGCATCATCGGTGCTCTTGCTGGTCTTGCCGCCGGCCTATGCTGTCGTCGTCGCGGCCGTGAAGGTGAGGAGGGAGATCCTGGTCCTCAAGGCCCTTCCGGCCCTGCTGGTCCTTCCGGTCCTCCAGGCCCTGGCGGTCCTGCTGGTCCTGCTGGAGCTCCTGGCGCTGCTGGTGCTCCTGGATTAAACGGACAGAACGGTGCTCCTGGCGCTCCTGGCGCTGCTGGTGTATCCGGTCCTGCTGGTCCTGCTGGTACAGCTGGTGCTGACGGTCTAAACGGCGTTAATGGACTTAACGGTGGTACAGGTGCTCCTGGTATTAACGGAGTTAACGGAGCTAACGGAACAGACGGTGTAAACGGCGTTAACGGTGGTACAGGTGCTCCTGGTGCTGCTGGACCTGCTGGACCTGCTGGTTCTCCTGGCGTTGCTGGTGCAGCTGGCTCTACTGGAGCTTCTGGACCTGCTGGATCCGCTGGTGCAACTGGTGCTCCTGGTGCTTCTGGCGCCGCTGGAGCAGCTGGACCTGCTGGCGTAGCTGGCCCTGCTGGACCTGCTGGTGCTCCTGGCGCTCCTGGCGCAGCGGGTGCATCATCATCTTCATCATCAGCAGCTGCATCTAGCTTTGAGACACCAGATACAGTTGTTACGTTGAGATTTGATAGCGTAATGGCACAAAATACGATTGGAACATGGCGTGGAGTTGTGGTCACACCAGACCATCAAGTTATCACTACATCTCCGATTCGTGTAAGTCCAATGGGTACGCAATCAGAGACAGTCACCTTTACCGCTCCAAAGAGTTTGGTAGGCGGATATCAAGTGATCTTCATGTCAGAAGATCAAGAAGGTGAAGGATCAACATTGGGTAGCGTTGAGATCAGCACAGCTGATAACAGCACTGTCCAGCACTTTGCTCCACATTCGCTCGTTCGTGGCGCTGGAGAGCAAGTAGCGTTTGATTTTGATCTCAACTAAGAATCAGTTTAGTTACTGAATATAGCCTGTCCTTCTGTAAAGGAGGACAGGTTTTTTTTTGCTTTTAAAACGGGGTAAATTTAAAGTTTATCCTTGACACGGAGATATCTAGATATGTCAAGTGATGAAGAACATTTACCGCTTTATAAAGAGCTCTACGACGTAGTCATCCCAGATTTGGACTATTTTATACGCCAGATCGATTGTCGAGATGGCTGTCCAGTCAATACAGATCCCCGCGGATATATGATCGCTTTGCATGCCGGAAATCTGCTGGAGGGATATAAGATTGCCCGCGGACCAAATCCCTTTGCATCAATTTGTGGAGTTATTTGTGGAGCACCTTGCGAATCGACATGCCGACGAGATCGCGTTGATAAAACTTTAACGATAAGAGCCCAGAAGAGGTATTTAGACGAGTGGTTTGGTTTTGGCCGTGAGGCGCATATTAGATCCCTTGAAATGAGTTATGCGCGCGGATCGGTGCATCCTGAGCCCAATGGGCTGAAGGTGGCGTGTATTGGGGCTGGAGTAGCCTCGTTGACATGTGCCCATGATCTTTTGCGACTTGGATATGCGGTCGATGTGTATGAGATGATGCGCGTTCCAGGTGGAATGTTGACGTATGGAGTCCCTACCTATCGCTTAAAGAATGACATTGCCTTTAATGAGATCCATGCGATCGAGTATCTAGGAGCGAAGATTTACTATAATATGAAAGTGGGCAGGGATATTACCTTAAATGAGTTAGATGAGAAGTATGATGCTATTTTTATTGGCGTAGGATTATGGAAGAGCCGCGATCTGCCAATACCGGGTGCAGATGGCCCGGATATTATAAGAGGAATCGAGTATTTAAGAGTCCGTTGCGCAGAAGAGAAGTGGAAGATTGGAGACGATCTTATTGTTGTTGGAGGAGGTAACGTCGCCTTTGATGTGGCCCGTACTTCACGTAGAAATGGCGCTTCAAAAGTAACCATGATCTGCTTGGAATCCCGCGACGAGCAGACAGCAGATGAGTTTGAGATTGAGGATGGCTTAGAAGAGGGAATTGTTATCCAAAATCGTCTAGCTCCTATTGCAGTGGAGAGAGATAGTGATGGCAAAGTATGCGGAATGCGCGTGCAGAGGATTTCAACGCTGTTTGATCATAATGGACGCTTTGCACCACAGATGATTCCAGACACGCAGTTTGTGATTCCATGTAATACGGTCGCACTCGCTATTGGACAGGCGATGGATACGACATTTCTAAATGGATGGAAGAAGAAAGATCAGTTAGTGATTGATCGAGGAATTATTAAAACAGAACGCGGGACCGGGCGTACTTCGGTACCTAAAGTTTATTCAGGAGGCGATGCAGGCTTTGGGGCAGCTCTATTTATTACCGCCATACGCCATGGCCAAGAAGCAGCACGCACCATTGATACCGATTTAAGAGGTGCTAAACCCTATCAAGAGTTTGCCGGAGAGTTTACAGAGTTATCGCCTATTCGAGACAAAACTTACTTAAAGACTAAATGGGCACTACCCTCGATGCAGCCTGCAGCAGAAAGGGTGCATAACGAAAACATGGTAGAGAATAATTATACCGATGAAGAGGCGCATCAGCAGTCTGTGCGTTGCTTACAATGCCATGTCAGTCCTGTTTTTGATGGAGCATTATGCATTAAGTGCAATGGATGTGTCGATGTATGCCCAACAAACTGCCTTAAGCTTGTTCCCATTGAAAAATTGAATCTCGATTATGGAGAGGCATTAATGCGATAAGCTGTCGATAATTTTTATGGCGTGGATTCAGCAGCGATGAGTGACGATGAACTCCATACTATGGGCTCAGCAATGCTTAAGGATGAAGATCTTTGCATACGTTGCGGATTATGTGCAGAAAAATGCCCCACGCAAGCAGTGACTATGGACACGATGAACTATTCTTATCGGTGGGTGGGGTAGTATGCTTTGGATGCTAACCCTTTCGATAGTGATGGCGCTTTTTGGGATAACTGTTTATGTATACTACCATATGAAAGGACAGTTTGAAGATCAGGAAGAGGCAAAATATATCCTATTTCGAGACGAAGAATTGACTGAAAACTCTAAAGACAAATGACACATTATGCCAAAGTACCGTAACTCCTTAAATGTCGATCCCGACGATAAAGATCCTGCTATTTCACGTAGGTCCTTTTTAGCCTTAATGGGTGTTGGAGCTTGCCTCATTGGAGCTACAGGGGTATTTAACGCTTCTTTTTTAGGGTTTCTTTATCCCAATGCGATGAAGATTCCACCCAGTGTGTTTTCAATCGGCAGGCCTGATGAGGTGTTAAGCAGAGAAGGAAAGGTCTTTTCGCCACTACAAAAAGTCTATATCGAGACACAAGCAGGTAAAGTGCGTGTTCAAACTGCTGTTTGCACTCATTTAGGATGCACTGTCAATATGGTTTCAACTGGATATGCCTGTCCCTGCCATGGCTCAACGTATGATCAACATGGACGCAACACAGGCGGTCCGGCGCCACTTCCGCTTGTCTATTTTTTAGTCTCATTAGGGGCATCGGGCGAATTACTCGTTGATAAGAATAAAACAACACTCGACTGGAATGCCGCATGGTTTTCCGTCATGACCTAGGTTTAAAATAATGGCTGTATTTCCAGGAAAACAGAGAGAGACGTGGGGAGAGTATATTGCAAACCTGCCTTCGTTGGTAGTCAGGTCGATATTCCGCCATAATTATCCCAATAATGATGTGGATCGCTCTGAGATAGTGTTTAAAAATTTCTTTTTACATTTTCACCCCGTCAAATGCCACAAACACTCCTTAGACCCTTTCTACACTCTAGGGTTAGGCACAATAACAGCTAGCCTATTCTTTCTGCTTGTCATTACAGGCGTGATTCTAATGTTTTACTACATTCCTGCCGAAGACCGCGCCTACGACATCATGAAAGACTGGCAAGACACCACTCCTTTTGCGATGATGTACAGAAATATGCACCGCTGGGCCGCACATATGATGGTGCTTTTTGTATTCTTGCATATGTCCAGAGTCTTCTACACAGGCTCTTACAAAGGCATGCGGCGTTTCAATTGGGTCGTAGGTGTCATGTTGATGGTACTGACCTTAGTCCTGTCATTTACAGGGTACTTGTTACCTTGGGATCAGCTTGCCTTTTGGGCGATTACAGTAGGAACTAATATCGCTGGATATGCACCCAATCTTCCCGGCTTTGAATATAATGTGAATAGGGTTATGCTTCTGGCTTCCACAAATGTAGGCCAAGATGCCCTCATTCGTTTTTATGTTTTGCATGTTGCTTTCTTACCACTAATCGCCGGCACATTAATCGGTGTCCATTTTTGGCGTATACGCAAAGATGGAGGCCTCTCGCGTCCACCAGATAAATTTCGTCCAGATCCCATTCGAGTCGTTCAACGGTCCGATACAAAAGAGAGCTTTGCTCCAGGAGTAAAGAGGACCTATGGATTGATGGAACTTGTCAGAGGAACTTGCCCTACAGTGGATAAGGGACCCTATAATTTTGTTTTTACCTGGCCGCATTTACTGCGTGCTGAACTACTTTGCTTTCTGTTGACAACTGCACTTGTCATGGGCCTTTCCTTTATTAATGCTCCTCTGGAAGAGCCTGCAAACCCTAGTAAGCCACAAAATCCATCTAAAGCGCCTTGGTACTTCTTAGGACTGCAGGAGATGGTGGCCTACAATGCTTTTTGGGGCGGTGTAGCCATCCCTTTGATGATTATTTTAGGATTAATGGCCATCCCCTATTTGGACCGTAATCCGAAAGGAGAGGGCGTTTGGTTTCATAAGAGCAGATATCTGGCCATATTTTTATACACAGCCTTTATGACTTCACAAGCAGTCCTAATCATTATTGGGACATTCTTTAGAGGAGCAAACTGGGGATGGATCTGGCCCTGGACAGAAAACTTCGCCAGGCACTAAAAAATGCTCAACCTTTTAAAAAATCCCCAAGATCGATGACGTAGGAAAAATAGCGGCTTTCTTCCAAAGACTCGCTGATCCCATTCACGTGAATGAGTACTGTACGATAAGAAAATCCTTTGTGAACTGACAAATGATGAATTTTTTCCTCCATCTCATCAATAATCTGACTACTAATTTCATTTTTGGAATATCTAATTTCACAAATATAAATGGTATTATGCTGTGTTTGAATCAGATAATCAATTTGACAGCCTTTTTGTTTCGTATTTTTCCTTTGAAAAAAGGGATTGTCGCAAACAATATCTCCTGGATTGATCCGTAGAGCTTGTTTTATTAAATGTCGATTGCTTAATACCAGATTTTCCACCTGGAGTCCCATGATGGTATTCCACCCCCTTAATAGAGTCAAAGAAGCCTTTGCCATATCCCCCGATTCGATTTTAAGCCGATTGGGAAGAATATATTTTAAATAAAACCGGGAGTAGTTGTCTCTGAGGCGATAATGGCTTAAATTGGAGAGTTTTCCATCCTTGATATTCCATGTAAAATCCCTGGATATAAAGCCTGATTTAATAAGATCATCTAAATAATCGGAAATATCTCCGCTCATCTTAAGACCTATTTTCTTACATATGGTCTGTTGGTCGGCTATTCCTTCGATTAAACATTGAACAATTTTTTTGTATAAAATATTTCTTGAAGAGAACAGATCGGAAAATATTTTTTCAAACTCATTAAATAATATTCCCGACTTATTAAAACATAAATGCCTAATATTTTCCTCTGCTGTTAGGACAGGGTTAATTTGTTCCAGGTATCTTGGAATCCCTCCAGTCACTGCAAGAAGCTGTAATTTTTCATGGGAGGAGATCTTATTGTTTTCAGAATTCCAAAACTTTGCACAGTCGGAAAGAGGAAGTTCATCTAAAGTTAAGGAGAGTGATTCCCGTCCTAAAAATCCTGTACTGCTCAATATATTTTTTTCTATCCAGGCTGTAGCAGAGCCGCAAATCGCCAAAATGAGTTGGTCATTTTTTTTAAAGTATAAATCCCACCCGTTTTTTAACTTACCCAGAAAATCTGGATCTTTTGACCCCATCCAAGAAATTTCATCCAAAATGATTAAAACAGGACCTTTCCCAGTGAACTTTGATAGCTCCCAAAACAAATCGCTCCAATCATCCTTTTTAAAATTCGCTTGATGTATCTGCCTTGCCAACTGTCCTGCAAATTCATCTCTTTGAGACTGTGCTGTAGTTGGTTCTGCAGGAAGAAGGCCCGAAAAAACGTAGGATTTTGGAATAAGATGAGAGAATTCTTCTAATAAACGACTTTTGCCAATTCGACGTCGCCCTTTAATGACAATCAAACTTGCTGATCGCCTACTTAACAAACCTTTAAGTGCATTCAGTTCTTCTTTTCTTCCTATAAACCGCATGATCAACCCTCAATAAACAGCATTTTATCTGTTTTTTGAGAAATTTTCAACCTGATTTTTTTGTATTTTTTCCATTTTATTCCAAATATAATGCTTTTATAGAGGGAAAATCACAAATCTCATAAAATAGCATTTTATCCATTTTATGAGATTATATGCATAAAGTCACAAAGTTAAATGTGTCAGAGATCTCACCAAATCAATCCCTAAATATGCATTTGCTAATTTAGGGACATATTTTTAACTAGCAAAATGAGTCTCTAAAATGGAAAATGCAGATTTGGGGCCCAGTCTATAGATAAAATCTCATAAAATAGCATTTTCTCTATTTTATGAGATTTTATGAATATATAGCACAAAGTTGAGTGCATAGAGGGGGGAGCAAACTGGGGATGGATCTGGCCCTGGACAGAGAACTTCGCTAGGCACTAAATAAAGAGTGGGCCTACGCGCGCATTCCATAGATTCTGCTCATATCATTCAAAAAATCTTCCGCGTGAATTGCAATGCAAGTATGAGACAGATAAAGCGCAAATGAAGCAGCCATTATTGCAAGGCCAACAGGTGGAAATATGTGGAACGTAATAGCACCGATTAAAAAAATGAGTGGATCATCAAAATTGGTCAATTCTATATTTCTATTTTTAAGCCCACCCATCTCATATACAACATCTCTAGCTTTCGTTGAAGTATTAAAAGCTTCTTGAGGGTTTCTAACATTCTTCAAATGCTCATTAAATTCACTTTTTAACAACAACATTTTTGCCGCTTGTATTACTAACCCCACAAGAGGTATTAGGCTAGTAACTTTAAAAAACATCGAATTAACAGGTTTATTTTTAATAAAATTACTAACAGCATTAATTGGATTAGCCATATTTACTCCTTATACTTATATTTTGTTTTAAAGATTAATTATAACATTTAAAATAAATACTTACAATTAAATTGCAAATATTAATACAAAATTAATACTACTCTAATAAATAACTAACAAAGTTAAGCGTGAACAGGGAGAGTTCACATTTTAAACGCGAAGTTATTTATTTGTAAAAATCTTCGCGCGTTTTCTTCCCCTTCTTCGCGATCTTCGCGTTAATATGTTTTGCGTAAGGTGTGTTAAAAACTTAATTTTAATAGCAAATCTATGCTATTTAGGGTTGGCAAAGATAAAAAAAATATTATGATTTATTATGCATGCTGACCGGTATCAGATAGCTCTTATTGCCTCGGGTATACTAGTAACAGCTCTGTTTATAGGATTTTTTTGGCGCGAGATTTTTCCTGATTACCGCATTTATCAGAATGCGTATGTAGCTTTGGAAGAGTTTCGCTCAACATATACTGGACAGCCTCCTCCTGACTTCAACTATGGTGTAAAGCAAATAGTATTAAATCCAACGGAGAATACGGCTCCTAGAATAGATCGTTGCACGACATGCCATGTGGCTTTGCAATTTGAACACTTTTCTCCCACCAAGATCGCCAAAGATGTGAATGGAAAAACGATCTTAAATGCCGATGGTACACCTTTGCTTGTCCCTAATGAAGACTATATTTGGAAACACTTAGATGATGCCATTGCAGATCTTCTTGATCCGAAAAAAAATGCTCAGCTAGGTGCATCACAAATCAAGGAAAGATTAAAGCAGGCAGAGGCCTATAAAGCGTTAAAAACAGTGAAAGAGGGTGATAATACTTATGACATGACAAAAGTTCTTGTCATGCATCCTTTAATAGGCCGCGAAACGCGCCCTTTTGAATACCATAATATCGATCAGTATGGCTGTACTTCTTGTCACAATGGTAATGGCCGAGCCTTAACCACTGATAAAGCACATGGACCTGTTTTTGATAGTACCTATGAAGAAGCTTTTGTAGGAGAAAAACCGCAATTTTTAGAACAAGATTCAAAAAATGATCCTCAATTTGCTCACCTTTATAACCACAAACCGGCGGATGCGCTCCTTTTTCAAACGACACCGATCTATGTAGGTGCATTAATCGAAGCAAAATGCGCGCAATGCCATCGGCCTACTACGCAAACTTTGCATCACTTGTCGAATGAAACTAATACTCTTGTCAAAAACCGCAATGATCTATCGACTGCCATCCAAACATCTCTCAAGAATGAAGAAGAGGATCTCATTACATCGCTAACTCTTTTGAATGGCTTAAAAAAGAATGGCTTTGAATCAACCCTCAAAGAGTTAGAAAAGAGTACTCAAGACTATACGTTGACCAAAGACGAACGAGATGCCTACTCGGCTCAGTTAACGCTTCTGCAAAAAGAGGGTTCACAAAATGCCATTAAATATTTTCAAGATCGTTTAAACAAATTACTTGGCTCTGAAAAATTGATCGAACCTCTTAATCAAGCAATCGCAAAAGGGCAATCTGTCGACACATTTGTTCAACAACAGAGGTCTTCTCCAGAAGCTACAGGCACCTTGTTCAAAAAATGGGATGCTGCTCAATATGCTCATGATCTAGTTGCTCATGCTAGCCTCACAGAATTTTCTTTGAAGGATACCACCCAAAATATTTCCAATATTGAAGCCCTCTCCTCTGACATCGATGCTCTTCTCAAAACCTACCAAAATGGTTCTTCACTCTTCTTTACCCAAGCTTGCTATGCTTGCCATCGTATTTCTGGACTATCCCGTGGAGGAGTTGGACCTGAATTGACTAGCGAAGGGGAATCATCACCCTGGTTTGTCAAAGAATCCATTTACTGGCCTCAAGCCGATCTAAAGACTTCTACAATGCCCAATTACCGTCTTGACCATGAAGAATTGGAAGCGCTTGTCACATTTCTGATGGGGCAGACTGGCCGCAATAAAGCTGTTTCGGAAACTGCCTATAAGATAGCAATTCAGCAGTGGGAAGCGGGTAAAAAGCAGGATTGGGAAAAGCCTATTTCCGCAGACAAAATCCAAGATCTTCATTATAGCATGATGGTCTTCGCTACTGAAGGATGCTCTGCTTGCCATCGTCTGCAAGGATTTGAATCTTCTGTAGGATTTAAGATCGAAAAGGATAAAAAACCCTCTTTTGATGAACTGTATGCAGAACAAGAGTGGTTTCAAAATCTCTTTCCAGAAACAATCACAGGCAGGCAACTCGTCGACGTCATCGATAAACATGCTAAAGAGATCGATCAACACATTGTAGAGGGCGTACGCAAAAAGGGCATCTTAGAAGATATTGAAGAAAAGATTCCAGGTGACATTGAGGCTCTATACACAAGCTTTAAATATGCCTCAAGGGCCAAAAATCATGATCTTACACCCGAACAAATTGCCATTTGGAAAGAGAGACTGCATCGCATCCTCATGCAATTTGTCCAAGAATATGGCCTTGGTAGACTTGTCGGACCACGACCCAACTGGTCTGGAGTCTACCGCACTGATACATGGCTGATGGAACACTTCCGCAATCCATCTGGTTCGACTCCTAACAGCATCATGCCAGCATTTCCTTTTGACGATACTAAATTTTATGCCCTCACTTATATGCTTGACCATTTAGGACGAAAAAATCGCGACGCTGTCCACGCTATATGGGAACATCGCGGATTTAATCCTGAACAGGCTTTTGAGATACACTGTTCCCAATGCCATGGTCCCTATCGGTTAGGTAATGGCCCTGTAGCAGAGTGGATCTATCCTATTCCTAAAAACCTCCGTAATGCAGAATTTTTACAAAACTTGACCCGTCATAAAGCTCATGAATCCATCCATTTCGGTGTGAAAGGCACGCCTATGCCACCTTGGGGCGAAGCACCCAAAGACAAACTAGGCTATGACGGAATTCCCGTTTTGTCTGACGATCAGATCACTCAAATAGTTGATTGGCTCTTCAGTCAGCTACCGGGTGGCACCGTATTTGAAGGTGAGAAGCAAGTACCTAAATGGGAATATACCCCAGCAGATGTAATCAAAGAGTTACGGCAAGAAAAGAGTGAAAATAAGCTTCTGCCAAAAGAGAAGAGAGAAGCTACGCCACCCTTATTAGCTTCTCTAAAACCTATGCTTCCTCCGCCTGTAAATGTACAAGAAATTTTTGACGTCTATCCCAATGATCCCGGCAAAGTAGAAAAATCGCTCTATTATATTAAACACAAATACTACACACCTGAAAACCTAGCTGCAGGCGAATCATATTTTGCATTGAACTGCGCTGTCTGCCATGGAAAGGATGCCGATGGAAACGGAACACGCGCTGGAATAATGGTAGGAGCAAAGCCCAGAATGCTCATTAATTTGAATTGGCTAAACACTCGCGATGATTTGCGGCTCTTGCGTTCAATAAAATATGGAGTCCCCGGTACCGCTATGGTAGCTTGGGGGGATCAGACATCCATCTTGCAGAGGCTTCAACTTGTTATGTTCATACGCTCGCTCAGCGAGCAGGCTGAACTGCGTGCAAAATTAAATACCGCTATTTATGAAAACTATGATCAGGCCATACAGAAAGTAGATTTAGAACGGAAACCCATCTCTAAAAAATTTGAAGAAGTACAACTACTGTATAATAAAGCTGTTCAAGAACGACGTAAAGCAGATCAAACAGTAGCTGAGGGGAGTATCTCTTCCGATCAAGCTACAGAGCTCTATAAAAAAGAGATCGAAGGACTAAAACAAGTCCGCGAGATAGAAAATGAAAATAATCTTTTTGATCAGTTACTCAGCACGATCAATCAAGAAAAAGAGCTCATGTTTGCTTTAGGAACTAACATTATCAATAATGCTGATACAAAATCATACCTAGATCTATTCGTGCAGGCCTTAGCCGATAAAGAGACACGGAATAAGTTAAAGGCTCAGCTCATTCAAGATTTGGATAAAAAAATTGCTTCTATCGACAAACAGAGCAAAGTCATCGAAGGAAAAATCATAACTCCTGAAACACAAGAAGAGCTTTCAGATAAACATAAGCAAAAACAAACTCTAGTTAATCTACAAAATAGAATTACAAGCGATTTTGAACAGCTCAACAAACTTGAAAAGAGTGAATTAAAACTAAAAGTTGACTTAAAGCTAAATTAAAGTAAATTTACTTTCTTAAGGAATCCTATGACTGTATCCACAACAACATCTGCACAACCTACCTACAACGACACAGCTGTAAAGTGGATGGTCTATCCTGCTATCATTTTCATGATTCTTGGCATGTTTTTTGGGGTGTTTATCGCTTTTAACGGCCTAGTCTTTCCAGACTACTTTTCAGGTGAGTATGTTCACTTTGGGAAGGTTCGTCCTGTACACGTAGGACACGTTACTCTACTCTGGCTGCTCTCTGCAAACGTAGGCCTTTTTTATTACTTCATTCCAAGGCTTTGTGGAGTACCCCTTTGGAGCACTCGCCTGGCAATTACCTCCTCTATCCTTTGGTGGGCCACTCTGATCCCCATGGTCTACTCATTTCCTTTAGGTACAAATTCGGGATGGGAATATGCCGAAATTCCAGAATTCCTCGGGTACATCCCCACAAAGGCTCTTTTTGCATTCTCTTGGATACTCACTGTTATCAATTTAACCATGACCATTGCAACACGCAAATTTGAAAAAATGTATGTCTCTCTCTGGTACACAATGGGTACCATGCTCTGGACAACTTTCACTATTCTGGTAGGTGTCTGGGGTATATGGCTCGTTCCAGGTGGAATTTCAAGAGTGAATGTAAACTTTTTTTATGTCCATAACCTTGTAGGCCTGATATTCACCCCTATGGGACTTGCACAGGCCTACTACTTCCTTCCAAAATTTGCGAATACCCCTATCTACAGCCACAAACTTTCCATGATTGGTTTTTGGACAATCGCTTTTACATACGCTTGGATAGGCTCTCACCATATCCTCCATGGCCCCATTTCTCAATGGCTGCAAACGACTGCTATCGTCTTTTCTATCTGGCTCTTCATCCCTGTTTGGTCTGTGGTTTACAATCTGTTTTCGACTCTGCGACAAAAATGGTACCTCTACAACGAGAGTGTTCCCATCAGATTCATTATCATGGGAGTTATTTTTTATTTAATCACTTGCGTTCAAGGCCCTCTGCAAGCACTTAGAAACGTTAGCGAAATCACTTCCAAAAATGACTGGATCATCGGCCATTCTCATATTTCCCTATTCGCAACCTTTACTTTCTTTGCAATTGCGGGAATCTATTGGGTCATTCCTGCAATTACAAAAAAACCTCTCTGGTCACAGCGGCTAGCCAGCTGGCATTTTAATTTAAGCCTATTGGGAAGTATCCCTTTTATTGCACCTCTTTGGATTGGAGGATTTCTGCGAGGCATGCTTTGGGCCACATGGGCTGACGGAAGCACCTATGCAGAGTATCATGCCAATTTAGCGGCTCTGCCTTTTATCGATACTGTTGCCGAAATGCATTACTGGTGGATGACCAGAGCTTATGGTGGATTGATCATCCTTTTTGCTAATTCTATATTTGTGATTAACATGTACAACACCATTCTCTTGCCAGCCCGACATGCTCCTCAAGAGGTTACGGCATGACAGAGGCAAACAATAAAAAAGGTTTTTGGCAATCTTTTGAGCTATCAGCACTCGTTGCGATCACAGGTATTATAGTCCTATTTTCCTCAGCAGTCATTGTTACATTAATTGCTCCCAACTTTGTCGATCCTACCTGGACTCAGCCGACAACACCTTATCAAGTGCAAATGCATGAAATTTCCGATCCTAATTTTTATATCAGCAGCTCTCCTATTCAACCTGAAGAAATACAAGCAGTCTATCACCTAAAAAATGGTTTTACACTACTTGCCTTCCAAGAAAGCTACACAACTCGAATTTTAGCCTCTAAAGAACTAGAAAAGTATGTGACTCGCTATCAGAGCAGCACCCCTTTAAAACTCACATCAAAAGTTCTGTTACTCAGACCACCTGCAGATAAATCAAAAGCCGATGCGCTTCAAAAAGAATTGAACGAAGAATGGAAAAAATCCAACCCAAAAGAAACCTCACCCAATTTTGTCATTCTAGAACTTTTCGAACCTAAAGAAAATGAAGCCTTCGCAGTTGCACCCACTGATGGAGTACTTGAGGACTGGGTCGACGAAAATTTTGTCATCTTAGACAAAAACAACCAACATTCCTATCACAACGATCCTGGAGTCATCTTTATCAACAATCCTTTGGAATACAAAGTCCAATATATTACTTACTTTGGTAAAAAGGGCTGGCTATATGACCCTGCAGGAGAACCTATTGCCTCTTTAGAACAGCTTAAAGGCGGTGATATGGGCTTTCGCTCTCGTCAAGAGCTTATCCAAATCGGCGAAACTATCTACGCTCACGAAGGCTGCTGGTATTGCCACACAGACCAAACTCGCACACTTGTCCAAGATGTCGTCCTTAATGGCTCTGACTCCTTCCCTGCTCCTCCCTCCTCACCTAACGAATACATCTACAACAGAATCACCTTTCCCGGCACGCACCGCATCGGCCCAGACCTCTCACGCGTAGGCATTAAAAGACCTAGCCGCGACTGGCACCGCTCACACTTCTGGTCTCCCAAAACTGCCAGCAAAGGCTCCATCATGCCAGCCTTCCAACACTTTTTTGATGAGGACCCTCGAGGCTCTTCCGTTCGAACTACCGGAATTCCCAATTACAAATTTGAAGCTATCTACCAATATTTGATGACTAAGGGCACACGCATTACACCGCCTACACAAGCCTGGTGGCTAGGAAAAGATCCCATCAACACCATTAATCTAATTGAAGGAGCACGCAGCAAATGACCGATGCAATTGGTGCATATGGCGGAATTTTAACATATGCAATGATCTTTGCTACAATGGGCTCAGCGCTACTAGCCTTTATCTTTTTTTGGAAAAATAAACGCCTAGACTTTGATGAAAGTCCCAAATACCAACTATTTGAAGATGAGAATGACCATGAGTGAAGAACCCGATTTATATGGAGATCCAGGAATCGCTTCAGGACACGGTAAAATTCCAAAGTGGCTGATATGGTCTTATATCTTGCTTCCCATCTGGGGCATTGTCTGGTTTATTCTTTATTGGAATGGATCGTGGGGATGGCTAGACCGAGGTTATTGGGAACAGCTGCAAAGAGCTTCCAATACCACATACCCTCAAATTAACCACATCGAAAAGCTTCATAAACTCCCACCACAGAGCAAATGAGAACACAGGTTTTCCAGGTTTACCGCAGAGC
>JABDDJ010000024.1:9707-34692 GCA_013287645.1 Chlamydiota bacterium | reverse complement strand
CTCATCGAGAAAAGTGGATATTTGGTCACCGCTTAATTCTGTTAAAGATAATAATTTGAAATTAACTAATTTATCTTTATGAGGTTGTTGAAAAGACGTTTGGCACTTGTTTAATATTAAAGGATTAGTATTAACAATAAACACAAATTGGGCGTTTGGCCATTCAGTAAAATTATTAAATATCTCCATAAATTCATTTTTCTCAACATCATCAATGAACCAAATAGTGGGGATTTTTTGTAATTCTTCTTTTATATGAAATAAATCATATTTTTTTAATATTTTGTCGATAAAATCATCTATTGGATTATCCAAATCCAAACTTAGAATAGAAATGAAAAAAGGCACGGGATCAGTAATATAATTATTTAGTAATTTCAAAATATATAATTTTATACTTGAAGATTTACCACTACCTGGATTGGCACCTAATATAATACTAAGCTTTGGATTGGAGAGAGCATCAGAAATTATGTCTTCAAACGGCATTGGGGGCTCAAGACATGTTTGTTGGACAAATCGTTGAATTCTATGTTTCTTAAGTTCTTCGTCATTCTCTAAATATTGCTTCAATTTATGAATGGACTGAAACCAAGGAAGATTATGATGAAAAATATTTTCAAAAAAGCGTGTAGGTAATAAGTAAACATTTATTTTAAAACCATCAGTAATGTTAAATATCCTTATTTGAATAAGCTTTTTAAGTAATGGTTCTTTAGTGAATATACTCCAAATTTTCTTTTGAGATAAACCTTCAAACCCATTCCAACTAATATCTTTATGATTGAGAACATATTTAATTTCATCTTTCCAAACCTTTCCTTTCGATAATCTTATATCATTTGGGTTTAAAATTATTTTAAATCGATTAGGCCGATTCCATATTCCTTCGACAATTTGTTTTGGTAGGTTGGAAGGAGTGTCTCGGGAAACATTGCTCGTCATGAATTCACCTAAGTTGGTTTAAACCTTAAGGAAATACATAGAGATATTTTTATTTTCAATAAAATAAATCAGAACATGAATAAGGAATAGTGCCAACTACTGCCAGAGCTGCTTTATTTTGTGTCCGCAAAGACTGCAAAATGTCATATTAACCTAACAAATAATTAGTTAGTTGCATTTGGCTTAAATTCTCCTTTAATGCTTCCTTAAATTCTGTATTTTTATCTAAGAAGTCCTTTATTCGAGTTATCTGGCTATCCAAATAACAAGACTTATATTCCTCTATTTGCCAAGCTTTGATTAAGGGATTGTCTTCAGTATTTGATAAAATAGGAGGAACTGGAGGAGGAAGAAGTATATTTTCAGTTTTTTTAGCAGATGTATTAAAAATTTCATTTAACTCCTGATTTTTTAAAATAAAATTCTTGAAGTTTTGAATTTTATTTTCTTTTTCCAAATTAAGAGCTCTTAATTCATAGGCAGTTTTATTTAAAGTTAACTTAAGAAATGGGATCTCTAATTTCTGGTTTATAACATTTATTTGATTTGTATGATAACTTCTAATAACAAATGTCACTATCCGCAAGGCATAGCAAACGAAATAATTTATTTTTTGACAAAAGCTCTGCGGGGTAGTATAAAAATCACTCTTTCTCCTTATAGTGTTATTAAAAAGGGCTAATTTTCCGCGTGCATTATATATATTACACGCCGAAGTATAGCTAATAGACTGATTATTCATTTCAATTTCTTTATCATTGAGAATATGAAGAAATTCTTCACTCCAGATAGCTACTTTTGCGAGAAGTTCATTTAAGCTGAAACGAAACTCTTTTTCTTGGATTATTATAATAAATTTGCGACCTTCCCATAGAGAATACTCTACAGTAGCATTATTAATACGATTTTCCCAAGTATTTAATTTACAAAGAAATCTTTCTTCTACTGCTATTGTTTGAGTATGTGATGACATAAAAAATAACAATTAATATTTAATTATTTTAAATCAAAATTTAACTCATTATAAACTAATTCCAATGATTTGTCAATCCAAAAACCAATTTTTGAAGGTGTTGTGTAAAGGTGTTTATGTATAAGTGCTCCTAAAGAAAAAGCGGAAATTTCTAAATTGGTGCGGCAGCTAGAATTAATCACTTGACTACTAATAAGTTTTAAGGTACTATTTTAAAAAATTATAAGGCTCATATGAACAATATAGAATTCTTTTTCACACCAATTTATTATCGGCAGTATGCCAAATCGCTTCAGCAGACTTTTCTCGAAAAATTTGACAATTCTTTGTCGTTTTGGGGTAAAAATGCCTACGTCATCTCGGAAAAAGACGCAGATGGACGCGAGAAGGTTGTTCTTTCTGAATCGTCATCTTTTTTACGCGTAAGTGTCGGCAAAATTCTTGTTCTTTTTGCTCTAGCTTATGCTCATTTTGCTATTCCTGTTTGTTTAATCATTACTAAAGTCGTTCTGCGTTCACTCCACAAATTTTCGGTGATTGATCCCAAGCAAGAATTAGAAAAGGGAATAGTATTACCCGATTCTACTGTGACTAAAATTCAGGAAGTCATGCCACAAGTTCTTCTGAAAGCAGATCATGATAAAATCGATTGGATCTCACGAAGTGACATTGTCGAATTTAAACACAAAGATCTTCCAGGCCTTATTTTTAAGATGGCTGCTGCTTCATGCGTCATTTTCATGGGTATGCGTAAGATCGAAAAAGATAACAGAATAAAATACCCTGAGATCAGTGCAGAAAAATTGACGCAAGAGTATTTTACAAATAAAATCAAAGCAAAAGAAACATGCTTAATACATGCTTTAGATCAACTTGAGATACCCTCCGCCAAAACAATCAAAGTAGAGACCAGTGGTAAAAGTTACACTTTAGTCGTTGAGAATCACTCAAATCGAGAATTGGACAAATCTCTTTCAGTAAATATTATGCAAAAGACATTAAATCAAATGGCGATATTTCTCGTACAATCCAACCAAAACGTCACTTTTAAATCAGACAATCAAGATGTAAAAGGGAGAGTGACGGTAGAACATTCCGTGATCGACTTGAAACACAGTATTAATGAGAGTATTAATCATGTGATGGAGGCTCTACCCATTGAGCAAATGGGCGATTGGTTAGAGGCTGCAGGTAACAATCATTTGCCTATTGAACAAGACACTCTTGATCGGAAAGAAAAAAGAGTTAAAGCCCAAGACTTTAGCCTTCGGCTACAAAAATTCTATGACGAAAAAAATATCACATCAGGCAGCGATCTTATTCAAAATGTTGACTATCAAGGGCTTGGATTGGATTTATCTGCGGAAGTGACGCAAGTTTGGCACAAAAAAGAATATATATTTACTTTAGAACAAGTCTTAACAGATACTCTCCAAGAGATTAACGACAACCTCACACGGCAGAAAGACTATCAGAGATCAGTGCAAGGAAAACGCCATTTTACGTTAAGCACAAGTAGTACGCTTAGGCAGTATGAGAAGCTTCCTTATTCTGAAAACGACATTTTTACTGAAGAAAGAGAAAAAAATTGCTGGCTATATAAAATTTTACAGGCTCTTGTAGCAAAAAAATATCTCTTTCACTTCGAAATCAATCCTTACGGTTACAGTATTCAAGCTTAACCGCTATTCCTTTTATGGCATGTAAAAATAGCCAGTATGTTAGTGTTATATTAACATATTGGTAAAGTTTTGCAGTTTCTAAGTTTAGTCTGATTCGATAGCGATTCGATTGATTCGATTCACTATTACTCCATCGACTCCATACATCTTGATTGGAAATATTCTAGTCTAAAAAAATCGTTGATCATTGGTCACTAATTGATATCAGGTCTGACACTTTTTTCTTTTATTAAAATTTGATATATTTTAACATATATTATATCTATGTTTATATAGAATTAGGTATCAAAATGCTAGACTCCATCAAGCACATTGGAACCGCTCTGAAAGCAGCTCGTCAGAAAAAAAAATTTAGTCAGCGGATTCTTAGTACTAAAACCGGTGTTCCGCAAAGCCACATTTCAAAAATTGAAAATGGAGCAACGGATCTTCAAACCTCAAGTCTCATTGAAATTTCACGAGCACTTGATTTAGAACTAATGTTAGTACCGCGCGACCTAGCACTAACCTTTCAAGCGCTTCTTACCGGCGTCAAAAAAGGATCACAAAAGCAAGTCCCTATTTATCGTCTTGAACAAGAGGAAGAAGAAGATGTCTGATTTAGCTGTACTTGACATTTTTTTACATGACAAAGCAATTGCTATTTTGACAAATTTACCCGGGGATCGGAATCTGTTGGCATTTAACCAAGATTATATAGAGGACTCGGAACGTCCTGTTCTCAGTCTCTCCTTCAAAGATGTTTTAGGTAATTTAATCACTGATGTCAAATCGACAAGGACGCGACTTCCTGCTTTCTTCGCCAATTTGTTACCAGAAGGGCACATGAAGGACTACTTGGCTTTACAAGCAAAAGTCAATCCGCAGAGAGAATTCTATCTCTTGGCGGCTTTAGGCAAAGACTTACCAGGTGCTCTTAAAGTTCTCCCTTCCCGCAATAGCCTTTGGAATGCTGAAAAAGACGAAGAAATAAATAAAACAATCAACAGAAGTAAAGAGAATGGAATATTGCGTTTTTCGTTAGCAGGTGTTCAACTCAAATTCTCTGCAGTTTGGGAACGTGAAGGAGGATTGACCATACCCGTGGATGGAGTGGGTGGAGCATGGATTGTAAAACTGCCCTCATCCGTATATGCTGGTGTGCCTGAAAATGAGTATGTGATGATGGAACTAGCAAGACACATCGGTATAGAAGTACCGGAAACAGCGCTTGTTCCCATCGATCAAATTCACGGCCTTCCAACCAGTATAGGAAAGATTGCAAATCAAGCCTTCATTATCAAAAGATTTGACAGAACTTCTGAAGGAAAAGGAATTCATATCGAAGATTTTGCGCAAGTCTTTAGTGTATATCCAGAAAGAAAATATCAATCTGCAAGTTATCAAAATATCGCTCAGGTGATTTGGGCAGAAACTGGTGAAGAAGGTCTTGTGGAGTTTATTCGACGATTTGTTTTTAATGCCTTAATCGGTAATGGGGATATGCACCTTAAAAACTGGTCTCTTATCTATCCCAATAAAAAAAATGCTGCTCTTGCCCCTGCGTATGATTTTGTCTCGACGATACCTTATATACCTGAGGATGGGTTAGCATTGACTTTTGTAGACTCCAAAAAATTCACTTCTTTAACGTACGAGCAATTTAAGCGATTTGCTGCCAAAACACGCCTACCAGAAACAATCGTCCTGGAAACTACAAGAGAGACAATACAAGCATTTACAAAACTCTGGCGGTCTATTCAAGACTTTTCGCTCGATAAAAAAATCATTGAGGTGATTAACGCTCACCTACTAACAATCCCGCTACTTAAAACCTAACTAGAGGTATCATAACTAGAGGTGTCAGCCCAGGTCAGGCTTCTGCTCCTATTTTTTATTGACCAAGTCAAGGATATTGAGCTTCCAGGCGTTCAACAAGTTATTCATGATCGTAACCATAGTTTTATTAATTGAATCAAAATCACTTAATAATAACTCGGAAGCAGGCTGAACAAATTTTCCAGGTACTAGATCATTTGGACAGAATTCTATCATTGATTCAACATTTTGTTTAGTAGGCTCAGGATGGCATTGAAAGCCGTAGACAAAGGGTAGATAGCGTATAATTTGGCGTGGGCAGCCTTCGCTAAATGCTAAGATTTTTGCATTGTCAGTTAATCCTGGCATATCATTATGCCAATGGA
Organism: Chlamydiota bacterium; assembly: GCA_013287645.1. Taxonomy (GTDB): domain Bacteria; phylum Chlamydiota; class Chlamydiia; order Chlamydiales; family JABDDJ01; genus JABDDJ01. The sequence goes on along the minus strand of JABDDJ010000024.1, from coordinate 28,909 downwards.
CAACTGGAAATGTATGTGGAAGCGATTCTAAAAGGATGTCTTTAGCACCTTCTTCAGTCAGTTGTATAGGAAATATTCCTACTTCTTTATTAGGACTACGCTGAGTGCGTGCTCCCAGAGCTTCTCCAATAAGTTGAGCCCCTAGACAAAAGCCTAAAATAGGCATTCCCAAATTTAGTGCATTTTTAATTAAGGAAATTTCATCACTGAGGTAAGGGGATTCCTCAATCTCTAAAGGACTTTGAGGGCCTCCCATGACAATGAGTAAATCAAAATCTGTTGGATTAGGAAGTATTTCTCCCAAAAAGGGACGACAAATATTTTCTTTAAATTGGTTTTGTTTTGCCCAATGCTGAATGATGCCAGGAGTTTCAAAGTCAGCATGTAATATATATTGTATCTTCATTTCAACTCTTTTATCATTTAAGCGGATTCTAATTTAGCAATAATAAGCTGTCCAGATCCATACGTCAAGATAAAACTATTAGAGAAATCAGGGTGAATGTTCACTTGTGAAGGTCCCTAAACTGAATAATGCGTGTGATTCGTGGAATGGATGTGAAACCGCAAAGGGAATAATGTTGTCTTCTTAAAAATTCGACAGCATTGATACGATCTTCAGGAGTTTTTTCTTGCCAGAATTGCAAATCAGAAGAGTTGTCATCCTTCTTGATGATATTTACAGCCAGATCTCTACGCGACGATTGTTTCTCCATAAACCAGCTTCCAAGTTGCCTATAAATTTATAGTTCATTCTAACATTTATCCGATTTAGAGGGATATATGAAGTTCGGATTCCGCTTTCTCATTATCGTAGCAGCAGTCTGGCAATATTGGCTGCAATTAAGTAAGCCGATGCCATGGGTGTTCCATCCATGCCGATAGGCACTATAGAATCATCTGCTACAAAAAGGTTTTCAACTCCATACACCTGTCCAAAGCTATCTACAACTCCTCCTTGATTTAGCGTGGCCATGCGGCAATGGCTTTGCCAGCATTGATTTGACATGGCTGATTCTTTGATGAAAGTTGTTATCAGATTAGTGTCAGCTAGTAATTCTAGAGGAGGATAAATAAGCTTGTACTTTGGGTCTATCGCTTGAAGCGCATCACTAATATTTTTTAAATAGATCTGATATGCCTGCACATAAAGGGCAAGTTCAGCTGGGTTTGAGAATGCACTTGCGATAACCAAAATGAATTTTACGCTGAAGTTTTCAGTGGGGCCAATTTTATATCAAGCTCAACCAGCGGGGGAGTGACGACCAAATATAAAACCGGATATCTTGTATCTGGTTCGTTAGGATATTCTTGGAGCTATGGATTGCGATTAGAAGCTGAGTATGCCTACAGAAGAAATTCTTTAAAGAATTTTCATTTTTTTGGACGGACGTTTTCATTAGATGGCTATTTTCAATCTTCTTCTTATATGGCCAATTTGCTTTGGGGTTTACCTCTAAGTAGCTGGGGATGCTATTTTTGGCAGATTCAACCCTCTATCGGAGCAGGCGTGGGATATGATGTTCAGCAGATTCATGCAAATAATTCAGGGTTAGAGTTTCTTTAGAATATAAATTCCACAAAGGAAGCCTAAATCATATCTATAACCACTCTGTCGGAGTAGGGCTTACGTATCATATGTAACAATTGTGCGGTTGGATATTACTTAGTAAGTGGAATTCCAACTAGGTAAGCGCCAATCACCTTTCCATCTTTGTCACGAAAAACATCGTAATCAGCCATACATTTTACACCAAACAAATCAACAATACCTGTATAGCGTTTTCCATTCATTAAGTTGTCGTAGGCAGGATTCGAGTGACTTAAAGCAGTCCCGGCTGCATCTTTATTATTTTCTGTTATGAGAGAAGTAGATTCTCTAATAAATTCATTTCCCGACTTAACAAAAATTGAGGCAAAAGCGGAAGTTCTCTGTGTGAAACTATCTACTAAAGGCATCGGATGATCACTCAAAATCCAATCCCCATTTTTCATGGATGGCAGGTTATAATCACCTACTTTTTCCATTTTTGAATTATCCAGTTTAAATTCCCCTGGTAAATTTTTAACAAACTCTTTGGCAAGCTTTTGTACATCAGCAGGCGTAGGGGCTGCGGCAAATAATGCACCCGATGCAGTAAGCATGGCTAGAAATGTGGATAATAAAATATTTTTTTTCATATCAACTCCCTGTAGTAATCTACGTATGATTTTGTATTCTAGGTAAATTCTGTCGGAATGTATAGTATTTTTTGATTAACTCAACTTACAAAAAACCTATTTAACGCGAAGGATTTGATAGAGCGCCTTTGCAACTTGGAGATCCTCGACTCCAATTCCAGTAAGATCAACAACTGTTATCCAGCTAGGTTTTCTTTCTATGTGTTCTTGGATTAATTTTCCAAGTTCGATGACTTTGCTTAAGTCAACGTTTTTTGCATGGGAAAGGTCACCGTAACTAGCACATTGAGATAAGCTGTCTACAACGATCAAGTCTGCACAACCAAATACCGTTTCATCAAGTTCTTGCTTACCTATGTCATCTGCACCTATAGCTGTGATATGAGTACCAGGTCGTAATTGATGGCCAAAGAGCAAGGGTTTTGAAGAGGGAGTAGTCGTGACAATCAAATTGCAATTTTGAGTAATTTCTTCAATATTTTGAGAAATAGTAATATTAAAAGCCTTAAGGTAAGGATCTAATGCAAATTTTTTTGCCTTGAGTTGATCCCTTCCCCATACTAAAACATTTCTACATGGTGTTACATGCTGAAGATGAAATAATTGTTCTTTTGCTTGAGTCCCTGTTCCAATGATGCCTATCTTAGTGATAGTAGAAGGTGCTAAATATTTAGCAGCAATGGCTCCCGCAATTCCTGTTCTTATATCTGTCAGCCGTCCCTCATCAAGAAGAATCGCGATTAGTTTACCCGTTTTTTGGGAAAAGAGTAGCATGGCTCCATTGCTACTAGGCAATCCTAAAAGAGGATTTTCGTAAAACCCTGATGCAATTTTAACCACATACATCTCACCATCTATAAAAGCCCCTGATTTGATATGAACATCCCCCTTAGGGGATTCAAAATGCATAAAACTAACAGGAGCACTTATGGCTTTTCCCTCACTAGCCAAACGAAGTCCATTCTCTATTTCATGCATTAAGAAGGGAACATCGATGGCTTGTTCGATTTCATTTTTTGTATAAATTTTCATAGGTAATCAAAAATTGTTCGAAACGATTTAATACATCAGGCATGTTCCTGCGACCATATCCTACACGGAAGAAATTGCCAGGACAATCAAAAATAGTTCCAGGCATAATCAAAACACCAGCCTTTTCCACTAACTGTTCAGTAAACTCGTCGATGGAAATAGGTAGCAGAAGTTCTAAAAAGGCGATAGTGCCACCTTCAGGACGCACCCACCTTATAGAGTCGGAATGCCTTTTTACAAATTCATCTAAAAGTTTAACATTTTGTAAGACAATTTCACGATTTCTTTTTAAAATGCTCTCCTTTGATTTTAGGGCAATAAGAGCCAAAATTTCACTCGGAGCACTATTGCAGATCGATGTATACATTTTATAAGAATTCACTTTCTGTAAAAGATCGACATCTCTTGAGGCTAGCCAGCCAATTCTCAATCCAGGTAAACCGAAAGACTTCGTCATCACGTTTAGGCTGATCCCTCTTTCATAGCCATCTGCGATCGCAGGCAAGCGTTTGGTTTCATCAAGTTCCAGAAATCGATAGACCTCATCACAAAAAATGTACGCCCCTGTTTTTCTTGCAAGAGCGATCATCTTCTCATAAACATCTGGTTCGATTAGTGTTCCTGATGGATTGTGCGGGCAAACAAGAATAAGAAGCTTTGTAGTTGTACGCCAAACAGATTGAATTTGATCAAAGCTGAGCTTCCATTGATTTGCTGATTGGAGGTGAATGAATGAAATTTTCGCTCCTAATACTTGAGGCAAAGTCTCTAAAGATTGATAAGAAGGCGACACAATAACAACATGATCTCCCTGCGCTATTAGAGAGTGCATAGCGCAATAAATGCCTTCTTCAGCACCTGCTGTCGTCAAAATATGATCAGCTTCCAGCGAATCATAAAGTTGAGAAATCTCTTTTCGAAGAGCGGGAAGACCAGGGCTTTCCGTATAGCCAAGAGATAGATTATCCCACAAACTTTTGGATTCTGGGTCCGCCATCGCAACAATGTCTTTAAGAAGCCACGTTTCCGCATCGGAAGGGCAAAGCAAATAAGGAGCGGAAAATTCGTATTTCTTCCAAAATTCTTCTAATTTAAAAATAGGAATATTAGTCATGGTCATTTACCTTTAGATAATTATAAATTGTTGCACGAGAAAGATCTAAGACGTCTGCAATATAGTTAGCAGCATTTTTTGCTTTAAACGCTCCTTCCTTATGAAGGGCAAGAACAAGCGCTTTCTTTTTTTCTTTATTTAAGAGCTTAAGAGTGATTCCCAATCGAGCTAAGTAATCAGATACATAAGAATTAATTTTCTCACGCCAATCGTCTTTAAATAATTCCGCAGGTTGGGGTTGAGAAGCATTGTTTAACCAGCTTCCCAAAAAATGGTGGAGCTCATCCCATTTTGAAAGATCTAAATTAATGCATAATAGACCGATAGCTTTTCCTTTTTGATCTCTCAATGTAGATGAAATCGATTTGATTTTTCTCCCATCCCAATTAGTTTTAAGATAGACAGGAAAAACATTCGGAAATTCGTTGTAATTCTCAATATCTTCTAAAAGTGACTCATCTCCAATTTTTCTTTTTGAAAAATTATTATAAATTGCGGCTATAAGTCCCGACTTAAGGTCATGCAAGACAACTTCCGCATAAGGATAAAAAAGAAGGCTTATAGCCTCTGCTGTAGAAAAATAAGAGTTTAAGCAGGACATGATTTTCTCCGTGTATTAGACATTATTGTCTAAATCAGACATTTTTGTCAATACAGGAAAAAAGGGAAATTAGGTGTTTAAAATATCGAACGAGCGCAGCGAGTTCCTTGGAGTGCGCGTGCTCTGCACCGCCTTTAATTGCTTCTAAATAGGTAAGATTTTTTAAGCCCTTTGTCAAAGGCGGTGCAGAGCACGCGCACTCCAGGGAACTCGCTGCGCTCGTTCAGTTAGCCTCATGACTAGTGAATTAAGTTTTTAGATTTTTTCTTGAAGTAAGTTTTTACACTTTTTCATTAATAAATCTAACATATTAACTGTATCTCTATCTAAAGTTTGTTCTGTTTTAAAATACATAATATCATCTCTGATTTCTTGAAGTTGCTGGGATGTGAAATTTTGAATATCTAATTTAAATAAATCATATAAGCGATTAGTATCTAAACTTACTAATGTACCAACTAAACCAAGGGATGAATTTAGATTATATTTCTCATTTAGACTTAACATTTTAATAATTAGGTTAGATAATTCTTTATTTGCTTTTATTCTTTCTACAAAATTGTTAGTATCTATTTTATGATATAATTCTAATTTTGGATAAAATTCTTTCTCAAGCGCATTAAAAGTCTTTTTTCCCTCTAATTTTTCTAAATACTTTTTATCTTTTTCAAAATCATTCTTCACTTGCTGTATCCACACTGCGTTGGTAAGTGGAGCTTTTTTTACCAGAGACAGAATCGTCTCATTGATTTTCACTTGTTCCTTTGCTACTTGAATTTGATCCTCCAGATTGTCAGAAAGAAGACCCACAGCAATTTTTGTAATTGAAAAGTTGGTCCAAGCATCCAATGCTAATTCTGTAGCATAAGTCGCAATAAATGGAGCTATCTGATTTTCAGGTTTTTTGATTAATAAATCTGCACCCTTCGCTAATAGGCCAATTCCAAATACCGGTATGCTAGCGAGTAACATGACAGGCACATTAACAAGACCTTTTCCTATACGTTCACCTAGGATGGCTCCTTTTATAGCGCTAGAGGGATCTTCTTCGTTTCGTAAGACACTCACTGTCGCTCCGACTGCTGCTCCTACTCCCGCGCCAATAGCACCGGGCACAAAAGATAAAGCGAAGGCACCTGCTACAGCCAATCCTGTATACACTGATGTTGGAATTCCTAAAACTACACCTAAGATTCCTGAAGTAATACCAGCTACAGTCCTTAATACTGAACCGCCGCTATGTTTAAATTCATCTGGTTTTAGAGTCGTAGAAGCAGGTCCAACTGATGGTGGTGGATTATTCAATAGAGAAGAACTGCTACTCGTTCCTCCTGTAGAAGAGGCAGTTGAAGCAATTAAATGAGCTTTGTGATGATAATCTGAATCCATAACCCTCTCCTTTATTTGCTACATTGCTGTTTTAAGCGACGAAGGTGTTCTTCAATGATTTGTTGATCATCGCAAGGGTATTTTTTCAAAGTGTCAAAGGCTAGTGTAAGAGTATCTATAGCATCACTCTTTTCATTCTTTTTTAGGTAACACTCTGCGGAATGAAGGTGAGGTAAGACAGAACAAGGGTCTGTTAAGGTTGCAAAGGCAAAAGCATTGAGTGCTATTCCAGTTTCTTCCAGTGCTTGAGTCGCTAAGCCAAGTCCCATCCAGGGATTAAAGCGTAGGGGACTTAGCCATAAAACAACAGAGAAGGCCGCTTTAGCTTTGATAAAATCTTTATTATTGAAATTTTTTAGAGCGACGTTATAGAAATTTTCTAGAGTCTCGTCCGAAATACCTAGTAGTTTTTGCTTGGAGTAGTCATTAGGGTCATTCGAGGCTTTTTCATTAGCTTCCAATAAAGTGTTAAGATTTAAGGCTTTAACTATAGCATTTAGCCATTCTTCGGAAAGCTTTTCCCAGCTATCAGGACTTAAAGTATGAGATAAGTCCTGAAAAATAACCTCAAATCCTTGCTTTAAGACCTCATGAGCAGAACTTCCCGTGAGCAGAGCATAGATCTCTGTTCGTGCACTAGAGGGGAGTTTATTTTCATCTATTATTTGATTAACAAGGGGAGTTAGGACCTTTTCCATCAACTCATCGCATTGAAGGGTAAGTTCTTTGATATCCATATAGATTCCTTGTTTGTTAATTATTTAATTTAATTATACTAATTAAATATTTAATTTAACTAAAAAAGAATCAGTAAGAAATACTCACTAAACTGTATATTTATTGAAAATTTTGGTTTCGATTGTAGTTTTAATAGTGTATAAACGATCAAACTTTTCTTCAAATATTTCATGAGGAAGAACAGCGGGAGCATCTTCCTCATTAAAATGCTGTTTTATGTAATGTTTAACTTCTTGAGTTTGTTTGAGAGGCACAAACAAATATTGCAGATCTTTACCCAAAGCTAATTCGCCCTCATAAGATCTTTCTCTGTGCTCTTTAACACCAAGTTTGAGTTTATCTTGAGGCAGGCTGTCAGATCCTACTACGACGGGAAAACTACTACCAATCCAGCTTTTTTCTTGGTCTGTAAAATCATTACTTTGAGGCGTCGCCAAAATTTCATTGCATATTTTAGTCAGTAATCTGCGGTAAACGTTCTGCTTTTGAGATTGGTTTTCCTTTAAAATCGCTTGAATGGATGAAAAAATATTCTGTACACTCTCAGGATTGAAGATAGCAATTAAGCGTGTAATGCGTACCATATTCCAGAGTTCAACTGCTTTATCGCCAAATTTTGTGTCATCAAATTTAGAGGAGCTTAAAGTAGGGATTTCATTGGAAAATTCTTTTAAAGCATCGGTAACAGATTCCAAAAATTCAGGTGCCTTTTCAGGCGCTCTTTGCATAATACTGCAAATCTGAGCGTGAAAAACAGTAAACGCTGAAGTATCATATCCTCCTACACTGGCGCACAAATATGCGAGACTTCTTTCGTTAGTTCCGGACAAATTATCTTGATTTACGCCACTCGGCCTAACTCCGTTATTATTTTCACCACTAACAGTTGTTTGATTTTCCGCTCTAAGTTTTCCAGTGGGTTTGAAAAGCTTATTAGTACGCATCACACAGGGTAAAGTGCCGCTACCGGTGCCATGATACCAGACAATTTTATTGTTGATAAAGGCTCTAGGCATCTGTGTCAGATTGTTTATTTCATCAGGAGTGAGATTTTTAAAATCTTCTAACTTATTCTTATTAATATAAGTTTGGGTTTTGAGGGCTATTTGTTCTAATTTCAAATTTTTGTTGCTGTAATAATTACGTTTAAAATCGGTCCTGTCAATATCCTTAATCCGTTTGTTTATGCTTTTTAGGCTTATTTTAATGGCTCTAAAAGTCTCTTTGTCTTCTTTGTTTTCAGCCGTAGAGGTGTGTAGTTTGCTGATAGCAAGATTCATCAATTGGGTGGTTTTATCTTTAGCTAAAATGCCCAATGACGACCATGTTTGGATCTGAGTATCGACGTCTAGAGTCTGCAAAGAATCATTGAGGAATTTGATCTCATTGCCAATTTGAGTTAAATTTATCTCCTCTGAAGAGGCAGGCTTATGCAAGAATGTTTGTAAATCATTCCAAGTTTGAGGTTGAGCTTCATATTTAGCTGCATATAAAGCATGTTGCCTGAAAGTAGACGATTTATACGCGCTTAGCATACCTATTCCAATCATAGGCACTGTAACCGGGCATAACAAAATACAACTTGTGACAGCAGCTATATGACGTAAAATGATTTCCCATGTCGACATCGGCCGGGATGAAAGTTGATCAGTATCAGGTGTTTCATAACTAATTGTTCTTGATCCCAGGCGTGGTAGAGCTAAACAAAAGTCAGCTGCAATTTCCCATCCATCGCGTTCACGGTTGCCTAAATTCGAAACATTTGTAAAAACTTGATTTAAGGATAAAGACATGTTTAAGTCCCAATTATTAAATTATTTAATTACATTTTAATACATTTTTATTAAGAAGATATAAAGAATTTTACTGTTGAAGAAAGGGTCAGGCTTCACACTTCACAGATTCTTAAGTGAAGTGTGAAGTCTGACACCTATTCTTTTCTTTTTTAAGCGTGTTTTCTACGAGCTGGCTTATGCTCAGGAGGCATGATAAGCTGTTGCTGAATGCCTTGATTAATCCATGCATTAAGACTTACGCCATTAGACTTTGCTTGATAAGCGGCTCTTTCATGAATTTCTGGGGGCAAACGTAAAATGAGTTTACCTGAGAAGGGCTTTTCAGGTGCTCTTCCTAATTCTTTGCAAAAGTCTAAATACTCATCAACAGAGTCTTTGAAAGCTTGCTCTAGTTCATCTACAGAGGTTCCTTGAAAAGTAATCACATCTCTTAAACCAACGACTTCTCCGTGGAAGAGCTTAGCTTCTTCATCATAATTAACTTGTCCGTGATATCCTTTGTACTTCATGGCTTTACTCCTGCTTCTTCTAAAAAACGACGAACTGAAACAAGCGCACCCTTATCGGTTTCCTTTTGAGGATGCGGTCTATGAAAGACAGAAACACGATCATTGAGATAAATTTTCACTCGAGACCCTCTTCCCTCGGTGACACTAGCTCCTAAACTGAGGAAGAGTGATTCTATATCGCTCCACTTCACACTTGAAAGAACTGGCACATGAAAGATAGCGTTAAGAGTGTCGGTGTGTTTCTTTCTCATACTACACATGATATCATAACATGATACTACTGTCAATGGTGGTAAAGGCAGCTCTGAACCGTCCTTTTAAGGCAAAGTCAGTGTTACAGGCTCGCTTTCAACACCACTTATATTGAAGCTGACTAATGTATAAGTATAACTTTTATCAAGAGAACGCTGACGGAGATAAATACTGGTCTGTGTTATTGGTAAAGTGTTAATTAACTTGCCATTCTGATAAAGTCTATATCCTATTGAGTTAGGATCACTGTTTGGCCCCCAAGATAATTTATGGGTTATTTCTATTTGGTTTATAAATATATTTTTCACAACCTTACCTCGAAAATTCTGAGGTGGTTGTGGCATTATTGAATTGCACGATCCTACTGTAACAATGACGGTAATCGAATTGCCTGTGCAGCCATTGGCAGAGGGCGTAATGGTATACGTTGCTGTTCCGGCTACATTGGTCGTTGCATTTAAAGTCTGAGCAATCGATGAGCCGCTTCCTGAGGCTGCTCCAGTCACTCCACTTTCTACCACCGTCCAACTAAAGGTAGTACTAGGCACATTAGAGCTGAGGTTGATGGAAGTCGTGTTTCCATTGCAAATCGTTTGGCTGGGTGTTGTGGCCGTTGCAGTGGGTGTTGGATTGACTGTCACGACCACTGTAATAGAGGATCCTGCACAAGGTGATGTAGGTGTAACAGTATACGTTGCTGTTCCAGCTACATTGGTCGTTGCATTTAAAGTCTGAGCAATCGATGAGCCGCTTCCTGAGGCTGCTCCAGTCACTCCACTTTCTACCACCGTCCAACTAAAGGTAGTGCTAGGCACATTAGAGCTGAGGTCGATGGAAGTCGTGCTTCCATTGCAAATCGTTTGGCTGGGGGGCGTGGCTGTTGCAGTGGGTGTTGGATTGACTGTCACGACCACTGTAATAGAGGATCCTGCACAGCTACTTGGTGATGTAGGTGTAACCGTATACGTTGCTGTTCCGGCTGCATTGGTCGTTGCATTTAAAGTCTGGGCAATCGATGAGCCGCTTCCTGAAGCTGCTCCAGTTACTCCACTTTCTACTACCGTCCAACTAAAGGTGGTGCCAGACACATCGGCGCTAAGGGCAATGGAAGTTGTGCTTCCATTGCAAATCGTTTGGCTGGGGGGCGTGGCCGTTGCATTTGGGGTTGGATTGACTGTCACAACTACTGTAATGGAGGATCCTGCGCAACCCCCGGGTGATGCAGGTGTAACTGTATATGTTGCTGTTCCAGTAACCTGAGTGGTCGTAGATAATGTCTGGGCAATCGACGAACCGCTACCGTCAGATGCTCCTGTCACTCCACTCTCCACTACCGTCCAACTAAAGGTGGTGCCAGACACATCGGCGCTAAGGGCAATGGAAGTTGTGCTTCCACTGCAAAGCGTTTGGCTGGGGGGCGTGGCCGTTGCGACTGGACTAAGAGTTTCTATACCCCAATTCCACGTATCATTAAGTTTTCCAGTGACGTCTTGTCCGCCAAAGAGAATCAGCTGGCCAGTGGCTTGATCAAAGTCCATCATAGCAAAATAGCGAGCAGAAGGCGCTGCAGTAGGAGATAATTGTGTCCAAGTTGTGCCATCCCAACTCCACGTATCGCCATGAAATCCACCATTAGCCCCGCCAAAGAGGATCAGCTGACCAGTGGCTTGATCAAAGGCCATTGAAGCACCAACGCGTACAGAAGGGGAAGTGGCGGGAGATAATTGCGTCCACGTTGTTCCATTCCAATTCCATGTATCGTTAAGAGTTCCACTGCTGTCTAGTCCGCCAAAGAGGATCAGCTGACCGGTGGCTGGATCAAAAGCCATGGAAGCTTCTGAGCGAGCAGAAGGCGAAGTGGCAGGAGTTAATTGCGTCCAAGTTGTTCCATCCCAACTCCAAGTATCCCCAAAAAATGTACTAAAATCGTTACCGCCAAAGAGGATCAGCTGACCAGTGGCTGAATCAAAGGCCATGGAAGCACTAGAGCGAGCAGTAGGCGAAGTGGCAGGAGTTAATTGCGTCCAAGTTGTTCCATCCCAATTCCACGTATCGTTAAAAAATCCCGTGTTGCCCAGTCCGCCAAAGAGGATCAGTTGACCCGTGGCTGGATCAAAAGCCATGGAAGCGAATCTGTTAACAGGAGGCGAAGTGGCTGGAAACAATTGAGTCCAAGTTGTTCCATCCCAGTTCCAAGTATCGCTAAGATTGCTAGAGCCACTATCGCCGCCAAAAAGAATCATCTGGCCCGTGGCTGGATCAAAGGCCATTGTAGCAACATCGCGAGCAGAAGGTGAAGTGGGAGGAGTTAATTGTGTCCAATCGGGGGAGCTTGGGCAGGGAATATCCCAAAGCCATGTATCGTCAAGAGCTCCTGGACCCTGGCGTCGTCCACCAAAGAAAATCAGCTGACCAGAGGCTGGATCAAAGGCCATTGAAGGTTGTGCGCGAGCTGAAGGCGCTGTGGCAGGAAATAATTGCGTCCAAGTTGTTCCATCCCAATTCCACGTATCGTTAAGAAGTGCACTGTTGCTCTGTCCGCCAAAAAGAATCATCTGACCAGTGGTTGGATCAAAGTCCATTAAAGCTAACAAACGAGCAGTAGGCGAAGCGGCAGGAGATAATTGCGTCCAAGTTGTTCCATCCCAATTCCACGTTTCGTTAACTAATGCACCATCAAAACCGCCAAAGAGAATCAGCTGACCAGAAGCTGGATCAAAGGCCATTGAGGCACCAGTACGGGCAGAGGGCGACGTGGCAGGAGTTAATTGAGTCCAATTTGTTCCATCCCAATTCCACGTATCCCCAAAAAGTGAATTGAAATTATCGCCGCCAAAAAGAATAAGTTGACCGGTGGCAGGATCAAAAGCCATTGCAGCAATATTGCGAGCAGGAGGCGATGTAGCGGGGGTTAATTGCGTCCAAGTGGTTCCATTCCAGCTCCAAGTATCGTTAAGTACTGCACTGCCGGTCTGTCCCCCAAAGAGAATCAACTGGCCAGTGGCTTGATCAAAAGCCATTGAAGCACCCGTGCGAGCAGGAGGCGAAGTGGCAGGAGTTAATTGCGTCCAAGTTGTTCCATTCCAATTCCACGTATCGTTAAGAAGTGCACTGTTGCTCTGTCCGCCAAAAAGAATCATCTGGCCCGTGGCTTGATCAAAAGCCATTGAAGCACCCGCACGTTCAATAGCCGAAGTGGCAGGAGTTATTTGCATCCAAGTAGGTGCAGCCGTTACCTCACTACTCAAGCAGACCAACAAAACCAAAATGAATATATAACTAAATTTTTGAGAAAGCATAGCTTATTGCCCCTAATTTTAGCGCCGCGGACTTTATGTAAAAAAATTCTTATATACGAGAACGATTCTTTAATTACAAATTCAAGGCACTGGTTTGAGCATAAAAATCAATTAGAAAATTTTAAATAAAAATTTCGATGACCTGAAATGTCAGGTCTGACATTTGCCACTGCTTCAGATAGTGTCTAAAAGCAACTAGATATTAAGTTTTCATTCATTGCTTATCCAGGAATTCTACCTTACCTGATGATAGATCGTAGTAGGCCCCTAAAATACTCAGCTTTCCTTGCTCTAGCAGCTTAGCAAGAACAGGTTTAGAGCCCTTCAACTTAGCTTCAACATGTATTACGTTTGCTTTTATGGCCTTTTCAAGAACATTCCCCGATGTTCCTTTAACGTTTTCTATAGCAGGCTGAATGGCATTCAAAACCTCTTGAATGTGATTGTCAAATTTTAGCCCTTTGAGGGCACCATCGACTGCACCACAATTCGAGTGACCGAGAACAACTATAGTGTCAGCTCCGAGTACAGTAACTCCATATTCGATACTACCGATGGCGAAGTCATCCACTACATTTCCGGCTACTCGGATAACAAAAAGGTCTCCCAATGCCTGATCGAAGATGATTTCAGGTGGAACGCGAGAATCAGAACAGGTGATAATGACTGCAAAGGGAGCTTGACCTTGAACTTGAGCCAAACGTTTGGCAGACCAATCTTCGTGACAGACTGTCATTGAGTTCACATAACGCTGATTGCCTTCTACAAGCTTGTTTAAAGCGATTTTTATGGAGTTGGCATCCCCTCCGAAAATAGGTCCGAAAGAAACCATCGAAGCCAGTGATAGAGTAAAGGTTAATTTAGTGAGAATTTTTTTCATAACCGTCCATTGATAAGCTTGTTTTAACATCTTCTATCTAGCTGAAAGGAAAATTGCAAGTGAAGTGTGAAGACTGACCCTATTCTGACCCTCGATTTCTATTCAGCAAAATTTTTTAAGAATTTTATTAGCTTTATTAATATATTTAATAAACGCAATCTGTTCTGTTTTAGTAATTCTTTCGGTATAAATTTTTTCAACTAGATGGTTTATTCTTTTCAAGATCAGCCTCATGTGCTTTTTCTCTGTCTCCCCGCCATTGATATTAATCTTAGAAAGCTGTTCGATTTGTTCTACTGCTTTTGAAACGGACGACATTAAATAAAGGTTCTCAAATTTTCCTTTACAATTTTTAACACCATCTCGTAACGATGATTGCGCAGCGAATAAGCAAAATACTTCAAGAAACTGAGTTGCTGCGACAAAATCACTTTCTTTTTTAAAAACATGATTCTTAAGGAGATGAGCCTTTTCCCATAATTTTTCTTCTAATGTACCAAAAACAGTAGCAGCATCTCCATAAGTATCAAAAGCTACAGAATAAAGACCTAAATCATTGATTCTATTTATTGTCTCTACTGAACACTCAACTTTGCCACCAAAAAATGGAATTTTTGCAGAGGGATCAATAGTTTTAGATATAAGTATAATCGGTTGTCCACATCTGTCACCAACACTAACTGACATAAACACCTCAATAAATAATAATGTAATAACATTCTAAGTTATTATAACATTTTATTTAAAATTTAAATTGAAATGGAATCACACAGAAATATCTTATTAAATGAACAGGATGAATGTCAGACCTGACACCTTTCTTTTTAACTTTTAATAACAACTAATTTTATCAAATCTTAACAATAATTTGTTATAATTATTATTTTACTATTATAAAGGTGGTAACATGATTAATTACATAACTCCATTCATTGATAAAGCGACGCCTTATATCAATATAATTGCACCGCAAATGAATCAAATCATTTCAAAAATCGGACTTATTCAAATCGCTCAAATAGCTTTTGTTTATAATCTTTTTGACAGTGCTATTGCCAACATTTTAGCCCTGGAAACTAACCGCCACGGTACCGATATTTATTCTTATGCCAAAATTCATCTGCAAGGAGCTAAAACATGTAAGGGAGGACACGTAAAGGATTCCTACCAATCCCATTCTAAAAATAGAGTCTTTGTGTTCAAAGATAATAAAAATCTAGATGATAGTATCAGTACCACAATTTGTGCCTTCGGTTATTCTTTAGGAGCTTATTTAAGTTATGCTCCTGATTTCCTCAATTCTGCAAGGGCAGGGGTGCTACAACTCTTACCTATTATACCGTCCTGTTTAGCAGCGCTTGTGACACCGACTGTAAAATTTCGTCATACTCCTGAACAATTAAAAAAAGATTTTAAAATTGATGACGAAGGTGGTGCTTTGTTCACAGAAAAAAACATAAGCCCACTGCACTTAGGGATCTCTGGTTCTCTTATTCAGGGTCTTAATTTCTCTCTTTTCAACCGTATTTCTAATCATCCTACTAAGTTTATTCTTGGAGTTGTCCAATTAACAGCAGCAGTAGGCCTGACATGCATATTCTGCGGGGTTGTCACTTCGTCACCGGTTATTAATTCCGCAATTACTGTTGGTAGTGCATTCATGAATAATCATTGGATTATTAGCAATATTGCTCTTGGTGTTTTGCATATCACAACATTTTAAACCTAAAGCATTTTGTAAATAAAGGTGTCATATAAAGGTGTCAGGCCTGACATCCTGACATTTGTCACTGCTTCAGATTATGTCTAAAACCAAATAGATGTTAAATCAAAATTGAATTTTTGTATTGATTTAATTTATTATTTGTTTTAAAATCAAAAAGGATAAGTCTATTTCAATTAATACGGAGGTAAATATGTTGAAATGTTTTATCCAAAAGTTTTTCATAAGCGTTATTTCGATGATGTCTCTATTTTCTTTATTAGTAGCATCGGAATCTTATAAGTTGCCATCTGATCATTGGACTTTGGAAATTAAAGAAAATGCATGGGATATTGAGTTGTTTGAATTTACTTTTAATGCTTTCACTCAAAAATATGGTTATGATTTCTCAGTTGATCCTAGACCTCATGCAATAGGTTTGGCTGCTCAGGAAAAAGATTCTTCAAATATGTTTTTTTACACAACACTGCCTTGGAGCATAGTACCTTCGGAGAGAAGAGACTATGATTTCATTAGTGCGCACGAAGATTTTTTAGAGAAGATTGGAACTTTAAGAGGAATCCATTTTGAGGGAAATTTAACACTTGAATGGGGGAGTGATTGGGATAAAAGGGGAGTATGTATTCATGAGCAATTTGGAACTGGATCTTGGTTATTAAAGTGGGGCTATTGCAATGGTCATTTGCATCTCATGTTATTCATATTTTTCGGAAATGCAAAAGAAGCTGAAGCCTACTACCAAAAAACTGAACGGCTTTTTAAAAAATAGTATTGGAGCATGCCAAGATTAAGCTAAGCGTCCTCCATCTATTCGAAAGTTTGCTGCTGTAATATAATCAGCTGCAGGACTTGCTAGAAATGCCACTAATTTTCCTACTTCTTCAATAGTTCCGAATCGACCCGCTAAATTTGGAAGCATTTCTTTTGTGATTTTTTTTCAATTGATTTCCACTCTATTCCCCAATTTTTTTCTAAAGCCACTTCCATAAATAAATTCACTGTTCCTTCTTACACCCATTTTTGACAGCTATCTTTGACATAAGCCCTATAATTTGGTGAAAGCTGTACTAATATATTGTTGCAGAGAAAATTACTAAGAATTATGATGAAGTAAAAGATAGATAAGAAAATACTATGGCTAAGCTGCCTAAAGAAAAGACTATGACAACATATGACGAACTTATGCAGGATCCCGAGTTCAAAAAAAAACATGAGGAATCTTATTTTGAGTTAGTTTTGTCTGAATTAATTTTAGCTATTATGGCTGAAGATAATATTTCAATTCGCAGTTTGGCAAAACAAGCCGGTATTTCTCCTGCAATTATCCAAAACATAAGAAGCGGAAAAAGAGACAATCTTACCCTTAAAACATTTGCAAGTTTGATTGAAGCTTTAGGATACGATTTGATACTAGAAAAAAAAGTTAAAAGAGGTAAATTTCCTACTAGACGCATAAGAATGAGTCGAATGGGTGGAAGAAAAATACAAAAGACAGCATCTGTATAACTAATGACACCTGAAGGTGTCACTGTAAAGGTGTCAGGCTTGACATTCTGACATTCATCACTTGGTTTAAATTGAATTCGACCCTACTATCTTTGTAAAGGTGTCAAGCTTCACACTCTTAAAAATCTGCTGAATACTCATTAGGTTTTGACAATTAAAATTTTATGCGTTAGTAAGCTCATATTTCTAATGAGGTAGAACATGAACTATGCAAACTATTTTTTTGGCGCGTTATCAAGTGTAATTTGGAAAAGCCCTACCGCTAGTGATGAACCTTTAGTCATTGATGGACAAAGGTGCTACGGCCTTGAAAATCGCATGAAGCTTCCCATGCAATGCTGGGGTGCAAATGGGACTTTAGCAGATGCGCAAAAACTCTCCATTAAATTGAGCCTTGCTGAAGACCATCCTCTCAATCAAAAAATCAGACAAGCGAGCACTATTCAACGCCAACATCCCGAGATCAAAGCAGAGTATGCTGAAGAATTAATGTGGGAAGATAATTTAGTTCGTAGTCAAGTTTCAGATGTGGCATCCAATACAGTTTTTTACCAACTAAATTTGACTCTAGAGGAGACAAAAAAACGTATTAGAGAGAATGGTGAAAACTTTACTAAGTTGGTGATGAATGATCTAGATGATGAGTTGATGAAATTGATCACTGAAAAATGTGCGCAGTTGCAATCATTTTCGCTTGTAAAATCTCTAAAAGGATTTCCAATGGAACATTTCTCTGATAAGGGATTTGAATCCATTGCGGAACTGAAAAAGTTAACTACTTTAAATCTATGGATGGACAATGCCTATTATATTTCTACAGATGCAATGCAAAAAGTGCTTCGTAATGCACACTTTCACGATACCTTAGAAGTCTTTACCATTGCTTCTTACTTTACTAAAGAGATGTTAAATGAGTGCATTAAGTTTAAAAACTTAACAGAATTAGGTATTTCAGTTTTTAGTTTTGAAGCTCTTCCGTTAGATAGATTACTTAAGGAGAGCCATTCAAAAGCAACACTTCAAAAAATTCAATTAAACTTTAGCCCTCTTTATGTGCTTGATACCCCTTTTACTGATGCGATGCTCAAGCATCTGTCAGAATATATTCATTTATCCTCTTTAGGGGTTACAGCAACCTGGAAAGTTCAAGAGACAGTCGTTGTCAGTACATTGCAAGCCTTAACAAAGCTCGAACATCTCTCTTTTTGCGGTCCGTTGAATTTAACATCGATGACAGCAGTTGCTCAAGAAATTGGGCAGCATCATGTACTTAAATCCCTATCTTTAGGTGATTGTCATGCATTAATGTATTCAGATTATCCATTATTTATTCACTCCTCAATGCAATTAAAGAGCCTCTTTCTTAATAAAGCTTATGGCTTGGGTATGTATGGCAATATGAGATCATTAGGAACATTGTCACAGCTTTCAACACTTTCACTTTCAGATTATAGAGGAATTGGTGGTGAATTACCCGAACTCTTTAAATTTGAAAATATTCAAAATCTTCAAAGCATTAGCCTCAGCAATGACATTTGGACATTATCTTCGCACTGGAAAAAGATCACTGAATTAAAAGTACTCACGCTGCGCATTAGCAATTGTGCAAAATTTAATGATCCTTGTTTTGAAGCATTAGCAAATAGTTCACTCGCAGGTAGATTACAAGGCCTTGAATTAAATAATGTCTCTATTTCAAAAAATACGATTGGAGGGTTTTCTAAGTTCACAAATTTGAACACCTTAATGATTTGTACCATTAATGCGGTAGTTGAAACAGGTATTTATGAATTTTTGAGTTTACCTAATCTGCAGCAGAGCTTACGAAGATATTCTTTATATAATATTAGTTTAAGCAAAAAAGAACTTGAACTCTTGGCAGATTATCCAAATTTAGAAGTTCTCATTGTAGGCAATGCCTTTAGTTTTAACAATAAGGAAGAGCTTAAAATGTTTTTTCATTTAAAAAATATTAAGCATGCCCAAACCGAATTATATGAAGGTGAGATAGTACCCTATAGCGTTCTAGTAAGCGTATGATAAAGGTGTCAGGACTGACTCCTGACATTGGGATATGCCAAGATTAAGCTAAGCGTCCTCCATCTATTCGAAAGTTTGCTGCTGTAATATAATCAGCTGCAGGACTTGCTAGAAATGCCACTAATTTTCCTACTTCTTCAAT
>JABDDJ010000024.1:0-9607 GCA_013287645.1 Chlamydiota bacterium | reverse complement strand
GCTAAGCGTCCTCCATCTATTCGAAAGTTTGCTGCTGTAATATAATCAGCTGCAGGACTTGCTAGAAATGCCACTAATTTTCCTACTTCTTCAATGGTTCCAAATCGACCTGCTAAATTTGGAAGCATTTCTTTTGTGATTTTTTTTTCAATTGATTTCCACTCTGTTCCCCAATTTTTTTCTAAAGCCACTTCCATAAATAAACTCTCTGTTCCTTTTGTCGCAATGGGGCCTGGAGAAACGGTATTGACTGTGATGCCAGTTCCGGCAAGCTGTTTGGCTAAGCTTATTGTCATATTAATATTAGCTGCTTTGGTAGCTCCGTATGCAGGCAAGTCAGGCGAAGGACTAACTCCTGCTACACTAGCAATTTGGATAATTCGTCCCCATCCTAACTCTTTCATTTGCGGAAGAAATGCTTGAATCATTCGTACCATAGAAATGACATTGACATTGAATATGTCTAACCATTCTTCAGGACTGCTTTGAAGCCATCCTTTTTTGGGGAAGATGCCTGCATTATTCACCAGGATATCAAGCTGGTTAAGCGTTTTTAAAGTAACACTCTGGATGTTTTGCACATCGACATCATTTCTCAGGTCGCCTTCCACATAGTACGCTTCTCCGCCAGCGCTTGTGATAGTATTGACAACTCGTTGCAGTTCTTCTTTATTTCTGCCGTGAATCATAACAACAGCGCCTTCCATAGCTAAGCAGTTAGCAATCCCTTCGCCTATGCCGCTGTTGCTGCCAGTCACTAAAGCTTTTTTGCCTTTAAGATTGAGTTCCATAAAAATCGTCTATTTAAAAGTAAATTTATACATACGTCCATTTTGAATTTCTCTCAATACCAAAGGCGCTTAGAATATAGAATTACCTTTTGATATTTTGATTTAAGGCCTCAAGTTGAAGTAACTGGTTCATCATATCGAATTTATCAGCAAAAATTTGATGCGCTTTTTTAGCCATCTCTCGAGCTTTTTCTGAGTTTTGGTAAATATAATCTAGATGTTTTACGATTTGTGCATGCATCGCTTTTGCCGAAGCGGATGTGTCAAGGTAAAATACTGAATCGCCAAAATGCTCCTTTATAAAGGGATTTTCATCGGAAATAATCACCGTAGAAGCAGCTGCAGCCTCAAAAATGCGTCCGGAAGGAATCCCTTCATGATTGTGGGTATCTGAATGTATAACAAGTACAATACCGTGTTTTTGCAACGTTTTGACGACAGAAACCCCATCGTAGGGGATTGAACCCATGTATCCATAGGGAATAATATAACTATTGCATTGCGCGCCATAAAATTTTGTGAAGCCAGAGTTGCTAAGCATGCGGTAGAACCTTTGGAATTTCATCTTCTCCAATCGATCTCCCCATGCCGGGGTCATAGTAACGAGGTTGTTTATAGGGACTTCACAATACGGGATATAGTATATGCTAGGATAAAAAGGGATGTAGTGAAACTCCTTACCCCTCTTTTCAAATCCTTCAGCAATGGATTGCCTATCGGGGATAGTCAGTAAATACCCATCATATTTTTCGAATTTACCCAGCATTCTCCGCTTTTCATCCAGAAAGAAATAGGGATGGAAGACGGCCTGATAATTGGGACAGCGGGCATTAAAGACTTTGGGATCTGGAAGCAGTGAGATAACCCAATCAAGATTTTTCATTTTACAAACGAGCTGCCCCCCGTTTTCATCGACAAAGACCTTCCATCCCAACTTTTCACCGGCAATTTTGATGCGCCATGCGACTTCTCTGTCTCCAATGAAATTGGTTGCAGTAACCACACCCATCTGGATAGTCGCTAAAATAGAGCTACAGCAAAAGCCTAAAAAGATAAATATAACAAGAAACAATTGTTTTTTGTTCATAAAGGCACACAAAACTTTAGCTTCTTTGGTAACTCTCTATGCAGGCAAGTCTGGCGAAGGACTCATTCTTGCTACACTAGCAATTTGGATAATACGCCTCCATCCTAACTCTTTCATTTGTGGAAGAAATGCTTGAATCATACGTACCATAGAAATGACATTAAAATCTTCAAAAAGGCCTTTGCATATTTTGATCGGGCGAGATATCACCGCTAATGATCAGAATTGCTGATCCGTCTGTCTTGGTATTTTTGATAAGGAATTCACCACACCAAACTTATTGGGTATTCATTGGTCTAAATTGCTTTTCTTTATATAGGAATGTAGCTACTCTAAACAGCCTTAACTTATACGTTATAACTTTAAGAAGGTGTTTATGAGTGGTCCAGGTCGTATCTCAGGAAGTCTCACTAATTTGTCAGTATCAAATAATAACTCCTCATCTAGTTCTGCAGCCTCTTCTCCCATCGATGGTTTGATACAAACAATTGCTCTTGCGCGAACAAAGGATTCTTCCTCATCAAGTTCCAGCAAAGATGTTGCTTCGAGAGAACAGCAAAATCAGCCTGTTACCTCCGTTCAAAATCCGATTGACTACAAAAAAATGATGGGAGACGTTCAGGCTTTATTGACACTCTCCACGCCAATGACAGAAGAAAGACTTCGTCAAATCTATGAAATCATTTTTATATTTGCAGGTAAGACTATGCTGACGGCTCCATCTTGTCTCATTTGTTTGAATAAAGGAACTATAGCTAATAGTCATATCATTCCCGATAATATCCTATCCAGCTTTGAGACCACTTTAATTATAGCTCAAACGCCAAACGAACCCCGGTCTGCTGCCAATATAACATGGAAACTCTTTTGCACGCCTAAATGCGAAATCGACAGATTATCGAAATTTGGCGAGAATGGCTTCGCACTGATTTTTCATAAATTTATTGAAGATGTAGTTAAAGCTCGGTCGGAAGGGAAATCTGCCTCATTAGTCACATCGGATCAATCTATACATTATTGCATTGCATCGATTATTTTCCGGTATCTCATCATTAATGGAAAAAAAGATTTACAGCCGTTTATTATTTTGCATGGTCCTAAGGTTGAGGAGGCTTTTTGGCGCTTCTTTTTCCTATTGCGCAGCTACGTTCTTGATAAAAATATTCCTAACCGACCACATATCGAGCTCTTCATCAATGAAGAAGAGATTCAGAAAAATACAATGATCACCACAATTTGTACTACCTATCCTACTCAACCCGGAGGATGCTATACAACAGGGCATTTTTCATTTAAAGGATTTCACTTTTTAATTGTCGAGTCTTCGGAATTTATGAAGGATTATGCAGAGGATCTTTCGCTGCCTTCTCAGGGATTTTCCCAAACAATCACCTGTGAACCTCAAACCATCGTGGTTAAGCCAGAGCACGTCTGTACCCTTCCTAATACAGTCATGCGGGCTCTCAAGTTTGACTTTGTTGTATATATAACGATGCTTCAAAAGGTCAATGGAGCTTTTTTAGCTGCACAAAATACTAAGTCTACCGTTCCAATGCCAAGAGTGGGTCTACCCTTACATCCATTGATGCTTGACCCACTAGAGTTTTATTCTCAGCCTCCTATTGTAGTGCGTCTTCCTGATGAAATAATTTTCCAGAAGAAGGCGGGAAAGACCGGTGAACTCTCTTTCAAAAATTCGGGTAAATTCGAGATTGTTTTCAGCGGATTAACACCGCCATTTCAAATTTGGTTTGTGCGTAATAACCCGGCAAAACAGCTATTTGTTATCATCCATATTTTTAGTTCGAATAACAATGTAGTGTATGGATTTTCATTAAACCAGGCACTTTTCAAAAAGAAGGATCTCTTCGGCTTACAGAAAGCTGCGGAAAGTTCTGACGAGGATGCGCTTAAAAATTTCTTACAGTTAACCCCTTTAAGCCGGACAGATCATTTGGGTATTGAATCTCTAACTCAATCCCATAAAAACGATCGTTTCATCGCTTATTCTATTAAGAATTTTTGGTCGATGGACTCTACCAAGTGAAAGGGGCCAGTAGCACGTTTTTCAAAGAGCATTGACGCGGTTGGAAAAAGGTGGGATTATCGTCAGTCAGTGAAAAGGTAAACTGGATTTCCTTCTCGCAAAATCTTTGTTTTGATTCAAAGATATTGAATTAAAAATTTTATTTGATTAGTGTGGATAATTCTAACTGGTAGCTCCAGGCATGATTCAGATAGTTTATCATTTATGTTAAAATGCCTTTTCGTGATTGCAGGTCTGCTCTTAACGGGTTGTATGGTCGGCCCCGACTATCACGAGCCTTGCAAACCCATTCTAAATCAATGGAAAATAGACAACGATTCAGTAAGTGAACAACCATTCGAAAATGGTAAATGGTGGAATGTCTTTCATGATAATGTACTTTCTCAATTAATTTATGAAGGGTACCTTGGCAATCTCACTTTACAGAGCACAGGTGTTAAAGTATTACAGGCCAGAGCCCAACTCGCTCAATCTGTTGGGGAACTTTATCCTCAACAACAAAACATGGTAGGCAATCTTACCTATTACAGAATTGGCGGCAGCCAATTCCAGAGTCTACTGCCTCCATATTTTGCCACGGACATGTTAGGACTTACGGCTAATTGGGAACTCGATTTTTGGGGGAAGTATAGGCGCGCTATTCAATCTAACGATGCATCCTTTTTAGCATCGATCGCTGCGTATGATAATGCGTTAGTAACACTCACTTCAGATATCGCTAGTGTGTATATCAAGATCCGTACCATTGAAGAACAAATCAAGATTACGAAAGCAAACATTAAAGTACAAACCATAGGGCTTGACATAGCCAAAGCTCGCTATAATGCGGGAGAAGTCAGTCTTGTGGATGTCGAACAAGCTTTGACTGAATTATCAGAAACACAAGCAAAGCTTCCCCAGTATAATAGTGAGTTGCAAAAACAAAAAGATGCTTTAAGTTTATTATTAGGAATGGTGCCCAATCAACTAGATTGCCTACTTAGTTTACAACATGGAATACCTGAAGCACCCGTTTCTGTTGCTGTAGGCATCCCTATTGAAACCATAGCAAGTCGTCCTGATATACGTCAGTCCCGTTTGGAAGCAGTGGCCCAATCGGAATTGATAGGCGCTACCAAAGCCAATCTTTTTCCGGCTTTATCTTTATCAGGGACCTTTGCTTTTACTTCAAATAACATAGGTAAATCTTCACTCGGTGATCTTTTTGAGTGGGCTAACCGGATGTATACCGCAGGTCCAGGATTCAATTGGCCGATCTTAAATTATGGTCAAATCACTAATTCCGTACGTGTGCAAGATGCGGTTTTTCAAGAAGCCTTATTGAATTATATTAATGCAGTTTTAAAAGCTCAGCAAGAAGTACAAGATAATATCACTGCTTTTATTGAAGCAAAAATCGCAGTAGACTACTTGAGCGAAGCTAACCGTGCGGCCATTAAAACCTTGCAATTAGCCCTGATCCGTTACAGAGAGGGTGAAAGCGACTTTACTCCCGTATTAAATGCAGAACAACAACAACTTCGCGTACAATCTTCGTTGACTACCGCGCAAGGGGATGTCCCTCTAGCTTTAGTTTCTCTTTTTAGATCATTGGGCGGAGGATGGGAAATCAGTAATGGCGATGATGTCATACCAGATAATATTAAATGTGAAATGTTAAAAAGAACAGACTGGGGAACATTACTGAGGCAAGAAAACCATGAAGTGCCAGACAATGTATGGCAATCATTCGAGCAACTTTATCTGCCAAATTGGTGATGCATATGGATGTTGAGATAAAACAAAAAAAAGTTGCAACAGGACGATGGCTCGCTGCAATAGCAGTGATCATTGCTGCGGTATGTATTATATTTTACTTTACTGGGCGCCACTCATGTGAAGGGCCTCTTGCAATTCCACCTACAAAAGTGACAGTACAAAAACCGCAATGGAAAGAAATTGTTGATTATGTCACCCAAACAGGCACGCTTGTCGCTTATAACTCCGTTGATTTAGTCGCGCGCGTTGAAGGATATCTAGATTCAATAGAATTTACAGATGGGACTTTCGTAAAAAAAGGACAAGAATTATTTGTCATCCAACCTGACACCTATTATCAACAATTGCTTGCAGCTCAAGCGACTGTAGCGGCACAAATAGCCGCAAATATTTATGCTGAGTCAGAATATGAGAGGCAAAAAAAAATGTATACGCAAGATGCGACTTCTCTCAATAACGTGGAAAAATGGTTAGCCAAGACCCAAGAAAGTGATGCAGAAATAGAAAAAGCCATTGCAAATGAAAAGATCGCTGCAATCAATTATAGCTATACACATGTAAATGCACCATTCGATGGCCGCATAGGCCGTCATTTAGTGGATCCTGGAAATTTGGTCGGTCATGGTACTGCGACCAATATAGCAAATATCGAACAGATTGATCCTATCTATGCTTATTTCAATCTCAATGAGCTTGATTTAATTAAATTACGCGAGGCTGCAAAAGCGATAGGTTTTAAGCCTGAAGATATCAATCAAATTTCGGCAGATGTCAAATTGCAAAATGAAACAGACTTTAAACATAGTGGAAAGCTGGATTTTGCTAACACAGGACTCAATGCCTCTACTGGGACGCTAGAATTCCGCGCTCTTTTGGAAAATAAAGATTACGTTTTGTTGCCAGGTCTCTTTGTCCAGGTACGCGTCCCTGTTTCCAAACCCGCAAAACAAATGACGATTCCCGATACAGCTGTGCTTTTTGATCAAATTGGAGCTTATGTATTGATTGCTGATACGAATGACGTTGTCCAATTAAAACGTGTTAAATTAGGCGGCATAGAACAAGGAATGCGTGCAATCACACAAGGATTGACCGCAAATGATAGAGTTATCGTAGAGGGACTGCAGTTTGCAACACCGGGCAATAAAGTGAATGTGACTGAACAAGCTTCCAAGAATTAATTAGGGTAACATGAATATATCTAAATTTTTTATTGAACGCCCTGTACTGGCCAATGTGATTGCTTTATTCATCGTGTTTTTAGGAATAGTCGCAATCGCAGTTTTGCCTATTACTCAATACCCAGCCATTGTTCCGCCCACTATTCAGGTTACAACAAATTACCCTGGCGCTGATGCTAAAACCTTAATTAATACAGTTGCCCTTCCCATTGAGCAGCAAGTCAATGGGGTTGAAAAAATGATATATATGCAATCTACCAGCACGAACTCGGGTAATTACACTTTAATTGTGACATTCGCTATTGGTACCGATCTCAACTTTGCTCAAGTCTTAGTGCAAAATAGAGTGCAAGCTGCGATGGCGCAATTGCCGAAACAAGTGCAGCAACAAGGTGTTGTTGTCGAACAAAAATCTACTTCTATACTACAATTTATCACCCTAACTTCAGAAAATAATGAATATGATGGCCTGTTTTTAAATAATTATGCCGCCATCAATATGCAAAATGAATTATCACGCATACCTGGTGTGGGTAACGTATTGATTTTTGGATCGGGCTCATATGCGATGAGAATATGGCTTGATCCTAACAAAATGTATACCTACTCATTAAATCCTTCTGATGTAATTAACGCTATCAGCCAACAAAATAAAGCCATTTCTGCAGGACAAATTGCCGCTCCGCCCGTTTCAGGTCAACACGCTTATCAATTTACTATCAATGTTCCCGGTTTACTTATTAATCCTGATGAATTTGCGGATATCATCATTAAATCAGACGCCACAAAGCCCGGGCAAACTGCATATGCCGGTAACAGCGCCAAGATTGTTCGTATCCGTGATGTGGGACATGTTGAACTTGGTTCTTCAAACTATAGCATTTCCGCTAACCTCAACAATAAGCCCACCGCAGCGATTGGTATTTATCAACTGCCAGGCGCCAACGCTTTAAAGGTGGCGAGTGATGTGCACGCCGCTGTAGAAAAAATGTCCAAGAAGTTTCCTCCCGGATTAAAATATTCTATACCTTTTGACACCACTATTTTTGTTAGAGCGTCTGTTAATGAAGTGTATAAAACGCTATTTGAAGCAATGATTTTAGTGTTAATTGTGATTTTTTTCTTCTTACAAAATTTCCGTGCCACCTTGGTCCCCGCTACGACTGTGCCCGTCACTATTATTGGGGCATTTTTTGCAATGCTGCTGCTAGGTTTTTCCATTAATTTATTAACTTTATTTGCTTTAGTGCTTGCCATTGGAATTGTTGTCGATGATGCAATTGTCATTGTCGAAGGCGTGACACAACATATTGAACATGGCGAATCCCCCAAGAATGCTTCTATCAATGCCATGAAAGAATTAATGGGGCCTGTTATAGGCATAACCTTAGTGCTCATGGCGGTATTTGTTCCGGCGGGTTTTATGCCCGGACTAACCGGTGCGATGTATGCGCAGTTTGCTTTAGTGATAGCTGCTACAGCATTTATTAGTGCCATCAATGCGATGACTTTAAAACCCACGCAATGTGCTTTATGGCTGA
This sequence comes from Chlamydiota bacterium, assembly GCA_013287645.1. Taxonomy (GTDB): domain Bacteria; phylum Chlamydiota; class Chlamydiia; order Chlamydiales; family JABDDJ01; genus JABDDJ01. Next base: position 1,202 of record JABDDJ010000024.1, on the reverse strand, counting down.
AGCCAATAGATCCGAACAAAAAAAAATCTATACTGTATCGTGCTTTTGATAGAGTGTATTTTCCCATTGAAGCAGGGTATCTTAAATTTATAGATAAATTGATCCATCATAGTAAAATTGCAAGTTTCTTCGGAATTTGTTTAGTCGTGTTAGCCATTTTTTTGTTAAGTCAAATTCCTACAGGTTTTATTCCTATTGAAGATCAAGGTTATTTAATAATGAGTGTGAATTTACCTGATGGATCAAGTTTGGGACGCACAGAAACCTTACTCAAAAAACTAAGTGACCAAGTAGCCAAAGTGGGTGGCATCGAAAATGTAATCGCGATTAATGGGGTTTCTGTTTTAGATAATAGTGCCAATTTGGCAAATGCCGGCGTTCTTTATGTCATGTTTAAAGATTGGAGTGTGCGAGGGAAGAAAGAAGACTTACCTGCACTCTATAAAGAGCTCAATGACATTGCAGCCAATACAATGGAGGCAAAAATTTTAGTCATGGTACCACCCCCCATACAAGGTTTAGGTAATGCAGGTGGTTTTCAAATGCAGGTTGAATTGACAGATGGATCGTTTGATTACCGTAAATTACAAGCGGCAACGGACTTATTAGTCCAGCATGGAAGTGAACAGCCCTCACTCAGCCATTTAATGACATCATTTCGGTCTTCAGTACCACAAGTTCATGCTCCTATCGATAGAGTTAAGGCAAAATCTTTGGGTGTGACCGTTGATGACGCTATGAGTGCCTTAGAGACTTATGTAGGTTCATCTTATGTGAATCTTTTTACGAAGTTTGGGCAAGTTTTTCAAGTTTATGTTCAAGGTGAACCAACTGCACGCATGACTGAAGAAGATATTCGACATTTGTACGTCAGAAATCAATCCGGTGAAATGGTGCCCATAGGCACACTTACCAATATTTGGCCTACTACAGGCCCAGCTATTATTTCGTTATATAATCTTTATCCCACTGGCAATATTTATGGAGCGTCTGCCCCAGGATACAGCTCAGGCCAATCACTTCAATCAATGGAACAATTAGCATCTCAAGTACTGCCAGCCGGGATGTCTTATGAGTGGACTAGCACAGCTTATCAAGAAAAAATTGCTGGACAATTGAGTTATTTGATTTTTGTGCTGTCACTTCTATTTGTCTATTTGATTCTTTCTGGGCAATATGAAAATTGGGTAACACCCGCAGCG
>JABDDJ010000023.1 GCA_013287645.1 Chlamydiota bacterium | reverse complement strand
ATGATAGAGTGATTAGGGCTAGGATAATTCCGATGATGCTTCCTAAAGCCCCCATGACAGTACCGCAGAGACCGAAGATGGCAGCAATGCTCCAGACGGAGGCTCCCATAGCGCGTAGGATGCCGATCTCTTCTTTTTTGTCGTTGACGAGGATGATGAGGAGCGAGACGATGTTAGAGCAGGCGACTAGGATGATAATGGTGGAGATGAGGGTAAAGAGGGTGCGTTCGCTGTGGAGTTGTTGGAGCAGGTCTCTTGTGGGGGGGAAATCTCTGAAGGTTTCGATGTTCCAATAGGTATCTATGCCGCGTTTTTGTAGTTCTTTTTGAAGGATTTGTTTTATTTGATCGGCTTGTGAATAGTCTGTGAATGTGATGCCGATGCCGTTTGTGGCAAAGCCTTCTTCTGGGACTTGTGTAGATCGGATGGTTGAGGTGATGCTGCGGGGGGCGAGGAGGAATTTTCCGCCGAGAGGTAGGATTCCAGGGTCATAAAAACCTTTGACTTGTACAGGTAGACGCTGTTCTTGGATGGCTGAGGTGGTTGGGGCTTGATAGGAGAGCCATCCTTTGTCGCCGGTGTGAATGCCCTTGTCTTTGTAGATTTTGGGGAGGTAGATTCCTTCGTCTTCGTTGAGAGCAATGGGTTCTGAGGGTAATAGGGCATGTTTTAAGGCGGGATTATTGGGCTCTAGGGTAGTAACAAAGGCTTGTTGATGTAGGTTGTTTAGGAGGAGTTCGGCGTAGGCGACTTCGTAATCGTAGGTATATAGTCCTTCAATACCTTTTAGGCTATCTACAGTGGCGTAGGCTTCTTTAACGAGATCTTTTAAATTTTCATCGGCTTCTCTGTTTGGTGCAGGCCAGGCACGCGGTATTTCTTCGTCGTAGGTTGGGTCATAGGGGTCGTTTATTAAAGTTATTTTTTTATCGGCGATGTTTTTGTGGGTGTAATTGGAGCTGTTACTAATGCCATCGATCAAATAGTAGTAGGAGTGGTAATAGTCTGCGGTGGGGGTTAATCTAACTGGTGCAGTAATGGCGACTAGTTTTTGGATCCAAGATTTCTCGAGGCCATGAGTGACGGAGAAGAAGACGACGATGAGCCAGACGACGAGGGCGATGACAAAGATGGAGATGAGGCTGATGATGGAGACGGAGAGCTGACGCCAGCGAGGAAGTAGGTACTTAAAGGCGACCGATAGCTCGTACATGAGGGGCTCTTGATGTTTTAAACGCAAAGGTGCAAAGGCGCAAAGGCTCAAAGAAAAAACTTACTTTGCGCCTTTGCGTTTAATCTTTATTTTGTTTCTTTATACTCAACGTGTTGACGTACAACGGGATCATATTTTTTGAGTAGCAGACGTCCGGGTGTTTTGGTCTTATTTTTTGTTGTATAGCGACGGTGATTGCTTGCGGAGCTTTGCAATTTCACTTGTTCGCGTTTCTTTGCCATGATTAAACTCCATTAAATCAAAGTTTTGGCTAAAGGATAGCAAAATGGTGATCTCTATTCAAGGAAATTCGCTAAGGGTAATCGAGTTTGGCACTGAAGTGTGTAGACATCGCTTATATGGCCACGCCGGTCATAGATGTGGTAACCTAGTCCGGCGATCATAGCGGCGTTGTCAAGGCTTAGGGCTTTGGAGGGAAAGTAGCATTTCAAGTGGGGGGCTTTGGTTTGGAAAAGCTTGCGTAGATATTGGTTATTGGCGACTCCGCCTCCAAAGAGGATGTCTTGGATATTCTCTTTGGATGTAGCTAGGATGGTTTTATTGAGGATATCCTTAAAGGCCGCTTCTTGGAAAGAGGCGGCTATGTCTGCATAGGTGGTTTCTGTAGGGGTTATCTCTTTTAAGGCGTAGAGGACGGCTGTTTTTAAACCGCTGAAGGAGAAGTCGAATGGCTTTCCTTTGATGTTTCCGGCTCTGAAGGCAAATTTAGTGGGGTCCCCTTTTGTGGCTAGCTCCTCGATAGGGGGACCTCCAGGATAGGGTAGGGATAGCATGCGGGCTACTTTATCGAAGGCTTCACCGATAGCATCGTCGATGGTGTGGCCAATGAGGGAGTAGTTTCCAAGTGCAAGGATCTTCCAGAGGGCGGTATGGCCGCCTGAGAGGACAACTCCAAGGCAGGGATAAGAGGGGGGTTGTTGGTTGGACATAAGTGCGGCGTAGAGGTGGGCTTCTACATGGTTGACACCGACAAAGGGGATGCCGAGAGCTAAGCTGAGGGCTTTAGCGGCGTTGAGGCCGATGAGTAGAGCGCCGACAAGGCCTGGTGCATGGGCTACAGCGATTAAGTCGATTTCACTGAGGGTTAGGCGTGCCTCTTTGAGCGCTTTGTCGATCATGGGGATGAGTAGTTCGACATGTGTTCGACAGGAGAGTTCTGGAACGACTCCTCCAAAGGCTTTGTGTACGTCTACTTGAGAGTAGACGATATTTGAGAGGATGTCTTTTCCATCTTTGACAATGGCACAGGCGGTTTCATCGCAGGTGCTTTCGATTCCTAAAACGTACATATTACCCTTTCCGTGCCCGTGCCCGTGTGCGTGCCCGTGCCCGATTTTCACTTTTCGGGCACGGGCACGCACACGGGCACGGGCACGGATATTACTTTAGTAGTTTTGAAGCATTCTTATCCATAACCCAGAGAGCCTTATTAGTCTTTGTACCGATGCGTTGTACGGGATATGTGTCGGGTTCGTAGGGGCCGTTAAGGACTTTAGCGACCATGGGGGCTTTGGACTCGCCGAGGACGTAAAGGACGATTTGGGTACTTTTATTGATGCAGGGATAGGTGAGGGTCATCCTTTGAGTGTCTTTGGAGGGGATGAAGTTCATAGTGACGAGTTTGATATCTTCATGAAGAGCTTTGGTATGAGGAAATAGAGAAGCAGTGTGACCATCATCGCCCATTCCTAGCATCACTAGGTCGAAGATGCCATTGGGGACTAATTTTAAAATTGTTTTTTGATACTCATTAGCGGCTGGTTCGCCCTTTTCGGCATGCATGCGGTGGATATGTTCTTTGGGTATAGGCAGAGAGTCTAGTCCAGAGTCCATTGCCATTTTATAATTGCTGTCGGGATGGTCAGGTGGAACAGACCGTTCGTCACTCCAAAATAGGTGGACATCCCTCCAGCTGACCGTTTTTCGAAAGACGTTGCTAGAGAGAGCTTGGAAGATTGCGTGAGGGGTTGAGCCACCTGATAGAGCCACGAAGAAGGCGCCACGCCGTTGGATGGCTTCAATGGCGCAAGAGACCCAATGGATGGCTGCAAATTCTTCTGCAGAGTGCTTGTCGGGTGCAGTAAAAATAAGCCTACGGTCATCAAACGGGTGCATGTTGCTTTTCTTTTGAGAAATGAAGAAGGGCTTTTAGCATGTGTTGGTAATGTTCTCCGGTATGGTGGTGGAGAAGCTCTTTGGAGAATAAGTAGCTATTGTTAATACCGGTATAGGGGAGTGTGATGGGTAATTTACAGCTGTCAGCATGCATGACATGCGTAGTGATAGTGCGGTGGGGAGGACGATGCGTCATCAGATAGACGTCGTCATCTTGAGTGATGATCTCGAGAGAGGAGATTCCATGCTCTTGATCTTTGGAGTTCGGTTCTTCAGTGATTAAGGCTGTAAGATTGCCTTTATCATGATTGAAATGTGCCTCTAAAACACCTTCGCAGTGCTTAGATAGGGATAAGGACCAGTGTAGCCTGGAAGAGAGCCAGCTTAGGAGGTAGATACCAGCAGCATAGTCGGAGCTATTGTGGCAGAGGATACGTATCTTTTTGCAGTAGCTGAGCGCATCCATGGTTGTAGAATCATTGAAAAGCCTTGCGAGAGCATCCCTCCAACCGCTAATAAGGGCCCAGGAGATATCGATCATGGCCTGTTGCTTATCTGTGGTGTGGTCGATCATCCGTTGTCCGAAGGCGCTCCATTCGTCATGGATGGAAGCATCGAAGATGATCCTTGTCGCGAAGCCTTGAAAATAGGGTAAAAGTGTTTTATCTTTGGTTGGGTCTGTTCCCCAGAGGAGAGTGATGGGTAGGTCGGGAATAATGTGTGGCATGACGTAGAAGGGCACTTTGTGGAGACTGGACGAAGGAGTAGAGATGGAATTTCCAGAATCTTTTATTGAGATTTCCTGCAGCGACTCGTCAAGAGAGATAAAGATCAGCCTTGAAGGAAACCGTTTGCTGATGGCTTGAATGATATCGAGAAGGCGAGGAATACGCTCTTTTTCGGGTGCATAGACGATTAGATTAAAGAGACATGCTTCTTTGGTTAGAGCCATTTTAAATCAGTCTCCACTGCCTTCCTGAGCGTTCGATAAGCTCGTCGCTCTCTGAAGGACCCCAGGTTCCTGCTGCGTAGTTGGGGAAGTTGGTGGAAGGATGAGCTTTCCAGTAATCGAGTACAGGAGTGAATAGTTTCCAAGAGGCAATCACTTCATCTACTGAGGCAAACAGAGTATTGTCGCCAGCCATGCAGTCGCAGAGAAGACGTTCGTAGGCCTCAGGAGGAGTCGCTCCAAAATAAGCGCCATAGAGGAAATCCATTTTAACTGGCTGTAGAGGAGCGTGTAATCCAGGGACTTTGCAATTAAATTTGAGACTGATGCCTTCGTCCGGTTGAATGCGAATGACGAGGATATTGGCTGTAGTGCGCTTTTCGTCAAATTGCTGGATAAAGGCGGGAGCTCTTTTGAAGGTGATGGCAATCTCTGTAGCACGTTTAGGGAGACGCTTGCCTGCACGCAGGTAGAAGGGTACCCCAGCCCAGCGCCAATTATCGATGAAGAGTTCCAAAGCGACATAGGTTTCGACATCGCTTTTAGGGTCGACATCCTTTTCTTGCCTGTAACCAAGGACTTGCTCACCGTTGATGATACCTGGGCCATACTGGCCTCTGACAATATTACTGCCAAGTTGAGAAGGCTTATACTGCCGTATAGCATCCATAAGTTTTACTTTTTCGCTGCGGATGGAGGCTGCATTTAGATGGTTGGGAGGTTCCATTGTGACTAGGGAGAGCAGCTGCATCATGTGGTTTTGTATGATATCGCGCAGGTTTCCGGCTTCTTCGAAGAAATGGCCTCTGGTGCCAATGCCGATATCTTCGCTTACCGTCATTTGGATATGGTCGATATGGCGGTTATTCCAGAGTGATTCGAAGATAGGGTTGGTGAATCGAAAGACCAGAAGGTTTTGGACAGTCTCTTTTCCAAGATAGTGGTCGATACGGTAGATTTGTTGTTCGTTAAGGTAGTGAGTGATTTCGGTTTGGAGTTGTTGAGCGCTGGTGAGGTCATGCCCAAAGGGTTTTTCGATGATTACTCTGGACCAGGGCTGGCTTTTTTCGCTGAATTCGTAGAGAAGTTTGTGCTTGTGGAGCTTTTCGATGATCTGGGCGAAGTAGCTGGGAGGAGTGGAGAGATAATATAGACGGTTTTTTTGCGTGCCTAGGCGCTGGTCTAAACTATCAAGTAAATTTCTTAATTCTTCATAGCCCTTGTCATCATCAAATTCGGAGCGATGGTAAAAGATCGATTCAGAAAAAGAGTTCCATGTATTAGTGTCAACAGGTTGTACGCGAGAATATGAGTCAACAGCTTTGCGCATCTCGTTGCGGAAGTCTTCGTTAGACTTGGGTCTGCGGGCAAATCCTATACAGGCGAAGTGGGCAGGGAGCTCTCCATCGCTAGCGAGGTTATAGAGTGCGGGCAGAAGCTTACGTCCTGTTAGGTCTCCTGTGGCGCCAAAGATGACCATGATGCAGGGATCAACAGTCTTAGCTTGACGCTCAAGGTCTTCTAAAGGATTTTTGAACTGTACTGTTGTGGAAGTGGCCATATTCAACTTCGTTTTTGGTATCCATTGTAATTTTATAATTAATTAAACGCAAAGGCGCAAAATCGCAAAGAAAAATAACAGGATGGGCAGGATCGCTTCGCGGCAGGATAAAAAAATGATAAAAATTTATTTATCCTTCTTATCCTGCCGCGAAGCGATCTTAGCTACTCATATTAGTTATACTAAATTTTTTAATGTTTATATAATCTTAACAATAAAATGCAATAATTAATATAAATTAGCACCGGGAAAGAATATGCATAATGTATGTTTATTGAAAGACTATGTTCTCCACACAGCAACAGATTTTTTAAAAAATACAAGTAATCTTGTATTATCTATGCCAGAAATAGCCAAAAATATTTTTTCCTCTGTAGGGATCTTTGCACGCAAATATACGTTTATCTTAGGTTGTAGAATATTTTATAAGTGCGATTTTATGCAAGAAAAGGCCGCTATAGTTGTTCAGAATGCTTTTAGAAACCATCTACTTAAAAAAAGATTAAAAAATTTAACAAAACCACACTTTATACCAACAAGTTGCTTAGCCCATAAATATATAAAAACCGATGAATTTAAGCTAAGTAAGCGAGCAAAGGTAGCTGGAAGATCAGAGGTATATTTCCCTGAACAACACCCTGAGATTATTATAAAAAAACCATTTGAAAAGCCCTATTATCGATTAAACAAAATGATAAAAGGACGTGATTTGTGTACAGAAAAGGGCTATGACCGATTAGCTGTTCCAAAGGCCTCGGCTCACTACGAGGATACTCGCTCTACGGACATAACTAAAATTGATTATTTAATAGAAGATCGTTTGCCAATTATAAGTGGACAAGATTTTTATCAAACGCAATTATATGCTAATACTATTGAAGGATTTTCATCTGCTGTAGAACAATATACAAATTTTGTTTTTCTAACTAGCCCTAATGATTTAGAACTGGTTCAATCTCGGCATATTGCTCCTAGCTCGAGTCAAGAATTTTGTTATTTTAATAGTCCACGCTATGACAACATGCCTTTATTTGTCGAAAGTGATGGTAAATGTAAAATTGGTCTAGTGGATTTAGAAGATGTTTCTTTTAAACCTTCAAACTCTCCGGATTATTTAAAGATGCTTATCTTTAGTTTTCCCCATCATGCTGATATCATCAAAAAAGAAGCCGCTAAGTATGTAGATCCTTCCTTTTTTGAATCTGAAGAGAATAATAAAGAACTAGATAGGATAAAGCAAGAGGGTATTAAGAGAATAGATATATTACACGTTGGTTTAACAGAATACCATCAAAGACATCCTAACATTAATGTTGTTCCTACTCCTGAAATGGAAATGACTATTGTCAATAACCTAGCAGAAAAATATGGCTTCAACAACGAAGAAAAAACCAAAGCTCAAGAGTTTTTGCGCAAACTCTCTCAAAAACTGCAAGAAATGCTGCAAGAAAGTATCGACGAAAAAGGAATAGAGAAAGTCCGTCCATTTGTATTTTTACCTCTATACGATTTAGACTTAGTGGCTGAAAAGTATCAAAATACTACAATGGTGAATAAAATTTATAATAAGGCAAGTAAAGAAGAAGATCCTGCTATCGGTTGTGGTTATGAGTTCTATCAAGCTTTTATTAGAGAAATGCAAAAATCCGATTTAATTTACCAATACGCTAAAAGAGGATTCAGTTTTTCTATTATGGCTTAAAACTAAACGCAAAGGCGCCAAGTCGCAAAGAATCATTTTTTTCTTTGCGACTTGGCGCCTTTGCGTTTAATTTTTAATTTATTTTTTACGATCCTGGCGCTTTCGGTCGTTTTCGGTGAGGAGCTTCTTTCTGAGGCGAATGGTGTCAGGAGTGATTTCGACATATTCGTCATCACGGATGTAGTCAATCGCCTGCTCGAGCGTCAGCTTAATAGGTGGGGTTAAAGTAATATTTTCGTCACTTCCGGCAGCGCGGACGTTTGTGAGCTGCTTTCCTTTGATAGGGTTGACGATTAGGTCGTTTTCGCGTGAGTGTTCGCCAACTACCATCCCTTCATAGACATTGTCTCCAGGGGCTATGAACATAGTTCCGCGGTCTTGTAGATTCCAAAGGGCATAGGCGCTGGCTGCTCCTGGGCAGCCGGAAATAAGCGCTCCGCGGTTTTTTCCGCCGATGTTTCCTTTCCAGGGAGCATACCCTTCAAAAATAGAGGTGAGGACGCCTAATCCGCGTGTCATGGTGAGGAATTCGTTGCGGTACCCGATGAGTCCGCGCATGGGGATAACAAAGACCATGCGGGTGATGCCTTCTGGGGTTGTTTCTAGGCTTTGCATTTCTCCTTTGCGCTTGGAGAGCTGTTCGATGATAGACCCGGAGTACTCTTCAGGGACTTCGACATGGACGCGTTCCATGGGTTCCATGACAGTGCCTACTTCTTCACGGGTGATGACTTTGGGTTTAGAGATGCTGAATTCATAGCCTTCGCGGCGCATCTGTTCGATAAGGACGGCGAGGTGTAGTTCACCGCGTCCTGCGACGGTGATTTTATCTTGATCACCGGAGTCCATAGTAATGCCGAGGGAGATATTGGAACGTTTTTCTTTTTCTAGGCGGTCGCGGATCTTGTTCATGGTGATATGCTGTCCAGAACGTCCTACAAAGGGGCTGTTATTTACGCTGATGTCTACAGATACTGTAGGGGCATCGAGCGTAATGGGAGGTAGGAGGACGGGATTTGTGGGGTCGCAGAGGGTATCTCCGATAGTTGCTTGGGGAAATCCTGCGATAGTGACGATATCGCCTACGCCGGCTTTTTCCATTTCGACCATCTCTAGGCCGAGGGCTCCTTGGATACGTGTGACATTGGATTTTTTTTGTTCTGAGGCGGTGATATGGAGTAGTTGTTGTCCTTTGGTGATAGAGCCTTGAAGGACTCTTCCGCAGACTAATCTTCCGACATAATCATCAAATCCGACGGTGGTGACCTGCATTAAAAATGGCTCTGCAGGGTCTCCAGAAGGTGCTGGGACTTTATCTACAATGAGTTCGAGTAGAGGACGCATGTCGACATGTGGATCTTCAAGATTTTTCTTGGCGAATCCGCTTAGGCCGGATGCATAGCAGAAGGCAAAGTCTAGCTGCTCATCGGTGGCGCCTAGCTCAGAGAAGAGATCAAAGGTTTCATTAAGAACACGATCTGGATCGGCATGAGGTCTATCGACTTTATTGATAATTACAATGGGTTTGAGTCCCATGCGCAGGGATTTCATTAAGACAAAGCGTGTTTGAGGCATGGGTCCTTCTTGTGCGTCGACAAGAAGCAGTACCGAGTTGACCATTCCGAGGATTCTTTCGACTTCTCCGGAAAAGTCGGCATGTCCTGGGGTATCGATGATATTAATTTTAAAGTCGTCAAAGTAAATACAAGTTTGTTTAGCAAAAATAGTAATACCGCGTTCTCTTTCTTGGTCATTACTATCCATTGCCCGTTCTTGAATTTTCTCATTATCGCGGAAAATATGGGCTTGTTTAAGCAAACTATCAACTAAAGTAGTTTTGCCATGGTCGATGTGGGCAATGATGGCGACATTGCGGATCTTAGAGGGATGATACATGAATTACCTTTTTTATACATAGTATCTATTAGATAATTTTATGTCTAGGGTATGTAAAATTTTAAAATTAATGTTATAATTAAATTAGGATAATTTTACTAAAGAATTTGTTTTCACTCCAATAAGGAGAATTTAGTATGTCCACCCCAATTAATAATAATACCAATACTAACGCGCCTCCACCTGTAACTGATACTTCTCCAACACCTGATAGTGCACCAACGCAAGATCCGGGATTTTCGGGAGATACTCAAGCTGCCTCATCTGATCCGCCTCCTACCTCTTTTTTACCTAGTATCCCCGATTTACGTATTCCTTTGAATGTCTATGAAGAGACTCTAGGTAAAGCGCGTAACCACTTTACACAAGTTGATAGAGCGAGTGATGCTAATGACCCTACTCTGACCATGGGTTATTATGCTTCTATTGCTGAGTACTGTCAATTATCGCGTGCTCAACGCAGACGTTTGCAAAATCACTTTAATCAGTGGGCTCAACTTGTTACAACTATTAACGCACAGGTTGCAACGATGAACTCTGCAACGACTGTCTATAACAATCAGGTTATCACCGATAATACCCAAATTAATGCTTTAAATGCCGCGATTGCTCAGTTTAATATCGATAACAATCAGGCTAATCTGGACGCTGCTGTAGCCACGTACAATGCGTACATAGCTACTTCAAATCCTGCACATGCTACTTATGATGCTGCTGCCACTCTATACAACTCTGAAGTTGCTCAAAACAATGTTGTGATTGCAAAGTTAAATGCGTTTAGTGCGGCCTTCGTTCCTCCTTTACCGCAGATTCCTCTAGAATCATCGGTTGCTTTAGCTGGACAAATTGCTCCATTTCCGGCAGGACCTTATGTCCAGCCTGTAGCTACCCTCTTTTTAGAAGTCTTTTTTCCTCCTCAACCTCTCTATCCAATACCTCCTCCACCTACATTATTTACTGACCCAAATCTTCCTGGTAATCAGAAAGCGGATATTAAGCGTCTTCTATTCTCCAAATCTCTTCTCGATAAGAAGAAAAAGCATGTTGATTTCGTTAAATTTACGCATCGAGGAGCTACTCTTCAAGAAGTGGATTCATATGTGCAAGCATCAACGTCCCCTACAGTCTCACAGGGAGCTGGGTCGGGTGAGACCGGATTAAGCTCTTCACTTTTTGGCCTGAGAACTAACATGCTGCAAGGAAATCTCTCTTTATCATCGCTTTTGTCTGCATTATCTACCTATAGCCGCGGCCCTACCGTGTACCCTGCTGTGACATCTGTGGGAAGAGAGTTTTTGAGACAAGATGTGTTGCAGGCGATAAGTTCATTACTTATTCAAGCGACAAAACAGGCTGCAGTGGCAGCTGGACTGCGTTTTCAGGATAATTTGAAGGGACAAAAGTTGAGCGATGATTCTTTATCATTGCTGATCTCTTCAGAGCTTGCGCAAATAGCGGTGAATTTCAAGAGTCAACAGGGCGCGGCAGTGCTCCAAGCGATTGCGGAATCACTTGTTAATGGAACGAGTTTACAAGGTGCTGATAAGCAAGCGGCAATTGCTGAGGTGACTCTCTTATTGCAAAATGTACTGGCTCAGTTTGCATTGCAAACATTGTCAATAGCGTTAAATGCACCTGGATTGATTGCGCAAGTGTTGGGTAATGCTGCTCCTGAATTTGCTAACGCATTGAAACCCCCTACTGAAGTAGAGGCTTTGAATGCCTTTTTATTAGCACAAGGTATTCAGCTTCAAGACTTTAAAAATGCATTGATCGATCAGCTCATTGTCACAGCACAAATCCCTCGACGCGTTGCAGTTCCTGCAGTTGATCAGGGCGTTAATAATGCTGCAGCACAAGCCCCCTTCACGAGTTTTGATGAATTTTTTAGAGTGCTTCAAGCATTTATCCTGACTGGTCAGCCACCTACGACCACGCCTACACCTGCACCTACAGTAACACCTACTTCTGAACCTAATCTCCCTATTTCTGAAACTAATCCGGCACCTCCAATCCCTGAGCCTACTCCTGTTCCTGTGCCAGAAGTCGTTAATCCTGCCCCTAGCTTAAATGTTCTTCCGGACAATAGAATAAATCCTGCATTACTCCAAGAAGCCTTCAACAATGCAGCGGTCTCCCTTGTTAATCAATTACCTGTTTCTACGATTACTGGAGCTGAACTTAACCAGCCTTCGGCTTCTGACTCCATTAATGCGCAAGATTTTGCTAATTCAGCCCAAGGTTTAAACGTATCAACAACCACAAATTTGCCTACTCAATCGATCCAAGATATCCTGAATGCGGCTGCACAAGCACAACCAGATACATTACTCGATTTCCGTAATGCTGCTATTCTAGAAGCTTTAAATCAACAAGCTGACCTAGACCAAGCTATTGTGTTAGGAAACTCTCTCGCTGAAGAGGTTGTTACAGCTAGGGTTGCTCAAGATAACTTTTCCGCTGACAACCTGAATCAAACTCAAATAGAAGCAGCCTTAACCCAATCAATTTTAGAGCATCAACAGGCCACAACAGACCAGGCCGCACAGCAGCAACAATTCGATCAAAATGTGACGGAGCAACAACAGTATCTGCAAGATCAAAGCAATAATGCGTTGCAGCAAGAAATTACCAATCAGCAAAGGGCTGCCATTATAGCACAAGGCGTTGTTAATGACATTATTGTGTCTAATCAACGCTTTGCTAGCGAAAATGACCTGCGTAACTTTATTCGAGCCGATCTTGTCACAAGATATAGTTTCTCGGTTGATCTGGCCACAAGGATTGCTAATGGAGCTAGATTAATTGCAAACCGTACCGGGCAGCAAATCCTCAGCAGTATTGGAGCTAATACTCTCTTAAGTCAGACACGTTTGGCTGAAGAGTTGAATAGCCTGATAACATTACAGTTCCGCAATGTTCTTCCTCCAGAAGTGTTGACACCCGTTACTTCAAATATTATTAACAACGTCATTGGAGTGCCTACAGTACTAGGTACAGCTAATGTCACACAAAGCGAAATCGACACTCAAGAACTTAATAACCCTGAGTCGTTGTTAAGGATTATTTCTGATACGAATAGCGCCTATAGCTCCGAAGAAAAGCAAAATGCTAAACTCCAGTTGGCACAAGAGTTCCGACAGTTTATGTCCCCTAATATCGATTCCTTCGAGATGAACCAAGAGATCCAAGATCCTGCGAATATTTACCTCAAGTCTCGTTTTGAAGGACTTTCGTATGCTAGAGGTAACCCATCATTTGTAAGAGATACTTCATTCCGCAATAGCATTGATATTATTATATAAGATAATTATACTAACCTGATTGTTTTAAAGAGGATTTAAGATGGTCAGGTTTTTATTTTGTCTTTTAATATTTATTTTACAGTTTCAAGCCAGTTATGCGCATAGACTGCATTCAGTGGATGGCCTAAGCCAAGTGCATGAATATCATATGCTTGAGAGGTTTGACGAGGCATTAGCCTTAGTAGACCACTATCTCGGCCAAGATTTAACACCTTATCAAAAAGGCTGGGCACTCCTACTTAAAGGAAATATTTTAACGCGCACTCAACACGCAAAAGAGGCTCTTGAGCTTTATGATGAAGTATTAATGCACTATGTCTCTTATGACACCTCAGGCATCTTGTTGCCCTCTGCTCTTTATGAAAAATCTAAGGCCATGTCAAAGGCTGGAAATCAACTTGAGGCCATTGAAACGCTGAATAAGGCCATAGACTTGACCAGTCAAATTGAGTATCCCGATTTTAATAAAGAGTTCCGCATGCAGCAGATGTCTATTAGAGAGGGGCGTTATCTATTTCAATCAGGAAGGCCTTTGGAAGCTATTGAATCGTTTAAAGCATCTATCAATAATCTAGAAAGCCATTTAGCTAAAACAGACTCGGAATATATCAAGCATAGAATTCGCTGTGAGCTATCTGTTGCCTTTAAAGAACAAATAGATGTGTATGACTATTTAGGAAAAGAACAAGAGGCCCTAGATAGCTGCAAAGTAGCTCTAGAGTACGCTATGCAAGAGAACCCAAACTCTCCTGACCATCCTTGGATTAAAATGCTCAATCAACGCATTAGTCGTCTTGAAGGTAGCCTTTAATAGACTTTCTTATCTTGCGCAATATTGGAAAATCTTGCGCAAACAGGAGTTATATCGTCCTTTCAGGACTCAATAATGTGATGGATTCTTACCCAGGACTCCGCTTCGCTCCGACCTGGGTTATGTTATGTTGCGCTTTCAGCGCTTAAAAAGGCCTGAAAGGCCAAAATATCATAGCCCAGGTCGGAGCGAAGCGGAGGCCTGGGTAGATTTGAAGAAAAATTTTGAGTCCTGAAAGGACGACATAACTCCTGTTTGTGTAAGGTGAGTTAATCATTAGACATAACAAAATTATTCTGAAGTTGGTTTTTGAGGTGGTTCATTTAATAAGGTATTCAAAACATCCATTTTTATTTGATTAAATAGTTTGACTATTTTTGGCTTGTCACTGAGAGGATGATTTTGAAATACTTCTGTAAGCTTATCTAATTCATTGCTGATATAGAGAGCTCTTCGATTAAGATTGGGTTCTCTTAAACTTTGTTCAAGAAGAATCTGTCCATAATTTTCAAAATGTTCGGTAACTTTATTTGGCTCAGAGGTTTGATGGATTTCATCCAAAAGAGAATCCATACAGATTTGATCATATCTACGGATGGCTTCATCTGCACTTATGCGTTTTTCAGGAGAGGCACACATATCCTTAATGAGCTGTATCATAGGCTCAGGACATTTTTTATCTCTTAAAAGTTTTTCATTAAATCCATTTTCTGATATTACTTGCATTCCAAAACTAGTTTCATAAGGAAAGGTCTCTGTTTCAGCAAGGTCTTGAAATAAAAATGTCCCAAAAGAAAATACATCTGCGTTTAAATCATCCTCTGAAAATTTTTCATAAATTTCTCTAAGCTGGTTAACAAGATCTTCTTGTTCAGCACTTTTTTTCTCAAGATCTTTGATTTTTTCATCATCTTTTTCTTCTTTTGCTATTTTTAATTCTTCTTTTGTTTTTTCTAATCCTCCAAGCAAATTAAGTCTTTCTTTTATTGGTTGTGCCTGCTTACGGCGTTCTTCAAGGATATAAAGATCTTGTTTCGAGTTCAAAGATGGACTCCTGGGTCCAATTTCACAAGAGTGTAATTTTTTTTCGTTAATTATTTTTTTACCATCATTATCCAATTTGAAATTACCTTTTGCATCTTTTATGTATATCTCATTATGAAAAAATGTTGTTTCATAATCGAAAATTTGAACTTCAATTTTACCGTTAGAAAGTCGATTGTAATAAATATTATCTTTCTTTATATCCCTGTGCGCTATGTTTTCTTCATGTAGAGTGGCTAATCCACGTAACGGTTGACGATTAAATATGACTTTTGAATTCAAATTAAGATTTATATTTTTTGCAAATTCTTCGAATTGTTTTTTTGGAACTAAGTTGCAATAAGGCAATACAACACCGCGGACATTAATCTCCTCTCCTTGAATCTCTACATCAATATCGATAACATTAAGGGGAGGAGGAGCTAAACCAGTTTTTGGTTTGTGTGTTAATAATTCATGTATTTTATATTGATTTGCTGCATCGACTAATCCCTTTGGAATCTCAACTCTCATAGTTGTATCATTCTTTGCTTTTAAAGATAATTTGGTTACTTTTGCAATTCCTAAGATAACTCCATCATCATCAGTTAATTTTTGTACGGTCACAGCACCTTCAATATTATGGATGACATCTTTCGATTTATCTGGATCAGAAAATATTTCCATAAACTTTCTATTATCCCAATTTCTGACATCATCTTTTTCTTTTGGGAGAACTACCGATGCTCTTAGAGTAGAGAGAGCGTGTTGAGAGGAGCGTTTAACTTTGGTTTTCATTTCTCGAAGGGACTTTCTCATTGCAACAGGGGATTTTTTTAGTGTTTCTTTAACCTTTTCTGTGGGGATGTATTCTTTAAAAGTGTCCCAAAAGCTAGTCGTGGTTTTTTGAGTTTGTTGAGTCGTTGTATCCTTAACTATTTCTTGAACATTTTCGGGGGTTAATTCTCCTTTTTTAAATGCTTCACTCTCTAAGATTTTGGGAATAACATTCTCAAACACCTCTTTTTTTATCTCTGAAAGCTTGGTCTGAAATGTGACTACAGAAGATACAAGGTCTGTTTTTAAGGAAGTTTTTAGGTCATGAACAACTAGTTCTTGAGGTTTTCCATCTTTTTTATAAGATATTTTAAGCTCGTACTCTCCAGAAATTTTTGAATCAAATTCTTTAGTAAGTTTCACATACCCTTTTTTAAAATTAACTTCTACTTTAACATCACTAACTCCCTCGGGTAATTTAGCTATTCCCAGTTCTTTAGTAACATCTTGCCATTTTATTTCGTCTTCTATTGGTTTATTTACACTGGGTTGTATTGGACTAATTTCTTGTGGCATATTAAAACCTATTATATTAATACAATTCCTATAATTAATTAAAACATACTGACGAATAAATAGTTAATTAATATTTTAATTTTATAGTAAAGTAAAAGTACTTGTGGATATCTCTCTATCCTTGTATAGTCTTGTGTAGGACTTTATTGAGAGGGGCTCTATCGTGGAAGATCATTGGCAAAATGAAGAAAATGACGCCATTGAAATCCACCCTTCCCCAGGGGACATCTTAGATTCTCGTACCACCTACCTAGACGATGTCCTTAATGATAAGCTCGAAAAGGCCTTTCATCAGCAAACATCTCAGGTTTTCCTTCATAATGTGGCAAAAATTGCCAGTGAACACGACCCTATCGACTTAGCCTACACGGTAACGCGCCTACCTCCTCAGGCAAGAGTGGTTGTCTACGAGAACCTACCTGATCAAAACGCTAAGATTATCTTTATGATCAATACGGGGAGTAGCACTAGGACGGCTATTTTCCGTGAAATTGACGATGACGAGATTAAGCGTCTAATCGAGCATATGCCTACAGATGAGGCGGTTTCGATCCTAGACGATCTCTCTGATCGGCGGCTAAAGCGTGTACTGGAGCTTCTTGACTCTAAGAAAGCACTTCGTATTAAGGAGTTACAGGCGCACGATCGGCACAGTGCCGGCCGTATAATGACCAACGAATTCTTCTCGTTCAATTTTAACACTACGATCGGCGAGGTTGCTGCCCATATCCATCAAAACCCGGGAATTGAGCTCACTCGGCGTATTTTTGTGCTAAATAATGAGGGTGGATTGATCGGGTATGTCCCGGCGCGAAATTTGATCGTGAATCCACCAGAATTGCCGATACGACAGGTGATGCGTCCTGTGTTGCATAGTGTAACCCCCGACACCTACCGAGATGAGGTAGTCGATATGGTGGTGCGCTATAAGGATGCGGCGTTGCCGGTGGTAGATCCTGGTACGAATGCGCTTCTAGGAGTGATTACCTATGAGGATGTTGTGGAGGCGATGGAGGATATTGCTGACGAGACCATAGCGACCTTTGCGGGTACTGCGGAAGATGTGAGTGAACGAGAGCCTAGCTTTAAGCGGTTTCTCTGGCGTGCACCCTGGTTGATAGTAACGCTCTGTTCGGGGTTGGTGAACTCTACAACGATGCATACGCTATCGGATAGGATCTGGTTTTCACTTTTGCCTTTTTTCGTGCCATTGATTACGGGAATGTCGGGAAATGTGGGGCTGCAGTGTAGTACTGTGCTAGTGCGTGGGATATCGACAGGGGAGTTCTCTTCAAGATCGATAAAAGAGGCCATCTTGAGGGAGATGGGAGTGGGTTTGATGATTGCTACAGCCTTTGGATTAGTCTGCGGATTGATTGTATATGCTTTAACGGGGATAACACCCCATCAGGCTGATGAGCATTCGCTTCGCTTAGCAGTGACGGTGGCATTGGGGTTGTTTGGAGCGTGTATGACGGCTACGACTTTGGGGTCGATATTGCCCTTCTTCTTTGCGCGTGCGCGAATTGATCCCGCGATAGCTTCAGGGCCTATTGTGACGGCATTTAATGATGTTCTTTCGACGATTATATTCTTTTTAGTCTCTTACATTGTCTATAGTTTATTACACCTTTAAAAATAGCAGGATATGAAAGATAAAAAATATTTAACAATTAAAACGATACAACGATAATAACGATAAAAAATAAAAAAATATCGTTATTATCGTTATATCGTTTAATCGTTAAAAATCTTGCATATCCTGCCGACGAAGTCGATCCTGCCTATCCTGTTATTTTTCTGTGTTTTTTGTGGTTAAATTTTAATTTACTTTATACGAGAGATAGTTTATTATTCCTTTAAATTTAATCTAAAGTTTATATGTCATTTAAAGATTTTGTATGCAAAATAGGTGCTGATAATAGGCATCAATTAGTTCATGTTCAGGTTAAGGCAGATAAATCCGAGAAGCTGGATACTATAGGGCGTGTTGTTCAGCAACTGATCTATGAGGGAAATAAGGATCTTCACTTAGAGCTTAGCTTTGAGGATGGTAAAGTATTTTTATTAAATCCTTCTGGACGCAGAGAGATTACTATTTCAGCTGCATCTGGTCCTTGCTCTGTAAAAGTCACTCAGCTTCAAAATCATCATCTTCCTGTGCGTCAACGTACTTTTTCTGAAATTCAAAAAAGTCTTTTGCGTCTATGTCCCTCTACAGGGCTTTTTTGGAAACTAGTTATCTATCCTATCGCTCTGGTTACGCGCTTTTTATTTCCTGGGCAGATCATCGACAAATCGAGTTTGGAAGGCGCTCTGCGGGAGATGGTAGACCTACTAGGATCGTGCGAAGATGAGGCTTCAAAGGCCGCTGCAAAGACATTTAATGAGGGCCTTTCTGCCGTAGAGAGTTGGAGCAGGAGTAACTCAGCTCAGCGACAAGCTTTAGCAGGGGAGTTGGCTCAGAATATCATCAATAATCCAGCTGTGGTTATACCTGGGGGATATTGGAAATCAAAAGATAAGTTTGAACCGCTTCTTTGGTCATTTCATAAGAACGCAGAAGGGAATCTCTATTTAGAAGAATTATCTTACGGAAAGACACGTGAGTATGTATTTGAAGGGCCTTTGGAAAAAATGAAGCTCGAAAGGTTGCTTCTGAATTTATTAGCGCTCTCTACACCCCGTGAGGAGACGAAAGGGCTTGGACTGAAGCAATTTATTGCTACTGCTTATGTCGTTTCAGCGACGTATAGTGTGAATAGTAATAATGAACTAGCTGAGGAAATTCCTTCATTTATCAATCCACCAAAATACGATGAGTTCCGTGAAGGCCTTTGTGTTGAAGCGGGGGGTAAACCCGTTTATGAAGAGTCACAAAGCCGAAATGTTCACTCTAAAGATCCCATGAAACTGGTTCAAGAGGTATTGAGAGTGCAGTACCCTGAGGCAGCTTTTAAAGATAAAGCTCTATTTTCCATTCATTATTTACATCATCGAGTGTCACGCATTCTGGAATCATTACCTTCGATGAGGCATAAGGAACGTAAAAAGTGGCTGGAGAGGTTAAATAAAGAGCAGCAGAATCTTCACCTGCAATTAGAAAAGTCTGCATATGCATTAGACCTTGAAAAGACTTTTGGTACATACCTGCACAAGCTTAAAGAGCGCATTACCGAATTAGAGAAAAATAGCTATGAGGTACAGAAAAAAGAGCAGCAAAAACTCAATCATGCCTCTAATTCTACCTTCAAGCTCTCTTATCAGCCTTTTAAATCTGAACTTACTAAAGAACAAAGCAGTGTTGAGCAAATCACAAAGGCTGATCGTCAAGAGTTAGATGCTTTGCAAACTGTTTTTAAAATTGGCGATGGCGCAGAGTTAGTCAAAATATTAAAATCGCTTACTGCAAGAACAGACCATTTTGTTGCTCAAAAACAGTACGCAACAGCGATAGATTTTTACCGTTTGATCATGGAGCGCTTTCCACTTTTTGATCAATTTCAGTTAAAAGAATCTAATCAAATGAAAGAGTTCTCAAGCGAGTTGGGAAAGCTTTCTCAATATTATTGGGAAGCTAAAGTCCGTACAGCGAATCTTGCAATTCTGCCGGATGAGTGGATATTCTTATTAAATACTGAAGCGATCTTGCAATCCTTGATAGAGTCTCGTCATGAATTATTATCTACGAGTCGTCAAAATTCTTTGAACCCAGAAGAACTCTGTTTTTATCACGTAGCTGAAGAATTTTTGCGCAGAGATGATTATAATTCTTATACTGATCTTCTTAGTGAATCTTGCCATTTGCGCATCAACGAAAATCCTGAGCTTTTTCGTAAATTTGAGACTCTTCATAAATTTTTGACTAGAGGGAGCAGAAGTAGCAGAGTCTCAGGTCATACATGTGCCACATTCGAGATTGAAAAAGAATATTGTAAGGCTGTTCTTGTATGCGTAAAAGGAAGCAAATTTGCTGATAATGAACAAGAGATAGATGAACTATGGAAACTCTATTATCGTCGAGATAATGAAGGTAAAGAACTTTCGATTCCTTCTCAATTTAGCGATATTGGGCGTCAGCGTCTGCTTTTTTGCACAATGGTTCATCCGACAGCCATCAGTTTTGAAGCAATCACTTTTAAGGGACTAAAAGAAGTTTGTGTTTCAACTGCTGAAACGATAAGCAATAAACCTATTCCTGAACGAATTAAAAAAACATTTAATAAAGCAGTTCAAACCCTTCAATCTTTTGAGCGACTCGAAATAGTCACTGCGAGATTTCAAGTTTCAATGGTTGGTATAGACCGATATATGCACTGTATCGGATCAAGAGAATCGGCCATCGGTGAGAGACAGGAAGTTACAATATCTCAGAGTGGTAGAGCTACTAGTAACCAGAACTATTTATCACGTCCTATCCATCAAGCTCCATTATTGGGTAATCCTGGACAGCTATTTGGGAAGCTTTTTTCAAATCAAGAATATAGAGGAGGAAATTTTGAAGAAAGGTGTCTTGTCAATACTCTTTCAGAAGAACATTCTCAGCCTTTAGACCATTTTTTATTATCGACCCTCAAAGGACTACAAGTCTTTAATGATAATAACAAATTAACCTATGAAACTGTGCATGAGGTTTTTGACCTAATTCTACAGCGTCCATGGATTATTGAATATGAAGCGCTAAATGCACTTGGAATAAAAAGTTTAGAAGCTCAGAAGCGGTTTTATGACGCTCTTTTTAGCCCTGAATTAATCCAGAATACTATAAAGAATAGACCCGAGTTTTTCGAAGCTCACGGTCCAGCATTGCGTCAAATTCTAGAAAAATTTTTAGAGGATAAAGAGAGTAATAAAAGTATTTTCTTACTCTATCTATTACAATCAGTAGCAAACCATCTTCCTAACGCATCTCAAGCATGGCCAACTATCCATCAGATCCATTCACGCGATCCTCAGAAGCGTAGTTATTTAGAACTCGCCTTTGGGTTATGGGCTCAGGAGTCTAAATTACAGAAGAAAATCGATGAGGCAGGATATCTTATCAGCCTGTTTTCAAACGGCCTGGCGGCGCATGAATTAACTAAAAATCCGTTTTTAAGAGTGCATGGAGTCATCGCTCAGTTGCTTCAGATGGGTAGTTTTTTAGGTTTGACGAAAGAATCAGGAACTTTGCCGATAGTTTGTATTCAAGGAGAGCGCTGGGTTAAGGAGCATTTAGTGCCTTACATCCTGAGTTTAGATGAACCAACGCGGAATGCGATTCTTAATATTTGGATTTCAAAGCAGTTTAACACGGTATCCTTAGGGGGTTGGAAAGAGTCGAGTGAGACATCTCTAGTATTTGAAAAAGAGGGTACATGCATCGATTTAGCTACATTGCAAATCCTCAGCTTCAATCACCAACCTGTTAATGGAATTGAAACAACACTTCCCGCAGAAATTGTGAGTCATCCAGACTATATTCATCTTTTTGGAGATAAGTCAAAAAAATGTTTGGTCTATGCGGGTGCACATCCTGCTGAACTGGTATATGAATTTGAAGAAAGAAGTAAAGAGAGCTATCGCATTCTCTTTGCAAAAGAGACTATGGGCTTAGTGATCGAAAGGAAAGTAGGCTCTAGTTGGTATCGCTATTGTCGGCCAAAAATGCCTACAATAAAGCTAAAATCGTCGAATTTACAGCGGATAAAAAATACACTTGAATGGTTACCTTTTGTAAAATTTCCTCAAACTGCCGGTAGTGAAGCATACGTTGAAGGAGAGGGCATTGAAAAACCGCTGATGGCGTCAGGAGTATGGATTGATAGTAAAAATCCTCAAGAAGGCTTTGCGTTACTAGGCAATAGGAAAGATACATTACATGTTAATCTGACGTTTGACACGAATGGCTTATTAAAGAGTGTAAAGACTGCTGAAGGCATGGAGATAGTCCAGGGGGAATTTATAAAGTGTTTGTCTAAAGATCAAGTTCTTTATCTTAAAAAGGCAGATGACACAGCGATTACGGAAATTCGTTTTGTAGACCAAAAAATTTATTTAAAAAGATCGTCAGCAAATGACCCTTGGATCTTGCACGGAGATGAAAATTTAGCCGGAGCAAAGTGGGTAATGGGTGAAGAACGCGGTCCGACAGCGCATGCCTTTTTTCAAAAAATGGGAGTCCATTTGGATGAGTCGGGCTTAACTGTGCGTAAAGGCAATAAGACCTACTTGCTGTTCTGGCCGCAGCAAGATCAAGAAAAGACTTACCAAGCTGAAGCACCTTTATGCCTGACAATTAATGATGAAGGCTCTTACCATACTTCAGCTACGGGATATCTGGCTCTAGCTTTCCGCTGTGCGACAGTGCGAGATTACTTACAGGCTAGAAAATTTTTGGAAAAGGCGCGTTACACTAAAGGGGAGATGCCTCAAGAGAAAGAGCTCTGTTTGATGTTCGCAGATAATATTTTGAAGTTTCCAGTGAATTCGGTGCGATCAGCTGCCTTCCGGCTAAAAGGATTGCTGGTTGTAAAGAGAATTCTTGAAGAACAGGCCTACTACTTTATGGCTGATTCGTCCGATTACATAGAGATCACACAAAAGATCTATCAAGCCTACAAGCTCTACCAGTCACAGCTTAAACGTAGTCCCTTTTCTCTTAAGGAAGAGTACTATCTTTCTGACACGGCCGAAATCAACCTCTCCGATACTGAGCTCGTTGAATTAAACCATCTCTGCAATGAAGGCTTAAACTTTCTTCAGTATCAAAGAAAATTGAGTGCCGACGAGATGAAGTTTAAAATCAAGGCGCCTTCGCAAATGGAAATTCAGCTTGTGCTGCCTACTCTCATCGGGAAGATGGCCTCGCCACTAGGCGAACAAAAGGCTCTAGAATTACTTCAAAAACCCCTTGCTGACAATGGAATTATCGAACATTTTTTTGAACTCTATGAGCTTATTGTAAACAAAAACATTAAACCCGAACAGCTGCAAAATCTTTTTGGTCCTCTGCCTAATTCAGAGGTATTGAACTTATTTTTACAAAAATCAGATATAGATCCTTGGAAGCTTTTAGATCTTTATTCGGATCACTGTAATTTAATTACTCTCAATGTTGTAAGACGCCTTTTATTGACTGCTTCTGTCTCTAAAAGCAAGATTGATCCAGAACTTTTAGGAGCTTTAAAGAAAAATATACCTAATGGAATTGTATCGGGCATGATTAAAGGATATAAATTGATCACTGAACGAACGAACTCGTTAAGAAATCTACACCTTGCAAGAGCCCTGAAGACATTAGCGAACGAATTAGCTCCTTCAACTAATAAGAATAATTTAAAAGATATTAAAGAAGTCCTTAGAGATAAAAACTTAATAGATCTGAAAGAGTTTAAGAAAGCCATTGATAAAGATAAAAACCTCTTTGGACCTAATGTTACGCTGATTTTGAAAACAATTTTAGAGAGTCAGGATACAGTAGATCAATTGAAGGATGCCCTTGGACTAATGACAGTAGAGGAGTTTACTACCTTTATTGAACAAAAAACAGAAATCAATCTCAAATCGATTATTCGAGAAGCCGAGAATAGGAAGAGAATAGCTAAATTAGATCAGCAGATTAGTGAACAAAATCAAAGTAAAGTGAATTTTCCAAAATATGATTCCTTAGTGCGCTTTGCAACCTTTCCTCAACGGGTACCCGTAGAGTTTGAGAATCAATGGAAAACAGTAGCTTCTCATGCCAAAATAAATTTGGACGAGATGTCAGGGGAGTTCCGTCGATTAAATCAGTCAGATAAAGAGCTACTGCTAGGGTTTGAATCTGCAGCCGAAACACTGAATGCCAAAATCGAAGCGAAGAGGTCTATTAAGAAAGAATGTTTAGACACAGTTGAAAAGCACATTGCTGATCTGTCTCAAGAAGCATTCAACAATGAAATCCGGCTGCGTAAAGAGATCATAAGCTATCTGCAGAAAAATGTTAAGAACCTCCCTAGAGAATTACGTCGAGCCGTTCTGCAAATGGAAGCCTATGAAGAAGATGAAGTGATACAACTCCTTAAAAAGATGTATCAAACACTCTCTTTAGATGATGAGCATCTTTGTCATCTGCTGACAGAATATCTGATGGAACAGACAGCGAGCCGCGTGCTGCAGGGCGAAGTGCAGGATCAGATTCATTTATTGAAAAAGTTAAGCAATGACGAGAGCGACGAGTGGGTTAATGCCTCGACAAAAATCTTAAATTTGACAAATAGAGTTTTTAAATTTAATCGCTATTTAAATAATGACGGATACCTTAAAAATCCTCGCCTATATCGAAAACTACTTGTTCTAGAACCGCATCAAGGCATTGTCGTCACCCAAGATCAAACCGATCTCCTCGAGAAGATGCTCAATAACTCTGCTGACTGGTATGAGCTTAAAGTAGGTCTTGGTAAAACAACAGTCATCTTCCTCATTTACCTTCTCCTGCTTATCGAACAGAATGAGTTTCCAGGAGCTATTGTTAAAGAGCAACTTCTTCATCAAGATCTCGACACCCTGGACCGGTCAACACGTGAACTCTTAGCTCGGCCTGGCGTCCAATTTTATTTTGATATCAACGCACCTTCTACTGCACTCTCTTACCAGTCTGAGTATCTACGTCTACGCACTATCCAAAAGGAGTATGGATACGCTATCGCCACCAACACGACCTTTCTTTCTGTCGAGCACAAACTGCGTCACTTATGTCTAGAGTCTAAAGCGAAAATTCAAGAATTAATGAAGAATTTTGATTTGACTAAATTGCTAGGCTCTATGGGAAGTAATCAAAATATTTCTAGTACTCTGTTTGAACAGTTTTTACCTCAATATGAACTTCTCATGCAAATTGATGACTTAGAAAAACGCATCTATTACCTCTCGAAAATTAAAAAAGAACTTCATCGTTTTGTCTACGACGAACCCGACGATATTTTAGATGTCAGCATTGAAAACAATGTCGGTAGCGGCGAGGCGCTCTCCTTGAATAATACCATTCTGCAAACTCAAGAATATGTCATAAAAGCTATCTTCACCTCTAAAAATAGAGATTTAATCGAGCTAAAAGAGGCTCTCCTGAATGAACAACAAGCCTCTCTACCTCAGTATAAGTTAAAAAATGTTTGGATAGAGGCTCTCTCTACAGAATTATTAAACAATAAAGATTTCTTAGTGTTTGCTCAAGTGCCCGATGTTAACGCTAAAAAACTCATTAAGATGCTTCTCTCCACTATCTATGAATCACAAGATACAGCTCCTAAATCTTTCCCTATAGTTTCTGAAAAATGTAAGGCTGTCATAGGAGCCCTAAAAGAGATTATTCAAGTCAACCTCCCACGCGCATTAGCTCCACGTCCAAATATAGACTTAGGAATTAAGAGCGATGGCTACCAAATTGGTCCTCGTACAGGTGGAGATGAGATTCAAGGGCGCATCTTTAGCGACGAATACGATCTCATTGCCAACCAATACCTGGGATATGCCGTTAAGTTGCCGGCTCCTCTTCCCGGTCAAGATCCAAGTGATAGCTTTGTTGCACGAGGACTAAAACAGCTCTTCCATCAGCATCCAAAAGTCTATGAAAAGTGGTTTAACGCTGCGAAAGGAACTCCTTTAGAGACCTTTTTAAATCAGCCTCAAAACTATGAGTACAGGCTTGAATTTTTGCGACTGACCATTTTTAACGAGAAAAGACTCAAAAGATTTCAGCATCTGACCAGCCTAAACGTACAAGATATGACCTATCAAAGAACTGTTGAAGGAATGTCTGGAACTGTAAACAGAGAATGTTTGCCACGCTCAAAAAATGCCGAGAATTCTCAGCAACTCCAAAGCAAAAAAGTTGTTGGTCAAGTGATTCTAGAAGCAGGTCTCTTAGGTATACCCACAGTCGACGCTGTCGATGAATCAATGATCTTAAACAAAATGCAAGAAGTAGCTAAAGATCCCACGTGCAAAGCGATCTTGAATCAAGGTTACTACATCAAAGATGGCAATCCTCAAGAATGCGTCTCCGATTTTCGCGAAGCTGCCCCAGATCGAATCTACGTCTATGTCGATAGAACCACCAAAAAGTTTTTTATCTGGTATCCAGACGAAAATAATGAGAAAAAAGAGCCCAAGCGTATTTCCAAAGCCGCTTTGAATGATCTGGCGCTCGACACTAACTTTAAAGAAAAAGCCTTATTCTATTTCGGCCCTTCTGATATTCGAGGCGTAGATGGGAGAATACCTCCCGGACGCTGTGTTACCTTTATCTCTCCAAAATGCTCTATGGATGACCTTGTCCAGACTGAAGGACGCGCACGCGGAGCCGGCGAAATCCATCGCATGGACTTTTTTGTCTCTACAAGCATTAAAAAAAGAATTGAATCCCAATTTGGAAATCTCTCTTACTACACACTAGTTGAAGATGTCAAAGTCCAAGATAAACCCGCACAAGGCGGAAAAAACCTCAAAGCAGCGCTTCAGGAATTCAAAGCCATTGTTAACATAGGCACACGCCAGATTATCTATGGTCATCAAAGCGCTCTAGATACAGAAGAATACTGGAATCCACAGTCGCCACTCATACGTATATTTAACAATTATGTCAGAATGGAGCTGCTAAAGGTAGCAGAAGATCCTAAAACCGGTTGGATTAATGATAACAAAGAGATTCATCCAGAAGAATCTTTCGCCTGGTCTCATATGGAGAATACCGAAGAGACACTTAAAAAAGCTTATGACCGACAAATCAGGAATATCGAGAGACTAGAATCTCAAATTCGGACTACTGCATTTACAAAAACGTTTATTAACTTTCTTCCTGGACAGTTGTTTGGAATAAATGAAAAACAGTGGATTGCGGAAAGAGAGAAAGAACTCAATGACGCTACCAGTAAAATGAGAGACGATCTGTTTAAATCTTACAAAACAGCACTCACTAAACTACAGCAGAAAGAAAACAGTCCCTATCCGCATGAAGTACCTAGTAATGGCGCAGCGCTGCCTATTGGCCAAGCCCAAGAACAACAAATACAACAGCAGCAGCAGCAACAATTGCAACAGCAGCAACAAATAATTATAGACAGCAAAGAGATTCAGTCATCAAAGTGTGATCATAGCTCTGAATATAAGCTTAAAAGCGTCGATAAACTTTTTCATCCAGACAAATATCCCAAAATAAATGAGTTTTGGAAAAAACATAGTAGCCTACAGATAACTAAAAATTTCCGTAGGTTATTTGCCAGACTCTCGAGAGTGCGAGGAAACCTATCCCTTTGTCGTTTAATGGTAAGGGAAAAACATTATATATTGTCTATCAACTACGATGTTTCTTTAGTCTCCAAAGGCGATTATCACTTTATTAATATGAACAAGCATAATTCCTTTTATTCCTTTGTGAATCCTAAGACAACAGGAGGAAAAAGCCTTTTGTTAAATAAGGGAGAAGATGTGCATGAGAAAATTCTACAGCAACTTGTCGAAGCAAAATGGCTACTTGGGATTACCGATTTTACTGATCAAGAATTAGCACAACTCAAAAATTGGCTGAAAAACATTAAAGACTCTGAAGGACATATGGAATTCTTGACAGAGTTCGCTCCTGACCAAATCGCTCTCTACAAGCAATTAACCATGTAGAAAAAATTTACCGTGCCCGTGTCTGTACGATCGTCAGCGTTCTCAAAATTAATCACACAAGTAAGTCATTCAAAGGACAATCCAGAGCTTTTGAGATAGAATACAGTGAAGTTAACGAAGGATTTCTTTCACCTCTCTCAATTCCTCCAATATAGTTCACATGAAAGTCAGCACGCTCTGCAAGCTGTTCCTGAGTAATTCCAAGGGCATGACGATGGCTTCTTACCTTTGCTGCAAACTCCATTAGAATTTTATTTTTCTTTTTTTCGCTTAAAACCATGAGGGTATTCCTTTTAAGAAAGAGTAAACAATTTTTTTTTGAGAAAACACACACGATAGTGTTGAAAATAAACACGATCGTGTATATCATCATCGGATACGCCTTTCTTTTAGAGAGGACACAATAAAGGCAACACAGCATGGTAGGGGTGTTTTAGTTCGACGAAAAAGGACTGGATTTACAGTTTTTTTTAACATAACATGGGTTTGATAATTTTTTGATTAAATGAGCATTGATAGCATGTCTAGAACACATTAAGGATGATAGACTTATGCTAACGCCTAAGTTTGCAAGTATGTCATTCTCATGAGATCAAATGAACAAAGAGAGAGAAGACCATGTTGAATTTTATAAATGTCCCTTTAATAGTTGTCGTTACTTTTATTTTTGCCTTCACGCTTAACGTGAATATGTTCGCATTTCTAGAAAAAATCGGACAGACATATGAAAAAAAAATAAAACGAGCGAGTCTATGGCTAATATTTTCAACTCTCCTGGGATTAGCAGGATATTTTTATGTAGTGCGCTTACTGCTTTTACTATGACAACGGTGAGCGTTCCTCTGCAAGCTACACAGAGGACAGTAAATATCAATGATATTGGATTTGCAGTCCGAATTGAGAAACTCATTGAAAAAGTCAAATGCTATCAAAAGAAATCAGATAGCAGCAAACTGATTGATACGATGTTTGATATCAAAACCGAAGTAGAAGGATATACTGGACAAAGGATTAACCTTGATAACCAGCTTGATCAAGTTGAGCATGATATTAAGAGAAGTGGAGGAAAGCTTAAGAATGATGATATGAAGCAAGTGCGCAAACTCATCAAAAAAAAAGAAAAGCGATCAAACCATAAAGCAATGTATATAGCTGCATGTTTAGAGTATAATTTACCATACAATGCTGAAGAAGAACATTGCTTGTACATGGCTAGGCGCGTTAATGATAAAGAAGAAGACGATATCTACATACCCTTGAGAGTAACTATTGGAATAACTGTCGCCCTCTGCGGACTATTTTTGACATTTGTTCCTATACCGATATGTAAATTATGGGGCCCAGACCTAATGCGGGCAGGGGTTGTGCTAGCAGTCGAAGGTACAATCAACCGAGTAGAAGAAGATAGAGTCAAAACTAAAAAGTAACCACTCAGTAAAATAATCCAAGACAGCTGATGGTTAAGTCAGCTGTCTTTCCTCGCGGATCGCAACAATTCGAAACTCAGGTTATTAGTAGACATGAAAAATATTCCCATGCTAACACCATTGTATGTGGAACAAAATTTCTGAGTTTTTTCAGCTTGTCGGAATCAATCTGTATGTTTCCATAAAAGGGCTTGCTGAGTACACCAAAGTTGTTTGGCGCTATTATGGAAATAAAGAATTTCGACGAGCAGACTTAGCCCTCTTGAAAGCATATCGCTTTGACAGCCCCTATCAAGTCCATAAACGCTATATGCAAGAGCTCAATAAAGAAGATGTGTATCTCTATGGTGAGACCTACCTAACGACACTCGATACACTTGCTCAAAAAGCAGACATAGGACCAGAGGATGTCTATATCGAACTAGGCTGCGGCAGAGGGCGCACAGCTTTTTGGATGCGCTGTATCAAGCACTGCTATGTCGTTGGTATAGATTATGTGCCACAATTTATAACTCGAGCAAATCGAGTTATACTCGCAAATCAACTAGAAAAAATAGCTTTTTATTGCGAAGATTTTTTAACGGCACCATGGCATCCCGGAACGGTTTATTACCTCGATGCTACTTTACTAGAAGGGGAGGAGGTTGCTGCCGTCATCAAGCGCTGCGACGAGCTTCCTACAGGAACAAAAATGATCGCAATCAATTTTTCACTTGTCGGAGATTTCCCTTCAGAACGCCCTCAATGGCACATGATCGAGATCTTCACAGCCCCTTTTCCCTGGGGAGAATCCGAAGTCGGCCTCTTCAGAAAGAACTAATTGACTCATTGGTGAGTCAAAATGAGTTAATTCACAATTCTCGTATAAATAATTGACTAAATGACTCACATAGGGTCTCAATTAAATGTCAAATACCGAGGGCTACTTTTGTGTTCTTAAAGTTCTTTGAGCTTCTTAGTGCATTTGCTCCTTCATCACCGAATTGGTTATTTCTTAGATAAAGCACTGTAAGATTGATTAGATTCTCTGAGGCTGCTAGTTCGTTTGCTCCTTGATCACTGATCAGATTTTCACTTAGATCAAGCACGGTAAGCTTTTTTGACAGCTCTGAGTGTGCTAGCTCTTTCACTCCTTCATCATTGATTTTATTCGTTCTTAGGTGAAGATAAGTAAGATTTTTCAGTTTATCTGAATTGGCTAGCGCCTTTATCCCTTCATAATTGATCGGGTTATTGCTTAGATAAAGCCCAGTGAGATTCATTAATTGCTCTGAGCTGGCAAGAGCTTTTGTTCCTTTATCACCAATTTTGTTACCTATTAGATAAAGTACTTCAAGATTATTTAATTTTTCTGAGCTTGCTAATTCTTCTGCACCTTCATCACCGAAAGGGTTATGGCTTAGAACAAGAACTTGAAGTTTTTTCAATAGCTCAGACCTTGCTAGAGCTTTCATTCCTTTAGCACAGATTTTGTTTTCGCTTATACCAAGTACTGTAAGATTTATTAGTTGTTCTGAGCTCGCTAACGCTACTGCTCCATCATCACTGATTTGGTTATAGACTAGTTGAAGAGCTGTAAGATTTATAAATTTTGCGTTGGCTAGCGCTTTAGCTCCTTGAGTTTGAATATTGTTCCAGCCTAGATCAAGCCTTTTAAGATTTTTTAATAGCTCAGAGCTTGCCAGCGCTTTTGTCCCTTCATCACCGATTTCATTATTACATAAACCTAGGTATGAAAGATTTTTTAACAGCTCTGAGTTTGCTAGCTCTTTCACTCCTTCATCACCAACGTGATTCCATCTTAGTTCAAGTGAAGTTAGTTTTTTTAATTGTTTTGCGTTGGCTAGCTCCTTTGCTCCCTCAACATTGAGAATGTTACAGCATAGATCAAGCTCAGTAAGATTTATTAAGTGCTCTGAGTTAGCTAGCTCTTTTACCCCTTTGGCTTTGATAAAGTTCGAGCTTAGATTAAGCTTAGTAAGATTTTTTAACTGTTCAGAGTGTGCTAGTGCTTTTATTCCTTTTTTACGGATTCCGTTACCAGTAAGATCAAGCCCAGTGAGATTTTTTAGATTCTCTGAGCTTGCTAACGCTATCATCCCTTCATCACCGATATCAGTATAGGTTAAATAAAGCTCTGTAAGATTTTTTAATTGCTCCGAGCTTGCCAAATCTTTGCCCTTATTACGAAGATCACACTTATGTAAATACAAATGATTAATATTCGGACAATATTTAATTAATTTTAATACAATATCGGATTTGACATTTTCTAAATGTAAATATTTTAATTGATCTCCTTTTTCAAGAAGAAGATGGGAAAGCGTCTCAATATCAAATAAGTTAGTTAGGCAGAGTTTTTTCTGATTAATATCTTCAATATTAAAACTAGATACAAATTCGTTAACTTTTTCTATGATTTCATGATCAGTTAGAGAAAAAGATATTTGATCGCTTTCTAGTAAATGTATAGTCAAAGAAATTTTATCTGGAG
Organism: Chlamydiota bacterium; assembly: GCA_013287645.1. GTDB lineage: Bacteria > Chlamydiota > Chlamydiia > Chlamydiales > JABDDJ01 > JABDDJ01. The sequence goes on along the minus strand of JABDDJ010000023.1, from coordinate 6,084 downwards.
ATGTCATTGCTAAAAGACTTAATGAAAGGCGATGCTGTAGCAACTTTAAAGCTTGTTCTGGATGAGAGCCAATCCAATTTTTTTGTTCACTACTAAAGCCCTCAAGAGGTACATTCTTCTCTTTTATCCACTTATTTAGTTGATCTAAATGGCTACCTGGTAGTTGCGAGAGATCTTGTAGCCATTGTATTGGAGGATGGAAATGCTTTATGATTTCAGCTATATTCTCAGCATTATCTCTTATTCGAGTCATCGCTTCCCATACTCCTTGAGAATAGAATTCATTGTTTGCCAAGCCATAGAGTAGGTTTACATCGATCTGTTGACCAAGAGGTGAGGATCTGATCTCTTGGATACATGCCAAGGTACTCATCATCCATTCCTCTTGATTGCGAGGGACTGTACTAGCCTCTGACCCAGCGACGGGTGGTTTTGCATTTGCCACTTTTTCAATGTATTTTTCTGCTAATATTTTATTTTCCTTTTGTCTTGAAATCAGTTTGCGGGTTTCCTCTGCGTCAGTTTTTAAAGAATGAATTTTTTCATCAATTCTGGCTGTCACAATTTTTTTAAAAAAATCAATATTTTCTGGTTCAGCCCAGTCTTCGGGTTCATTTAATAAATCAGCGACAGGTTTAATTTTGTTTGTAATATCGAGAGTGATAGCAGTAGCGTTCTGTTTCTGAGGATTAATAAGTACATCCAACGCATTAGCAATTTCTAATCCCTCTTCAATAGTTTTTATGGGGATTCTATCAAGAAAATCACGAGTCAGTTCTCTGTAAGCACGGGCAAATTTACGTTCATTAAGATTTAAGGCATCAATTTTGGCAGCGATTCTCGCAAATACCATTTCCTTTAACTTTGGCATTTTTTTCGAAGCTATCATGATTTCATTTAATAAATCAGTGATAGGCTTAATTTTATTTGAAATGGACACCGAAATAGTATCTACAGCCACTTTTGATTGATGAATGTGAATATTGAGAGCAGTAGCAATTTTATTTTTTTCATCATCGTTATCAAATATAATACTATCTAAAAATTTGTTTATTGATATCACATATTCATTTTCTTTTTGGACCAGCTTCGTCAATATTTCCGGATTTAAATATGTTGGAAAACACATTTCGGTTTCAGAATTTATAAAAAGACAAATATCATATTTGCTCCAAAAGAGTTCTCTCAGATAGCTGCAGCTATGCTTAAGATCTGCATATGAACATCGGAGAAAGACCACTTTCGAAACAATACTCATTATTTCATAAATAGATTCTTTTAATCTCCCTGAAATGCTTTTTTTATAATATGCGTGTTTTCCGTCTATTGAAACTAAACCGTAAGAATCTTTAAGAGGAGTAAACCTCGACAGTTGACTCATTTGTAAAATAGGTTGATCATGTGAACTTAGTAGAGATATAGAAGTAGAATCCCAATCTAAATTTGAATTTTTAATTTCAGAAGACACAAACACACCAAAATTAATTTATTAAATTGATAGTATAATAAATTAATTGTATTAAGATTTAGTAAAGAAAGAAATAGAATAACTAAGAGAAGCAAATTTATATTGGTACATTTGATCACTTAGCTCTTTTAGAAGAGTTCTAAAGACAAAAAAGGCGCTTTAAAAGCCGTAAGAAAAACTCTGGGTCTTATGGAAACTGACTTGAGGTATCCTTCTTTACAAACTCATGGATATTCTGAATTAGATGGTGCTAATAGAGAAAAAGTTTTTGAATCGTATGCTCAAAATCATACTCCCGGAGCTTATCGAGTGTTTTGGCATTATGGACCAAAAAAAGGTCAAATTACCGTTGTCGCAATAGTTCCTCATCCATAGTGGAGACTTTTCTTCAGAACGTCCTTCCTAGGAAGAATCCGAAGTCGGCCTATTCATAAAGAGCTAAGCAATAAAGCAAATAAAATTGTATATAAATTAATTCTATATTTATAATTAAATAAAAGACTTTATTATAGTTAGTATGGCGGTTTTTTTATGTTAAATTTTAATGTTTCTTCTCCTCAAGATTCTTATAATATACACCTGCAAGAAACAAAAGACAAAGATGATATTATAGTAATAGGAAAAAGAAATTATAAAATTACTGGGGATGAAAAAACAGTAAAAGTATTTAAAAACCATATTGATTCTCTTTCTTCGCATTCATTTAATAGCGTGATTGAATTTCAAGCCTCCCTAAAAAGCGAATGCCATCTCACCGTTCAAGAAAAAATGCTGGAATCAGTTGAAAAAGCAGTGACTGCTATTCAACAAACCAATGGATCCACTCAAGCTATTTCAAAAGAGGTAAAACAACTCCAATCTGTTAATACGCCTCTATCTACCATGATGCAAATTGCAATCAGCTTAGCTAAGAAAGGTGAAACAGTAAAAGCAAGCCATTTCTATTTTCACATGCAACTCAGTTTAGATCAGCAATCTCGCATTAATTCCATGAGTGAGATGGGCCAAGCTTTTTTAGCTTATGGTGTAGAGCATAACGATCCCATTGCTCTAGACTTTGCCCTCATGCATATATTGAGTGAGGAAGAAGTGGCATCGGCAAAACAAAAGCTTTCAGAAATAGCTTCCTCTCCAGAGTCAACTCCTCTAACAAAGGCACAGGCAGAACTCGCTTTGAAGAGAACTGCAATCTTTGATGCACTTAACCCTATTTCCGATAGTTGCAATAGTCATGAAGATTTGGAAAATTTAAAGAAAAATAACCAAGCTGTAAAACTCGCTTTTGAGCAGGCCGAGGAGATACAAAAATCCATCGACGCAGGAGAAAATCCTGTTTCCGTGCCTCCAGGAAGAATGATTGATATTGAAGATAAAGTAGGAAATTCTATTTCACTTCATGTCAATCTTAAAGGCAGTAGAATGCATGAACAAGATCCGGTTGTAATCTTTGAAGCTGGATTAGGTTGCTTTTCTGCTGATTGGCAGTTGGTACAAGAATCTCTCTCCGACCAGATGCAAACGATGAGTTATGATCGCGCAGGGATGGGCTGGAGTGGTGCAGATAAGTCAGAGCCCACGCTCGATCGAACGATAGACAATCTCAAAGCATTATTAGATAAGCTTGATTTAAAGCCTCCATATATCTTTGTGGGTCATTCCTTTGGTGGTATTGTAGGGCAATTATTCACACTGAAATATCCAGAAGAGGTCAAAGGTTTGATTTTAGTAGACTCTGGCTTAGAACATGTAGAAGCTTCTTTAGGAGGAATAGAAGAACCAAGCGATAAGCGAGTAAGAGACCATCTCCCTCCCGCTATCAATGATTTTGTTTCAAATAATCGGGCTCATAATGTGGGAGATAGTATGGCTTTAAGAATGCAGTATGCAGCCTCAAAAACCCATCACCAACAAACGATGTACACTGAGCTCAAGCACTACGTGCCCGCAGGTGCCATGCTTCTTAAAGAGCTAGAAGGGCATTCTGAAAAACCGATCAAATGCCCCTTAAAGGTAATCACGGCCGCTCACTATGCTGATGTTGATATGGATGAAAGTACTTTAAATGAAGAAGATAAATTGAAAAAAGAAGAGTGGATGACAGGACAAGCAAACCTTTTAAATCGAGGCTCTGACAGCACTCAAATCATTGCTGAAAATAGCGATCATTTCATTTTATACCATGAGCCAGAGCTAATCACTGCACAGATTAACACAATATTTGACCAAATAAGCCAGTAGGCCAATAATATATTCATAACTGGTTTTGCGAAAAATGAGAAAGATAACCTTAGCGATGATGAAAAAAAATCCTAATAGGATAACAAAAGAACTTTTAGATTTGTGTATACATTTAAATTTATAATTTCTTAACAATTATCTGTTAGTATTACTTAAAAAAATTATAAACATAAACTAAAGTAGTACTACAATGATTTATCGGATAGTTAGTTCTTATCAACAGATAGACATTCATTTAATTCAAGATGAAGCTAGAAAAATTCTTTCAGAAGCATCTCAAAAAATACTGCATTTATCAGCTAACTTCTTTATTCATATTGCTAATTTTTTTCGCCGACTTTTCGGGTATGAACAGTATTCTCTTTATTCTACTAATGAAACACAAAATAGGCCAATAGTAAATAGTATCATCCCTACTCATAATCCAGTAAGCTCAACTATTTCTCCCGTAACGATGCACCCTTCTACAGCAATATCTTTAGAAGAAGCCGATGTCTTGACGATGGCTGAACGAAAATCTCTTATAGAATCCATTGCAAAAGAAGTTCAGAGAAAACATCTATGTGAAATATTTCTAATAACTGAATCCAATAAAGAACAACTGCGATCAATAATGAATAAATTATACGATATCAACGAGACTTCTATTCAATTCGGCTATGTTTTTAATCTCATTGAAGGAGGCAAAGTTCAACTTCAGCCAATTAGCTGGGAAAATGCTCAAGCGTATTTCAAGAGTAGTTCTCACAGATTAAAAGATAAGATTACAACCAAACAATTTTATCGGAATTGGACCAATAATTATAGACTTTTTAACAAGTTCTCCACTTTTAGTGAGAAATATATTGGGAGCTTCAAAATGATCGAAGCGCATACAGAAGCCTATCATGGAACCACTACTGGAAATGCTTTAAAAATTAGGGAACATGGATTTGTGAATGATTATGAAACTAAATATGTTCTAACGCATGGGTTAGGTGTCTATGCAGCGTTTAAAGAGGCTAAAGCAAGCGAATATGCAAATGAAACAATCGAATTGCCAGCGACAGAGCAGCAGCCAACCAGGTCATCTGTAACCTTCAGGGGTGAAGTTCTTCAACTACGATTTAAACACGCTGTACAAGCTGCTGATGTAAGTGAAGAGTGGACTACATTTCAGAATAAATTATTACAGGATATCAAAGACTCCATTGAATGCAAAAGCCCTAATATTACACTAAAAGAGAAAAAGGAGATCAAGATTCAAGCTTTGGGTGTTCTCTGCCGTTCACTATTCCAATCAACGGGATGTGAGGTGTTTATAGATGGGTATCCTAGATCTCACTCTTTTCTTACAAATAGGGGAAGTCTTGAATCAGACAAAGATGCTGGACTGTACTATTACATCACAAACCCAGATCTTGTAGAAGTCATTTGAGAATCAGTTTTATCATGTTTTGATAAAATGAGAATTCAAAATTGCTTACAACAAAGTCCAAAGTTGCTACAACTGTATTTGAAGGCAAAGAGCTTCTTATGGCTACACTTACAGCAGAGCAATTGAATAAAAAAATGAGGGAGAGGTATCCGGGTGAGCATTACCTTTCCATCCTTCAGTATCTTCATTTTATTTTTAGGCCCGCTCGCTATCTTGAAGTTGGCATCGAAAGCGGGGATTCTCTCGCATTAGCGCTCCCTGAGACATATGCTATCGGCGTCGACCCAAAGCCTTGCATCACTCATTCTCTTCAAGCGTGGACAAAAATCTACTGTATGACAAGCAAGGAGTTTTTTTCCAAGTATGTGGGTGAGCATTTCGATTTCATTTTCATCGATGGTTTACATCAGTATGACGCTGTGGTTGAAGACTTTATTGAATCAGAAAAGTTATGTAAACGCTCCTCCATGATAGCGATACATGATACTATTCCTTTGAGCGCAGAGACCTCTGGTGAGTACACGGAAGGCTATTGGACGGGAGATGTCTGGAAAATCGTTCCTGCACTACTTCACGCACGGCCTGATCTTAACATCATCACACTGCCTTGCCAGCCTAGCGGCCTTACACTAATTATGGACTTTGGCTATGCGTATGGCCTTTCAAAAGAGATCATTGAAGAGTATCGAAAAAAAGATTTCGATTGGGTAGACCAAGATTGGAAAGGAATCTTGAATGTTATCCCCAATGATCGAAGCTTATGGGTACCCCTAATTCATGATTTATCTTCGCTGATTAAAGCTACTTAAAGTTAGTAATTAAGGACTTAAATACTGGCCTTTTCTATGTAGTTGATCAAATAGCCTTTGTTACCTATCTCAGGGTTATGGGAAAAACGACGAAATCGTATTTCTGAATCAAATTCAATGTCCAGTCCCAGTTTGTGTTCTGAGCAAATAGC
>JABDDJ010000022.1 GCA_013287645.1 Chlamydiota bacterium | reverse complement strand
GACTACATTCCTTGTAGAGGGTTTTAACCTGAGTTTTGGGTAGCGGCGACGAATGGATCGGTAATCCTCATATTCGGTTGTCAGCACCGCTATAACTTCTGGACAAAAGTGTATCATAAACATGGGAAAAAGAGGAGCCCTATAAAGCTCTAGTGATTTTTTTCCTTAGAAGCCATGTAGGCCATCAGGTCAACAACTCTTTGAGCATATCCCATTTCGTTGTCGTACCATGCCACAATCTTAAAGAAGTGGTCATTCAGAGCGATTCCAGCCTCTTTATCGAAGATGGCTGAATAGGTGCTTCCGATGAAATCGGTAGAGACAACCTGCTCATCACAGTAGGCTAAGATCCCTTTCATCGGTCCATCTGCAGCGCGCTTCATGGCTTTACAGATCTCGTCATAAGACGTTGACTTAGAAAGGCGCACAGTTAAATCAATCGCCGACACATCAATCGTAGGAACCCTGAATGCCATTCCTGTTAACTTCCCTTTAATCTCAGGGATGCATAGAGCTACTGCTTTCGCAGCACCTGTGCTGGAAGGAATGATATTCTGAGAAGCACTACGGCCCCCTCGCCAATCTTTTTTGGAAGGAGCATCCACCGAAGGCTGCGAAGCAGTCATCGCATGGATAGTCGTCATTAGACCCTCTTCGATGCCAAAATTGTCTAACAAAACTTTTGTGACAGGTGCTAGGCAATTAGTGGTACAAGAGGCGTTAGAGACAATCGTATCATGGGAAGGCTGATACTTTTCATTGTTAACCCCCATAACAAAAGTGGGAATATCCCCTTTTGCAGGAGCAGAAATAATCACTTTTTTAGCACCAGCCTCTAGATGCTTCGTTGCATCCTCCTTAGAGGTAAAGAGGCCGGTCGATTCGATCAGAAATTCAATGTGTAGTTTATTCCAAGGAAGCTTTGTAGGATCGCGCTCATTAAGCACTAATGTCTTTTTTCCATTAGCGATGATATGATCACCTTCGATGTGAACATCTCCAGAGAAACGACCATGGACAGTATCGTACTTAAGTAAGTAAGCCAAATTGTCCGCAGGAACAATATCGTTGATAGCGACAACAGAGAATTCTGGCATCTTAGATAAGATGCGAAATACGAGGCGTCCGATTCGTCCAAAGCCATTGATGGCAACTTGAATAGGCATAGCAATATCCTCCTAAACAATAACAGTGTCTAAAACTTAATAATAGCGGGAAATATTTGAAAGGACAAGGGGAAAGAAGTTCGTGCCCGTGTGCGTGCCCGTGCCCGAAAACAAAATCGGGCACGGGCACGCACACGGGCACAGAAAATTACTCAGCCAAATACTCTAAGTAGCAAGTTAACGCGCTATCACCAATGCGATAGCCATTCTTAATAATACGTGTATATCCGCCATTGCGACTAGAAAACCGAGGTCCAATCTCATCAAATAATTTGTTGATGACTAGACGGTCGTCATTAAACATGTGCGTTTTACCCGTTTTGGCTGCTCTATGCTCTTTAGGAGTAAGTGGGTTAAAGCGTACCATTAGATCGGCGATCGCTTTACGGCGAGTAGAGAGCGTATTGCGCTTGGCAAGAGTGACCATCTGATCAGCATAGCTACGTAGGACTTTCGCTTTTGCTTCGGTGGTTTCAATACGCCCATGGACAATCAGCGACTTAAGCGCATTGGCGATCATGCAGCGCCGATGCGATGAGGTGCGATTAAGTTTGGAAGTATGGTTACGATGTCTCATGGTTAACCTTTTTAAACTATATTACTCTGCCTGAGTGGGTGACAATTCCGAGTATTCTCTGCGAGAGCGACGCTCTTCATTGTACTCTTGGACTTTCTGGCGGACGTTATCATGGGTGATGCCATATTTGGATAAGTCCATGCCTAGGTAGAGTCCCATTTCGGTGAGTTTTGCTTTAATTTCGTTGAGGGATTTCTTCCCGAAGTTTCTAAATTCCAACATCTTACGTTCAGGTATGGTCACAAGTTCCGCAATCGTCTCAATGCTAGCGCCTGCTAAGCAATTCGTTGAGCGGACAGAGAGTTCCATTTCGTCGATACGCATCGCGAGCTTTTCCATGATCTCGTCTTGGTCAGCGTCGCTACCCCCTTCGCCTTCGTCGAAGAGAATGATGTGTGTTTGGAGTTTATTAAAGACTTCGAAATGTTTTAGGCCGATTTGAGCTGCGAAGCTAAGAGCTTCAACGGGGGTGACGCGTCCATCGGTATAGACGTCAACCAGAAGACGGTCAAAGTCGGTGTCTTGGCCTACACGTGTATTTTCGACATAGTAGTTGACTTGTCGAACGGGCGAGTAGCATGCGTCAATGATTATTTCATTAACAGTGCGGTCATGGATAACATGACGTTCAGAGGGCACATATCCTCGGCCAATTCCAACACGCAGATCAATTTGGCGTGTCATGGGTTTAGTGACGGTGAAGAGATGTAAGTCGGGATTGACAACTTCGAAGCGGCTATCCTTGATCACGTCTTTCAACTTGATGTGCACTTGTCCTTTGTGCTTATCTAAGTCTTCTTGTCCGATATCGATAATTGTGGTTAGGATACGCTCATCATGAGTATCTGTAGCATCTTCAATAATTAAGCGACGAAGAAGAGCACCTTTTAAGTTAAGGATGATATTTGTCATATCTTCAACAATACCGTCCACAGCCATGTACTCGTGAGGGATGCCCTCAATGCGCACAGACTTGATCGCAGGTGTTTCTAGGCTGGAGAGTAGAATGCGGCGTAGAGCATTACCTACTGTATGGCCGAAGCCTTTCTCGAAGGGTTCAGCGATAAAGCGAGTAAACGTGCTCGTCGCTGATTCCTCATCGATCATAATCTTGTTAGGCATTTCAAAGGTACCATACTTGACTGCCATGGAAAAACTCCTAAATAAATTTTACTTGTTAAACGCGACGTCGCTTCCTAGGACGGCACCCGTTGTGGGGTACAGGAGTAACGTCTCGGATTTCAGTAATAATAATTCCTGCACTCTGCACGCCTCTTACGGCGGATTCTCTACCAGCGCCAGGACCTTTTAGTTCCATTCTCGCTTCTTTTAAGCCGTAGGATTGAGCTGTTTTGGCAGCATCTTGAGCAGCAACTGTGGCGGCGAATGCGGAGGATTTTCTGGAACCAGAAAAGTTTACTTTACCGGCAGAAGACCATGCAATGACGCGTCCTAGTAGGTCGGTGATTGTGACAATCGTATTATTGAAAGTTGCCTTTACGTGAACGATGCCCTGCAGGACTTGATGCACGGTTTTTTTGCGTGCTTTAGTGGGTTTTTTATTTTGTTGTTGTGCAGCTTGCTTAGACAAGGTCAAAATCTCCTAAAGTGAGTGTTACTTCTTCTTATTAGCAACAGTTTTACGGCGCCCTTTTCTAGTACGAGCATTCGTGCGAGTTCTCTGACCACGTACGGGGAGGCCTAAGCGGTGACGTAGACCGCGGTAAGCGTGTATGCTAATTAAGCGTTTAATATTATTTTGGATCTGACGGCGTAGGTCACCTTCTACGATGTACTCGGCCGAGATCAATTGGTTTAGGCGGGCGATGTCGTCTTGGGTAAGTTTATTCGCGCGCATATCTGCGTTTAGATTAAGTTTTTTGATAATTTCGTTCGAGAGATGGCGGCCGATTCCGAAAATATACATCAGGCTGATCTCTAGACGTTTATTATCAGGCACGTCTGTACCGACGATTCTAGGCATTGAAGTCTCCTAATTCAAAACAAAACTCATTAAAGTTACCATAGTCAGACTTATCTGACAATACATTATCTTCCTTGAATGCGCCCACGCTTCATAAAACCTTCGTAGCGCTTCATCAAAAGATGAGATTCTATCTGTTTCATCGTGTCTAAAACAACACCAACTAGGATCAGTAGAGCAGTACCTCCGAAGAAGTAGCTGATAGTTGATGACACGGATAATAAGCCACCAATGACATTTGGCAGCACGGCAATCGCAGCGAGAGAAATCGCTCCAAGTAGAGTGATATGGCTCATGGTCGATTCTAGATATTCTTGCGTGGGCTTTCCTTGTTTGATGCCAGGAATAAAGGCACCATTTTTCTTCATGTCAGAAGCAATCTGATCAGGACGGAATTGCGTAGCGGTCCAGAAGTAGGTGAAGAAAAAGATGAGGAAAATGAAAAAAGCGTTGTAGGCGACGCTGCCAGGTGAAACCATGGCAGCAAGTTGCCCGAGCCAGTTACCGGTACCGATAAAGGTCGCAAGAGTAGCAGGGAACATGAGTAGCGACGAGGCGAAGATGACTGGGATAACGCCCGCATAGTTAATTTTAAGAGGAATGTAAGAGTTTCCCCCTTGCACTTCACGACGCCCCACAACACGACGAGCATATTGTAAGGGAATGCGCCGGTGGCCCTGTATGATAAGGATCGTGCCGATGGTGACTATAACGAATAGCGTAAGCAGGATAGTCACATAGGCAAAATTCATCTGACCAGGTTCTTGAGAGTCTAGGTTGAGCTGTTGGAAGACCATGCCGATAGCGTTGGGTAGTGAGGCCAAGATACCGAGCGCAATGATCATGCTCATTCCATTACCGATTCCACGATCAGTGATTTGCTCACCGATCCACATAAGGAATACCGTACCTGTGGTCATTGTAAAGATAGTAATTAGGTAAAAGAGCCAGTGGAATCCAAAAATTTGCGTATCGAGAAGCTCGCCTGCAATAATGCCAGGATTTGAAATATTCATTTGCAGCGCATATTTTGCGTAAACAAATGATTGTAATACTGCTAAAATAACGGTAAGGCCGCGCGTATAGCGGTTGATTTTGCGGCGAGCCTGGACATTATTTTCTTTCATTTCGCGCTGGAAAGAAGGCCAGAGAGCGACAAGTAACTGAATAATGATGGATGCCGAGATGTTGGGAACGACGCCTAAAGCAGCGACAGTCATTTGGGCAAAGGCGCCACCAGAAAAGATACCTACAAGTGTAAAGAGGTTTTGGGCACCACCTGTCAGGTGCTGGAAAAAGCCAACAGCGACTTCACCGTTGATTCCAGGAACGGGTATGAACACACCGATGCGGCAGACAATGAGCATCAGCAGTGTAAAGATAATTTTTGCTCTTAGCTCGGGGACTTGGAAAACGCGTACGATATGATGGAACATTTTTTTCCTAGGCTATGTGAGATCGCGCATTATTAATTTCCAATAGGTCAGTGTGCATACACACCGACCTCAGTTAAACACTTAGACAGATACATTTAAATGTCTGAGCTTTTCTTTTGCTCCTTCAGAGATGGCATCGACTTTAAAAGTCACCTTCTTTTTGAGAGTTCCATTACCGAGAAGCTTTATCTTATCTTTAGGACTATCTGTATAGCGCCGCTCAAACAGAGTTTGCGCGCTAACAACTTCGCCATCTTCGAACATATCATTGACCTGATCGAGATTGATCGCTGTTATTTCGCGGCGAAATCGTGCATTGCTAAAGCCGCGGATAGGCATTTTCATAAACGTACGAAACTGTCCACCCTCATAACCATAGCGTCTTTTATAACCAGCGCGCGCTCCAGCACCCTTTTGGCCTCTACCACAGGTCTTTCCTAATCCGCTGCCTGCTCCACGACCTACGCGTGTGCGCTTTTTCTTAGGACGACAGATGTTATATAATGTATCTAAAGTTGTCATCATGCTATGCCTCTGCGTTGTTTAATCACATCACGCGTCTGCAATTGCTCAAGGGCTTTAAATGTTGCGCGCAGAATGTTAATCGGGTTATTCGCACCGATAATTTTAGCCATGACATCTTTTATACCTGCCATCTCTAAAACGGCGCGGACAAGTGAGCCAGCAACGACTCCAGCCCCTTCAGGAGCGGGTGCCATGTATACCGAGGCGCCATCTTGCTTAACGGTGATTTCATGAGGTATCGTAGACCCCATTGTGGGATATTTACGCATATTCTTGCGTGCAGCTTCTCCACCTTTGCGTATAGCGTCGGTTAATTCATTGGCTTTAGCAAAGCCATAGCCAATGCGGCCTTTGCTATCGCCAACTAAAATGAGGGCACTGAAACTGAACTTGCGTCCCCCTTTGACGACCTTCGCGCAGCGGTTGATATAAAGAACTTTTTCTTGAAGTTCTGATGCCGCTTTTTCTTTTTTATGCGAATCGGATTGCTTAGCCATGCGAAATTCCTATAGTTTTAGAGGTGTATCCCTGCCGCGCGCACAGCATCTGCTAAGCTAGCAAGAATGCCATGGTATTTTCTACAACCGCGGTCAAAGATCATCTCTTTAATTTGTTGCTTTTGGGCTAACTCTGCAATTTCACGGCCGAGTGCTTCAGCGGAAGCTTTCGATTTTTTAGCGAGTGCTGCGTCGTGTTCTTTCGCAGGTTTAGCTTTCTTGCCAGCCGTCGGCTTTGTAGACCCCTTCTTAGCATAGGTCGAAACGTGTGCTAAGGTGACACCTGCTTCATCGTCAATGAGTTGCGCAGAGATATGCTTGTTACTTTTAAACACAGAAAGACGCGGCTTGTGGCGTGTGCCATGGAGCCGTACTCTTACGCGTTGTGCTCTTTTTATTCTTTGAGCCGATTTACTTGTTAGTTCGTTATGCATAGTTATCCTTCACTTCTGACCTTATTTTTTGCCCGAAGCTTTGCCTTGTTTACGTCGGACATACTCATCCTTATAACGAACTCCTTTACCTTGATAAGGCTCAGGTGGACGAACCGCTCTTAAAACGGCACAGTACTGTCCTACTTCTTGTTTATTTATCCCACTGACGATAACAAAGTTCTTATCCACTTTGACATGGATACCTTGTGGAATGGGTAATTTAGTGGGATGTGAAAATCCTAGCTGCAGGTCGAGCATGTGGCCTTGCACAGTCGCACGGTAACCGACACCTACCAGTTCTAGCTGTTTTTCAAAACCTTTTGTAGTCCCTTCTACCATATTATGGACAAGGCTTCGATAAAGGCCGTGGAACTTGCTTATATCATCTACTCCTGTATCAGGCTCAATGATAATATGACTCTCTTCCACCTTTACATGAATGCCATGCATCAATGGTTGCGATAATGTTCCTTTGGGGCCCTTCACTGTAATATGCCCTTCATCGACCTTCACCTCCACTCCTTTAGGAAGCGGAATTGGCTGTTTACCTTTTCGAGACATGAATCAATACACTCCTTAAATGCGTGGCTCTTACCATACCAAACAGAGCAGTTCACCGCCAATCTTACGACGTGTTGCCTCACCCCCAGGCAGTAAGCCCTGAGATGTTGACACAATCGACAATCCGAGTCCACCATAAAAATAGGGGATATCGCGGTAAGTCACATAGCGGCGCAACCCTGGTTTTGAAATACGTCGCAGGTCGCGGATCACGGGTATGCGGTTTGTGTCATATTTCAAAAAAATACGTATTGTACCACGATGTGTAGTATCGTGTTTAGTCAAATAACTTTCGATGAAACCTTGTTGCTTCAAGATTTCAGCCATGGTTTCCTTGATCTTACTCCAGCCCACATCGACAAAGCGACGTTTAGCCCTGCCGCCGTTGCGGATCCTGGTGAGGAAATCGGCGATGGGATCGCTAACTGCCATGATTTCGCCTCCTTTCGTGTTATGCGGCTACGCAGATTGGTAAATTTTTAAAAGGCATCCCGAGTAATCGAAGTAACTCGAGGCACTCTTCATCAGTTTTTGCACTAGTGACAAACGTGATGTTCATCCCTTGTGTTCGCTTGACTTCGTCGAGGTTAAGCTCGAGAAAGACTTGCTGATCATCAAGACCTAATGAAAAATTTCCTCTGCCATCGCCCTTGGCTTTGAAGCCTTGGAAGTCGCGAATACGTGGAGCGACTAGGTTGCAGAAGCGGTACATGAAGTCATACATGCGTATTCCACGCAGGGTGACTTTGGCGCCAATTGTTTGACCTTCGCGCAGTTTGAAGTTGGAAATGGCTTTACGTGCTTTCGTAGGAACTGCGCGCTGTCCTGCAATGAGTGTAAGCTCCTTCAAGTGGTCTTGAATGGCATTTTTATCTTTAGACGCTTCAGCAAGACCCATGCTAATAATAATCTTGTCTAGTTGAGGGACAAGCATGGGGTTCTTATAATCGAACTTCTTAGTGAGTTCTTGCTTAACGTTAGTATGATATCTTTCCTTGAGTCTAGACATCGTCGCATCGCCCTATGATGAGTGTTTTTGCTTAATGGTGCGGTAGACCTCTTGCTTGTCGTCTTTTATGTAGACAAGCTGGCGTTCGCCTGAGGAGGTGGTATGCACTTTTAACTTAATGGGGGTGTCGTCGCTAGTACAGACCATGACATTAGAACGGTGGATAGGTCTTTCCCTGCTAACAATGCTGCCCTTGCTTTCGCGTGTTGCTTTCATATGCTTTTTGCGCACATTGAGGCCTTGTACTAGTACTTTATCGTCAATCACAGCGAGCACTTCGCCGCTGCGTCCGCGTTCGTTCCCAGCGATAGCAATGACTCTGTCACCCTTACGGATTTTTTTTGTACGTTTTTTTGTCATCATGAGTCAGTTACCTTTTATTAAATCACTTCGGGAGCAAGTGAGGCGATTTTTAAAAATTCGCGGTCACGTACTTCACGTGCAACAGAACCGAACACACGCGTTCCGCGTGGGTTTTTCTTCTCGTCAATTAATACGACGGCATTACTGTCGAAGTAGAGGACAGTTCCATCTTTGCGTCGAACGCCTGCTTGTGTGCGGACGATGACGGCGCGTACGACGTCTCCTTTCTTCACATTTCCATGTGGATCGGCTTCTTGTACCGAACACACAACGATATCGCCTACTGTCGCATAACGTCGCCGGGTGCCGCCAAGAACTTTAATGATCTTGACCCGTTTGGCGCCGGAATTATCGGCAACAAATGCTTGGGCTTCTTGTTGTAACATATTTTTGCCTCTCTACTTGCTCACAACGCGCCATCTTTTCAATTTAGATAGAGGGCGTGTTTCTATAATGCTCACTTCGTCGCCGACTTTGATGTCGCTGCCATCGTAGTGTGCGTAGTATTTCTTATTGAGGGTGATGACCTTTCCGTATCGTGGATGCAGAAGAGTGCGTTGTACGCGGACAACGAGAGTCTTTTGCATCTTATCGGAGATGACAATCCCTTTTTTAGTTTTTCTTTTATTTTTCTGTATTGTCTGGCTATCCATCACTCATTACCTCTTTCTTCACGCACAGATTTGGCACGAAGTACTGTGAGTAACCTGGCGATCTCTTTGCGTTTTTCGCGTTTGAGATGTGGTTTCTCATATTTTTTTGTAAATTGCGCAGCGTTGACAAGCGCATACAGTTCTTTTCGAGCATCAACCAGCAAAGCTTTTATCTCTAGGATGGTTTTGTCGCGTATTTCTTCTGCTTTTAGCATGGTTTACCTCACACTTGTTCCACGCGCTCAACAAATCGCGTAGGGATTCCTAATTTCGCTGCAGCGCGTCGTAGGGCGCTTTGAGCAAGTTCTCTTGGGACGTTAGCCACTTCGAAGAGGACTTTTCCAGGACGTACGACAGCAACCCAATGGTCGACGCCGCCTTTACCTTTACCCATACGTACTTCAGCAGGCTTTTTGGTCACGGGCTTATCGGGGAATATGCGGATCCAAACCTTACCGCGACGTTGGAAGAAGCGGTTGATGGCTACGCGTGCTGCTTCGATCTGCTTGTTGGTGATCCAGCCTCTGCCGAGGACTTGGATGCCAAATTCGCCGAAGCTGACGAAGTTTCCGCCTTTTGAGAGACCTCTGCACTGGCCTTTCTGCATCTTGCGATGCTTTGTTCTTTTTGGCATCAGGACCATGGTTAAGCGACCTCCTTCTTACTTGAGGGGGATACGATCACTTCGTCGCCGCGGTAGATCCAGACTTTGACGCCGATGCTTCCGTAGACTGTTTCGGCTCTGCCATAGGCGAAGTCAACATCAGCGCGGAGAGTATGTAGGGGTGTGCTCCCCTCTTTGTAACCCTCTGAGCGGGCGATTTCAGCGCCACCTAAACGGCCGGAGCATTGTACCTTAATACCGGCTGCGCCAGCATCCATAGCGGCTTGCATCGCTTTTTTCATGGCGCGGCGGAAAGGGATACGTCGTTCGAGTTGCTTTGCAATGCCGTCGGCAACGATTTGTGCATCGAGGTCGGGGCGTTTGACTTCTTCGACTTCGACCCAGACGTCTTTTCCGGTCAGTTTGCTTAGTTCGGCTTTAAGTATATCGATCTCTTGGCCTTTCTTGCCGATAACGAGTCCTGGTCTGGCAGTGACAATAGTCACTTCTACTTTATCGCTCATGCGGCGAATGATGATGCGTGAGACTCCTTGGCAGCATGCTTTTTTCATGAGTTCTTTGCGGATGAGGTGATCTTCTGCAATAAATTTATTGAACTCTTGCTTATTGGCATACCATTGTGACCGCCATTTTTTATTGCGGACAAGTCGGAATCCTACTGGGTTAACTTTCTGTCCCATTAACGTACTCCTTCTAGATTAGCAACGATCACGGTAAAGTGGCTCATGCGTTTTAAGATTGGATGACGGCCGCCGCGGTTCTTTGGCTTTGCACGCTTGATTGTTGGACCTACGTCGACTTTTACTTCGACGACAACGAGATCTTCACGGCGCGCGTACTTTTGTTCGGCATTGGCAACGGCGCTGTCAAGAGTCTTTAGGAGCATACGACCCCCTTTGAGTCTGCAGAATTTGAGCTGTGTGGTGGCTTCATCTACGGATTTGCCACGAACGAGCCCTGCTGCGAGACGCGCTTTTTGAGGACTGATGCGCATATATTTGCTAACTGCTCTTGCTAAATGCATAGGGCTACCTTACTTCTTTACTGGGTGTCCTTTAAATGTTCGTGTGGGGGAAAATTCACCCAAACGATGACCGACCATGTTCTCTGTAACAAAAACGGAGATGAATTTGCGGCCGTTATGCACATCAAAGGTGAGTCCGATCATATCGGGAATGATCATCGAGCGTCTTGACCATGTTTTGATCGGCTTTTTGATGGATGCATTGCGCATTTCATTAATTTTCTTATGAAGATGGTGGTCTACAAATGGACCTTTTTTTAGGGATCTAGCCATAGTTTATCTCTTCCTACGGTCTTTGACGATAAGCTTATTAGATTTTCTTGGAGAACGGGTTCTAAGACCGCGTGTGAAGATCGCCCAAGGTGTCTGTGGGATATTACCTTTGCTTCGGCCTTCACCACCTCCATGCGGGTGATCTACCGGGTTCATTGCTGTACCGCGGACAGTAGGTCTTACGCCTTTCCAGCGCATACGACCAGCTTTACCTTCAACTCTTAGGTTGTTTTCGGGGTTGGAGACTTGGCCGATGGTTGCGCGACAATTTTCGTTGACTAGGCGCATCTCGCCTGATGGTAGACGGATGCTGGCGTAGCCACCGCTGCGAGCCATGAGCTGTGCTTCTTGCCCTGCAGAACGGACTAGTTTTCCCCCTTTTCCGGGGCTGAGTTCGATATTGCAGATAGTCATACCTAATGGCATGTCTTTTAGTTTGAGGCAGCAGCCAACGTTAAAGGGAGGCTCGGAGGAAGTCTGAACAATGTCTCCAGCTTTTAATCCATTTGGTGCGAGGATATAGCGTTTTTCTCCATCTTTGTAGTGGAGAAGGGCGATATAAGCTGAACGGTTAGGATCATACTCTATCGTGGCGACTTTAGCAGGGATATTTTCTTTATCGCGCTTGAAGTCTATGACGCGATAATGTTGTTTATGTCCGCCACCTTTGTGTCTGCATGTGATGCGTCCAGTGACTTTACAGCGCCCTGCTTGGCTTTTTTTGGTGCGCAGAAGTGGCTTATGAGGCTCTACAACTGCACGGACACCTGGGCGAGCACGTGTTAGGTTCTCATGCATGGGCAGAACAAGCCGTCGTTGCCCTGGTGTTATTGGTCTATATTTGCGTAGCATTTCTAGATGCCTTTGCTCTTTAAGTTATACACTTTCTAGCTCATCGCCCTTTTCAAGGGTCACTATAGCTTTTTTAAAGGCAGTTGTGCGTCCCAAACGTCCACGTACACGACGCATTTTGCCTTTGACGTTAATTGTATTGACAGCTGTCACTTTGACTTTTCTGTCGGCATAAATTTCTTCAACAGCACTAGCGATTTCGGTTTTGGTTGCCTTTGGATCGACAATAAACACATACTTTGGCAGTTCAAAGCGACGTAGGCTTGGATTGCTGTTTTTGTCCTTCAATGAGGTGAGAAGCGTGCTTTTCTCTGTGATATAGCGGCGCTTAACAATGTCATAGGGGCTTTTTGTACTCATGCGTAATCCTTACTTTATTGGCACAGCCAAGCTTCAATTTCTCGAAGAGCTTTTTCGCTCATCACAATCGTATGGGCCACAACTACATCATATCCGCTGATGGTATTTGCCAGTTGGAATTCTACTCCGGGGATGTTGCGAGAGCTGAGGGCAAAGTGGCGGTGAGCGTTGTTATGGACATGAACGATGGAGGTTTTTCCCTCTTCAGGGATTTCATGGGTGAAGCTCTCACCTAGGATGAGAGTGCGACCTGGCAGATTAATTTCATTGAGTAGCTTAGCGATCTGAGAGGTTTTGGGTTTTTTCATCATTGTATTTTCGATGATTGCTACTCTATTTTCGCGGATTTTTTCAGCGAGCAGTGCGCGGATGGCAGCGCGGCGCTCTTTTTTATTAATGCGTACGTGCTGGTCGAACTTTGGCTTGGGGCCAAATACGCGACCGCCTCCGCGGAATTGCGGTGCTACGAGGCTTCCTTGACGAGCGTTACCAGTGCCTTTTTGGGCGTGTGGTTTGCGGGTCGTATGTTTTACTTCAGAACGACCTTTCGTGTTGGCGGACCATTGGCGAGCATTGGCGCGAAGGGCGACGATGTAGTCTTTAATCATCTGGCCATTGGCTTCGGCTTGAGCGAGTGCGTCGATGCATTCAATCTCGCCTAACTGCTTGCCTTCGAGAGAGTATTTTTTTAGGGTTATTGCCACTTTTCTATCTCCAAACTAAATCTTGTACCTTAAGCCGCAGCTTTTCGTTTGCGTTCTATGCGTTTTTTCACTGCGGGAGCAATGGTTACGTACGCGTGACGATGACCAGGCACTTGGCCTTTGACGAGGATGACGCGGTTTTCGGGGTCTATTTTAACGATCTGTACATTTTGTACGGTGACGCGGTCGTGGCCCATATGGCTAGCGCGTGGGCCGCCCTTTAAGCAGCGGCCTGGGGTGCTGCGCATACCGGTAGAACCTGCGTGGCGATGGAAGCCAGAGCCGTGCGAGGCGGGACCACCAGAATATCCATGCAGCTTCATGACGCCTTGATAGCCTTTACCTTTTGACATGGCGGTGACATCGATGTAGGCTATTTGAGCGAAGGCTTCGACGCCGACTTCTTGTCCCAGAGTGTAGCTGCTGACATCATCGAGTCTGGCTTCGGAGAGTTTGCGACGCGGTGCGATGCTATTTTTTGTAAAATGGCCGATTTGCGGTTTTGCTAGACGTTTAGCAATTGTGCGTGAGTCTTTAGTGACTATTTTGTCGGACCCGAGCTGTACAGCTGTGTAGCCATCATTTTCTTTGGTTTTAATTTGCGTGACGACATTGGGTTCTATTTCGATGACGGTGCAAGGAATCAAGTTGCCTTTGTCATCAAAATACTGGGTCATCCCGCGTTTTTTTCCCATCAATTTTAGCGCCATATAAATATCCTTATCTTGCTAAAGTTGCGCTGTCCTAGAGTTGTGGTCTAGTGTGTTATGTAAAATGTATTAGCTTTAGAGCTCATATGAGCTATTCTGTAAGAGGTAATGGGTTACGCACGAAATGCGTTCTCATTAGCAGCTTTCAGAACACTACCTTTTTCAAGGTACTTTTGAAGCTTAAACAGTGAGACTAACAGAGCGCTGTAATTTCCCACAACAAAAATATATGACTTTATAAAAAAAAATTCCCTGCCCCTGCCCTTGCCCTTGCCCGTGCCCGATTTTCTTCCTTTTCCGTGCCCTTACCCATACCCGAAAAAAATAACAGGATAAGCAGGATCGACTTCGTCGGCAGGATAAGAGGGATAAATAAATTATATATAAATCCTTCTTATCCTGCCTATCCTACTTATCCTGTTATTTTTTTCTTTTTTTTTGTGCCTATCCTCTTGGGTATGTTGAGGAGCTCCCCTTCTTTGAGCAAACGCTTTCGCTTTAGAAAGCTTGGATCGACATCTGGAGAGAATTCTACGAATTTAGGAAGATCACAAATGCGCGTTTTTTTGGGGAGTTTATACTCCCCTTCTTTACACACCGCTCCGACAAGCTCTACAAGCGTATATTCTTCACAGGGAATATGCAGAATGGAATCTGAACCCTGTTTTTGTATTTTAATTTTTTCGGTTAGGATAGCGTTAGGTAAAGGTTCTGCTAAGGAAAGCAAAGCAGAAACTCCCCCTTGCTTAGAAACTGTATAAGTCCCCGGCTTAGCGACGGCTCCGGTGACTTTGACGGAGATTTTTTCGTGAGGTACTTTTGGCGGTTGGCAGTTCCAGCAATTTTTTGCGAGGGCAAATGCTGAAATTCCAAGAAGTAGCCCTAAGAATAGGGCTACAATTATCCATTCGCGAATATGAAGTTGATTGGACACTAGGCTTAGTAAACAGACTTGCTTACAGCTTGGTAATTTATATCTCTCTTCTTCAGTTTGTCGATACCAGCTCCGAGAACGACGTTCCAGAGACCTAGAGCACCTACAGGCACTGACATAGCTGCTAAGAAGATCGACACAGGAGCTGCTGCTGTTGCTGCTGTAGCTATTGCTATAATACCACCTATGCAGAGTGTACCTTTTCCAGCTTCATACCAGCGTACAATGTCAGACTTAAAGTTGTTTTTGGGCGCTAATCGTGCACTAACGCCTTGGTTCCAAGACCAGCTGCGCATTTTGCTGATGCACTTGAAGAGGTAGGCATTTGCTACTGAACCGCCTTGAACGCGTAAGCATGATTTTGCGGTGATAGATACTTCAACATTGTTTGTCAACGTGATAGGTGCAGCGCCTGGTTTAAGCGCAAAGGTTGTCGGTACGGTAATAGTGATGGTCTTTCCGTTAGAAAACTTCAGCTCAGTTCCTATAGGCAAGGCTTTTGCTTGGTCTGCAATAAGTTGTATTGAATCCGCAGAGTGGAGAATTATTTTAACTTCTCCGGCATTCATTAGCAGAGCTGTCGTGTCTTCGATTAGTCCTGTATAGTTTTGACCTGGAGCAACATTAAATTTGATTTTTGACGAAGTGATGAGCTTTTCTTTACCCGCCTTAAGGTCTTTTAGAGAGATAGGCTCTTCCCCTGCCTCTAAGGTAAGTTCAACATCTGACCTAAGCTTTATCGTCTTTCCATTGGCTAAAGTCAGCATTGTTCCTGCAGAGACAACATAGGGGGTTTCTGGAGAAAGCGTAGCATTGATGTTATCTGGTAAGTCAATCTTAATGCCCTCTTTCGTGAGATATCCATTAACAACGTCTTCGCGTCTGGCATAGAATCGATTAGGCACCACTGTAATTTTTATCCCCTCATGGTACTCATCATATGCCAGCGTATTATTTAACTCAGTATGTGACTGATAGTACTTATTAACCTTTAGGAGCTCTTTATGTTCATTGATCTTTTTAGTGAGATCAACCATCTCGCCCCAACGTGAAGGCCAAGTGAGCCATCCCGATTTCAGGCTATTGAGTACATTTTCATCCTCAGCAATAACAGCATTTAATGCATTGATGTTATTACGTAGCAGATCTTTCTGCTGCTGCTGTTCAGTACAATTCAGTAACCTATTAACCAGAATATGCTTCTTGGTTTTAAGTGAGGCAGGATTATTTAAAAATTCTTTTTCAACCTCAATAGTAGCAAATCTTCCTTGAAGAAGGCTATCCTTGAAATTTGGTACATCTAGTACTTGGGCTGGCGTTTTACAATTCTCAGGTTTATTTTTCCATTTTTCGGACTTATTGCTAGCCTTAACAGGTGCATTTGCAGCATCTTCTTTATCTTCTCCCGATTTAAGGAAACTAAAGATAGCCGATCCAAGGATAAAGAGGGGTTGCGCCATGAGGAGCGGAGCAATCGTAAGGCCATTGAAGCTATATTTTGTAGCTAGTGCACCCAATTCGATCACTTTGCACATTTCCATAAATACTAAGAAATCGACGAAGTGACCAGCGGTTAGGCACTGCATTCTGCGCATTTGGAAATAGGTCCAATCCTTCCAGACATAGTCGCCTTTTTCGTTTCGGCCAAACCATTCGTTCATACGGCTAAAGAAGTTGATTCCACCAAAGACTTTGATATAGGTGCCTAACTCTTTTTCTAGGTTAGTGGAACCTTCAAATAGTCCTTGGAAAAATCGGGAATTAGATTCAAGTCCAGCCTTTTTAATCCCTTTGCAGAACCAGAAAAGGAGTGGTCTAACTGCTTTACAGACCTTTTCAAGAGAATCGGTGCAGTCAACGATATCTGCAACAGGTTGCATTATATCTGCAGCAGCCTGCTTCGCAGCAGCCATGAAACCATTTTTTTCGAGTTTATTAGGATCACGCTCAATATCAGGCTTATAAAGCTCAATATCAGGATGAAGAGGTTTCTCCACTTCTGATAGACTTCCGTTGCGATAAAGTGATGCAAAGACTGAGAAGGCCATAGCAGAGATTGTCAATGCCGTAATGATGGCTGCAGAGCTTACTAAAGCAGCGCCCATGACGGAAGCGTAGACAAACATGGCACAGGCTCCGGTCTGGCTGGCAGCGCGAGCAAAAAAGAGCGCATGATAGATTTTCTGAGAGAGATTTTCGCTATGCGTGAAGTTAATGGCCGAATTGATCGACATGCAGAAGAAGCCTAAGCCAATTGTACCCATGATGCAGGTGGCGCCTGTAGCGAGGGAAAAGCCTGAGCCGAAGACAGAAGCTCCTGCGCCTAGAGTTTCTGCAATAGTGCCTAGAGCAAAGAAGCCTAATTCAGAAAACCAAACTACCTGACTAAGAACTTCACCGGTAACGATAAAGGCTTGTTGAGCAATATTGAAGTATGTTGCTTCTCTCCAAGCGCCGCTCACGAAGAAGTTAAGATCACAAAAGACTTGAGTTCCGTCAACAATGGCCATCCCATTCTTGAGAGAGCGGGTCGCATGTTCGGAGATTCCGCCACCAAATAGAGTGCCGGTACCTTTTAGAGCGTCGGAGGCTAGGAGGATGAGACTGCTAAAATCATGATTAGTATTCGCATCATCTTTGATTTTATGAAAACCTCTGGTGCATGTAGAGAATACATTCCACAAAATTGCGTTGAATGAGTAGCCAAAGTTATTCTGATCGTGAGAAACCGGTGTGGAAATTGTTGCCATTCTTCCTCCATTTGGAATAGAGTAATATCTAACTAAAGAATATTATTTTAACATTATTTGTAATTAAAAGTAAAGAGATAAAGATATATTTTAACAAAACTGAAAATTAGTTAGGGCAATACCCCGCATAAGGTCTTTAGAGGGCATTGATTTCTTACCTTCAAGCTGTAGTTGGAGGATTTCTATGGCATTTTTGCCACAGGAGACAATAAGTCCCTGATCTCCCCAGCTGAGGATCTTTCCCGGCTCTCCTCCGCTTATTTCATGGACTTTTGATTGAAAGAGACGCAGACGCTTTTTTTCGTTTTTTACGAGGACATAGCACCAGGCTCCCGGTTCAGGATTGGAGCTACGAATGAGGTTATGGATAGAAAGGGCATCGTTGGACCAGATGACTTCACAATTTTCAAGCTCAACTTTGGGGGCCATTGTAGCTTGGGAATGATCTTGCGGGGTACGTGAAGCCCTTCCTTCGGCCAGTGCATGAATGGTGTCAAGTAAGAGCTTTTTTCCGACTCTACAAAGCTCTTGAAGAAGCTCACCATGGGTAATTTCCTGACTAATGGGTACCTTTACCGTAGCAATGATATCCCCGGCGTCCATCTGTTTTACGAGGTACATAATGGTCACTCCGGTCTCAGTTTCCGCTTGTAATATGGCATGCTGGACAGGAGCGGCGCCCCGGTATTTAGGAAGTAGGCTTAGGTGTTCATTGATGCAGCCTAGTGAAGGCATGTCGAGGAGGTGCTGCTTGATGATTTCTCCGTAGGCGACGATGACAAAGAGGTCGGCATGAAAGGTGCTGAGTTGTTCGCTAGGTTCGGGAGAAGATACCTTCTCCGGCTGCATTAGAGGAAGGTTGTATTGCAAAGCAATTTTTTTAACAGGAGTCGGTTGCGGTGTATTCGAACGACCGATAGGTTTATCAGGCTTTGAGACGACTGCAACGATGTTTAATCCCGCTTGAATCAGGTATTCAAGAGTCTCGGCAGCAACTTCAGGAGTGCCAAAAAATACAATCCGCGGATTGACTGTCATTATGCTCCAGAAGCGCCTATTGGAGCAGGTTCAAGAGATTCTTCTGTAGAGCGTGTCTGATCGTTGAGTAGACCACGCTTGGTTTCGCGGCAAAATGTGGTAAAGTGCACGATTTCAGGTATGGGCTCAATGGTCTGTTCAATGCATTCGATGGCATCAGTGAAGCGCATTCCTGAGCGGTAGAGAATTTTAAAGGCTTCTGCTAGGAGTTGTTGCGTTTTCAAAGGAAAATTATACCTTTTCAAACCGACGAGATTGACACCACCAAACTTGAAAGGAATGCCGGCTCCGAGCAGATAGGGCGGAATGTCGTGCGTAACACGGCTTAGCCCTCCGACCATAGCGTGACGGCCGATGCGGACATTTTGGTGGATGGGTGTCATTCCGCCTACAATGGCATTATCTTCAACGATGATATGCCCGGCTAATTGTGCGCCGTTGCTTAGGATCACGTTGTTGCCTAAAATGCAGTTGTGTGCTACGTGGCAGTAGGCCATGATGAGGCAACCACTGCCGATTTCAACGGCTGAATTCTCGCCACAAGAGGAGTTAATGGTTACAAATTCCCTGATATCGCAATTTTCGCCGATTTTGACGAAGGTTTTTTCTCCACGAAACTTGCGGTCTTGCGTTTTGGTACCGATGGAGGCTCCCGGGTAAACCGTTGTCCCCTTCCCGATTTCGGTAAAGCCATCGATATAGGCATGCGATTTGATGATTACATTGTCGTGCAGAGTGACATTAGATTTTACGATTGCATAGGGTTCGATAGTAACGGATTCGCCGATGATAGCACCCTCTTCAATAATCGCTGTAGGGTGGATATGCGCATTTTTCATACTATTATCTCGTATAATGTTTTGTTGCATGGCTATCCGCCAATTTGGTTTGAATGGACTAATACAAAACCGATTTCCGCCTCAGCGGCAACCTTGTCATCAACAGTGGCAACAGCTCTTACTTTTCCACCACGGCTGGCAAAAAGAAGCCCTTCACATGTCAATTTTAAGATATCACCTGGAAGTACTGCTTGGCGAAATTTTGCCTGACTAATGGTAGAAAGTAGAGCAATTTTTTCCTTTTGGTCACTTTTCTCATGGACGAGCACACCTCCTGCTTGAGCAAGAGCTTCCAGAATGAGCACACCCGGCATAATAGGAGCATGCGGAAAGTGCCCTTGGAAAAAAGCTTCGTTAATGGTGACATTTTTTTGACCTATAATAATGCCCTTTTCAAGGTCGAGATGAATAATTTTGTCTACAAGCAGAAAAGGGTAGCGGTGAGGTAGTGCCTTGAGGATTTCTTTATGATTCATGAAGAACTCTCTGAGCTAAATAGGTGGTAAAGTTGCTTGGCAAGCATGTAGTTGGCAGCATGGCCAGCACGCACTCCCAAGATATGGGCACGGATATCACATCCTACTAGAGCGAGGTCACCCACGATGTCTAAGATTTTGTGGCGAGCCGGTTCATCGGGAAAAAAGAGCCCATTTTTGCTTAAATAGGCTTCACCCTTAACCACAACAGCATTATCTAAACTGCCGCCTTTGATTAAACCCTTGTCCATCAGAGCAGAGATCTCCTCATATAGACAGAAAGTACGGCAGGGAGAGAGCTCTTTGTTGAAGGTGTCAGGACTAATTTCAAAGGAGTTATACTGCGTTTTTAATGCAGGACTTTTAGGATAGTTTAGCGTGTAGCTCACACGGTAAGACTCGCAGGGAAGAGCTACTAAGTGGATATCGCCTTGTGAGAAGTAAAGAGGTTGTTTGAGCTCGAAGAGAGGCTGATGCGTAGATTGTTCTTGAATGCCAGCTTGTTGGATCAGGTCCACAAAGACATCTGAGCTCCCATTTCCCACTGGAGGTTCGATATTTGAGATCTCGATGAGGACATTGTCGACATGATTAGCGTATAAGGCTGCTAAAAGGTGTTCAACAGTGTAGATTTTACATCCATCCTTGCCTAAGACAGTGCAGCGGTCAGAAGTGTCACAAACGTTAGGAACGATGGCAGGAATGAGTGGAGTGTTGGGTAAGTCGGTTCTCTTGAAGACAATACCGCTGTCTGCAGGTGCTGGAAGCATCTTAAGATGGACTACTTCGCCTGTGTGTAGACCGATCCCTGAGTACTCAACAGCTTTATGCAGAGTACGTTGTAAACGTTTTTTTAATTGTGTGTTGCTAGTCACAAACTCATCCGTAGAAGTCGATAAATCAAGGAGTTATGCTAACTTAGCTCTTACAAATATTTCAACTTAAAAAATAACTACTCAAGCTTATACATTTAGAAAAAATTCAACGCAGAGGGACAAATACTGAGATTCAGAGGACTGGACATTTTGAACGAGCGAAGCGAGTTCCTTGGAGTGCGTGCGCTCTGCGCCGCCTTTAAAAAGCATGTAGAACCATTGATATCAAAGGCGGCGCAGAGCGCACGCACTCCAAGGAACTCGCTTCGCTCGTTCAAAATGCTAAATCCTATATTTATTGCTAAAATATTCTTTGTATATAGTTGCGATTATGAACAAAATTATCATTGATGAATTGATTAAGGGGTTTAGGACCCGAGGATCAAAAAGTAAAAAGCAGAAAGCAATGGAGATGTTGCAAGATCTCTTTGCTTCTTATAGCTTTGATCTTCGTCTATTTTGTGTCACCTATCATTTAACAGATAAAGAGATCACACAGTTCCTCAGCTATTTATTATATTGTATTTATTATAACGAGATTGTTCATACACAACTTCCCAAAAATTTAGAATTTTATTTTCTAACTCTTCTCACAGAGATCATTAGTACTAAATGGATTAAGCATTTATTACCCCGGAAAAAACTCCCTTTAATTGCTTTTTGCAAATCATATCTCAGAGAAGGCTCTTGGTTAATACTCAAAGCCATTGATCATACAAACAATCTCTTTACCCACTCCCCTAATACGTTAGATATTCAGCTGAAACTGCCTATACTCATCGATAAAATCATTGCCTTGCCATTAGAAAAACTGAAGGAATCATTCGCACCCTACCGTAACCAAAACTACACTTCCGAAGAATTGGATGCTTTTTTCAAGCTCTTTTCATTTAATTTTCCATTGCCAGACCTGATTAAACTCTTTGATAATCCAACTTTAGCTTCTCCCGAACAGCTGAATTTCCTGATTAATACTGTTCTTGGCTTATGTGAAAACCTGTATGCCTATTTTCGTGAACCCTCTCTCTACCGTTCTGGGCTAACACGCATGGTCTATACACTCTCTACACGAGGAATTAACTTTGATCAGATGCCTTGGCTACCTTCTGTTCTAGAAGGATTGCAAAGCCTGACACAGCATCTAAAACTCAATCTGAAGGATTTTCCGATTATTATTTTTGACCAGGCACCTAATAGAGAGCTGTCCAAAAACCGCATATTTGTCCAAAAACAAGCCAAGAAGTATTCTGCAACCATCTGGCATTTGTCGCATGAAGAAATTATCCGGTTGGCCAAGAAACTAAAGGTTTTGCATTGGATAAAATCGAGTCGAAAAAGATATTTTGGATATGGTGGAGCACGCAATTGTACCTTTTTTCTGGCTCCGGTTATACATCAAGCCTTTCAAAAAGGCTCTAGAACATATGCCGAGCTGATAAAAAGAGACGATTTAAAAATATTATTTAATGAGTCCGTCCTTGGAAAAACAGCCCAAGATAGCATTCTACACCTTGGTGAGGATGATATTTTCATCCCCATATGCAATTTTTATTCCGATACCCTATTTGCAGCTAAACACAAAAATCTCTATTTCCAAAGATTCTCCCTTGAAATAGGTAGAAGCACACTCAACATTAACGCAAAACTAGATTTAAAAAATTTATTATCTAATCCTTCTATCCTCTACTCTTCTACTGTATGGAAGGATACTCCTAGTATCGCTGGCATGAAAGCGATGCTGACGAAACCGGTTTTCTGCCTTCCTTTACCCTTTGGGCATGAAGAGAGACATGTCTCTACCCCTATAAGCCTATCTCCCTCATTCGAACAGCCTATCATCCATCTTGGAGGTACTCGTTTTCCCAAACACTTGATTCCTATCTCTCCTTTAGACGGTATTTTAAAGTACTTGAAATGCTATTTAACCTATTGCATCGAGATCAGCATGGTGATGCAGCTTGTCGACCCTGCCAACCTCTATGGAAGATGCATCCTTCCTTGGAATGATCCAGAAGTTCCGGGAATTTCTTGTTTAGGAGATCTTTTAGAATATGCTAAGCAACCTAAAGTGCAAAAAGAGCTTCAGAAACGCTTTTGGGATAATTTGACTTTTGCCTTTACCTCAGAACCATCGGATGAGAATCCTTTGGTGATGCACCTCACAGATCTTGCCAACCTTGAATCTTCATTATCAGCACCAGCAGAGCTTAAACGCTTCTATAAAGATGTACAAAACGATGCACGCCTGTTTCTTGAAGTGGGAAGAAATCTCATACAAAATAAAAAGTTAAAGAATAAGCCTGTTAAATCACCCTTAACAAGTAGCTTTTTGCTACTTCTAAATCACATTTTTGATGGATCGATGACTTGAACCTTAACTGGACCTGGATGGACATTCAAACCATTTTTTTGCTTATATCGATAAAGCTTATTTTTCTCGCCCCAAATATTTATTGATTCTTTATTTAAATCTTCTCTCTTCTCCAGCTGCCCTATGAATTCCTCACAACGTCCTACAATCTTTCCTTTAGCATCTTCAGTTCTACAGTTCTCCAAAAGCTCCTCAGCATTTACAACAATGTAGAACTCTTTTAATTTTATTAGTTCTGGACTAGACGTAAACCATGCATTTTCTTCCTCCCACTCTTTTAGAGTAGTATTGCTAATTCCAAGCTCTGCTTTTGCACCCTCAGAAAGGTCATCATATGCTTCGAAAGGCGTTTTATAATAACAATCTGGTAACAGAGCCTCTAAAGCAGTATTAGAAAGAGTGATAATTCTATCACCTTCTTCGATCGTTGTTGTAAAGATTTTTATAAGATTAGCTTTAGGCAGAACTCCAGAATGAATTCCAATTTGTCCAACAGGAGAAGTATGAATATTATCTGCACCAAGCAGCTTCACTCGACCATCTTCATGCCATTGGAGTGCTTGACAATTACCCGAAGTGATAAACATCCCTAAATGATCTTCATCACTAGGGACTAACATGCCGATCAAAATCGATGTTGCGACACTGCTATGTAATTTCCCCTGCATCAGTTTATCATAGAGTGCTTTACTACCAATGCAAAGCATTTTCAGAAGTCTAATCGCTATTGATTCTAATTTTACGCGAGGAATTGTGGAAGCTACATTCATGAATACATTCCATTCATTAGAATTTAAAATAGTATCTACAATCACTTGTGCAGAACCTTGCGTGCCATCTGCATGAACAAGTACTGGAATAGATTTTTTACCATCTGATCTTAGAGATGCAACATCGGCGACGCTCTCCTGATTTTCTTGAAGCGTTGACTGATAGGAAAGAGTATATTTTGCTTTACCAGTTAATCGTTCATCTGTTGTTAAAGATTCTAGAGCTAGGCTATTGGCAATGAGAGTCGCTAATTGAGAAAAGTATTGGTCTACAGAAGCAAGTATTTCTTTACGCCCTTGCTCAGATGTAAAGAGAGGTTTCTGAGTATGAAGAACATCTTTAACTTGATTTGAAAATTCATCTCTATTTTTTCTATCCAATCCAAACCGAATCATCTTCCCAATTTCTAAATCTGGCTCCCATAAATTAGCTGGATTTTGCTCATTAAATTCACTTATTGCAGAATGAGGAACAACAGCACTTTTGGATTCATCAAAAAACATTTTTGGAATTAGAACCCTTTCTTTCCATTTTCTATAACATTCAATTTGAAAACGACTGTCTTCGCGTATGAATGCACCATAGGGTTTAGAAAAAATAGTCACTAACCAGCTAAAAGTTTGTTGTAGCTCTCTTGCAAAGACAAACGCGCAAAATTTTAATCCTTCAGCTGAACGCATTGTAGGTTCATTGAAGACTAACTTGGATAGATCAAGCCCCCTGCAACAGACATTGTAGAACAACGCATACAAAAAATTCGGAATCGGTCTAATTTTATTACCATGAATATTTATTATTTCTGATTGATTGAGAAACTTTTGATAAGATGCATCACCATGGTGCCAAGAAAGAGAGAGTTTACTTTCTCTATAAACTTTAGAAAAATTAGTCATAGAATGCATAAATGCGACGCAAGCAGAAGACATAAATCACCTTAAATTAGAATAAATTAAAAATTATAATATATCAATTTCATTAAGATTATATTAAGAATAACAAAGATACTAAGATAATTCCTATAATTGACCAATCCCCCAACCAAGAATAAAGGGTTGAGTAGTGATAAAGAGGAATAGTTACAGGAAGTGCTCCTGCGAGCGCCTCTGCATTGGGATTATCCATACCAAGCTCATCAATTGTTCTTCCCAAACTATCCATCGCACAGGTAATGCCTGTATTACAAGCACGCGCTAAAGCTGCACCCCCCTCAACAGTGCGAAGACGGGAATGCTCTAGATGTTGACGTGTCACCCATGGATACCAGGCATCGCTAGTAAGGTTAACGATGACTTCAGCTCCATTGAAGGGCCCTTCACGCGTAATGCTTCCAAAAGTCTCTTCATAGCAGATCGAGGGGCTAATTTTGGCGTTTCCGCACTGAAATACTTTCGCTTCTTGACCGGGTGTAAAAGAGCCTGTGATTCCATAAGAGCGCGCTAATTCAGCAAAATATTCAGAAGGAATATACTCTCCCATAGGGACTAAAACACGCTTTTCGTATCTGTCAGCTGGAGGCCATTTTTCAGGTGAAACATTAGGAACAAAGTGCAAGGCAGCGCTATAGATTTTACGATGGCCTTGTTCAGTATACTCAGAGTCTTCTAACCCGATCAGCACAGAAGAATTAAAGGCATTCGCAATACCTTGGACAAAAAAAGCATTGTTAACAAATTTTTTACCATCTCCAAAGGGAGGTTGCATCTCTGGCAGATAGGCGAGATGTTCGGGTCCATAGATACTTTTGAATAGATGAACCACCTCCTCATAGGGATAAACGTAAGAATAGGTTCCAAAAGGAACGACAAATTCAGGAAGAGCGATCAAATCAAAAGGCCTTCCTAAATGAGGAGAAGTCAGCGTAAGAATATGCTTCCACTCATCTAGCACAAATTGCAGCAAAGATTGCTTTTCCCCAAATGAGAGCATCTCTTCGATAGGAAAAGCAGTTTGAACTAAAAGCGCCTGCATAGAAGGGGTATCTTTATTGATCTCACTAGAGTGATAGGAGAGATGAGCCCATCCGAAGAGAAAAGGAATAGCTGCAGCGATAACCCATCTAACATAGTATTTTTTCAGAAGCAATACAGCGGTAAACATCACCCAAAAAGACATTCCAAAGACACCAAAGAGAGAAGCAAACTGAAGCGTGTAGAGATTGCCGGCTAAAGAAAGGCCAACAGGATTCCAGGATATACCCGAGAAAATATACATTCTCGACCATTCGAGAAGCACCCAAAAGGCAGGAATAAGAATCAGACTAATGCGGTAAGAAAGCCTTTGAGGAGTTATCCAGAAGCAGAGTAAACCAAACTGCAAACCAAAAAGAAGACATACACTAGTATATACGCCATACACATAAGCGTAGGGATGAGATAACAGCCAAGAAAATTGAACCGCTTGGACTAAAGTAAACCAGAGAGTGCCAAGAAAAAATTTATGTTTGCGTTCCTGTAAATTTAAAATAACCAGAAATATGCACACGTACCCGCCTGCAGCAGCTATTGCCGACAAAAACGGACTACTTGCAGGCTGGCCAAAAGCACAAATCACCCACCCGACAATAAATAATAAAACACTAGGAAGCATGAAGATTTCCAAATTTTAAACGCAAAGGCGCAAAGGTGCAAAGAGAAGATTTCTTTTCTTTGCGTTTTTGCGCCTTTGCGTTTATATTATCTCTTCTTCTACTTTTTCAGCTAGACAGTAACAGGTACCCTGTCGCTATTAAAGCGCTGCATCCAAATAGGATACTCCGTCTTAAGTTCACTAGCAGCATTGATCGCTTCCATTTCTTCGGACGACAATTTGATCTCTGTCGCTTTTAAGTTATCCTTCAGCTGCTCCATTTTTTTAGCTCCAATGATCACACTAGTGACAAAAGGCTGATGTAACTGCCAAGCGAGAGCTATGGCAGCCACGCTTGTATTATGTCTCTTTGCAATAGTTTGGAGCTCGTCTATGATAGAGTAAGATCTTTCTAGGTCGATGGGTGGAAAGTCGAATTGAGTACGTCGCGATCCATCTTTAGGCTCATTCGTGCGCGTATACTTTCCAGAAAGAAATCCACCAGCTAGAGGACTCCATGTCAGAAGGCCTAGATTCTGATCCTTCAAAAGAGGAACAATTTCTCTTTCTAGGTCGCGGCCAGCAAGAGAATAATAGGACTGCACAGAAACAAATTTTTCCCATCCATGCAGTTCAGAAATGCCTAAAGCCTTCATTATCTGCCAAGCGGCCAGGTTTGAACAGCCGATATAACGCACTTTACCCTGACGAATCAGGTCGTCAAAGGTCCTTAAACTCTCTTCAAAGGGTGTGACAGAGTCATAATTGTGAATCTGATACAGGTCAATATAATCAGTGCCTAATCGACTTAAACTATTTTCTACTGCCTGCATGATATGGACGCGAGACTGACCCATCTGATTAGGACCAGGTCCCATTCTAGAATGCACCTTGGTGGCGATTACCACATCTTTACGCTTAGCTCCTATCGCTTTTCCAAGGATTTTCTCTGAATCTCCCATCGAGTACATGTCGGCTGTATCAAAAAAATTAATACCATTTTCCATGCAAACTGAAACAAGTTGGTTCGCCTCACGCTGTCCAGATTCTCCCACAATTTTCCAAAAATCTGTCGTCCCGCCAAATGTCATTGTCCCAAAACATAAACGGGATACCAAGAGCCCAGTTTTTCCTAATTGTCTATACTGCATCATACTTCACTCCTACAATTGCTTTGATTTATCGCTACTAATAATGTATACTCGTTCTATGGAAAAAATCCCATTTCGCGAATTTCACATTCTTAAACTCTTAAGTGAGTATAGTTTAAGTTAAAGCGGTCTTAAGTTGACAAAGATTGGTTCGTCAACAAATTCATTAACAAAAACATTTGGAATGACATTCAGTTTTTCTGTGTCACACTCAAGTTGAAAACGGTTAATCAACATTCCTGCCGTCATCATCACAATCGCTTCTATCAGGTGAGAAGCAGGACACTGATTTGGCCCCACGCTAAAAGGAATATGGGAAAGAGAGATTTTTTCCGTCGTAAGTGGTGAACCGGGACTATTCACTTTTGCAGCTTCGTACATTAAGTAATCGACTTTGTCTCCCGGAAATATCCCAAAACTCTGCTCCCTTTGCTCATCTTTAATTGTCAATATCATCGGATTGATAGCATTTCTATTGATAGTTTTTACAGGACTATGTGTATTTAGAGAATAACGAAATAAATTTCGAAGAATATGCATCTTGTTTAGGGATTGTGTCCAATCAGTAATATCTTGATTAACCTGAAGATATTCTCTTTTAACAGCCTCCTGCATCTCAGAATTTCGTGAGAGCAACCAAATGAGATGGATGAGAGCTGTCGAACCGTTTCGCGCACCGATCATTAAAACAATAATGGTCTCTCGGCATGCAACCTCACTATACCCTTTTTTTTGCAAAACCCTAAAAAGCGATTCTTCCTTAAGCGATGAAAGTTCTTTGACAACAGTGCGATCAATTGTTTCTCTCAAAACTCTCATTTTGTCTGCAGCTCCTTCCACCCCTTTAGCCATCTCATGACCTATAACATTCAGGTTCGAAATGTCTTCCATTGTAACTACGTCAGGAGAAAAGCCCATTAACTCAAGCACTGTGTTTTGAACGAGAGACCTGCTAAAGGAATTGACATCGCAGAAAAGAGCTGTCGTGCTTGTTGGAAGTAATTTGTAAATGCATTCAGCTAATTTAGGGATGTAAGCATTTAAACCCTTTATAAATTCTTCTCTTAAAGGTTTTCTAAATTCTTCATGTTTATCCGCTCCTGAGGTCATTACATTATTAGTCCCAGCTCCAGGACATTTATCTACGGCACAGGTTGAACGGAGAATAGAAGTGAGGGGTCCTTCTCCCCACGGATGACCAGCCTCTTGAATCCCGTACCTTGGAGCATTCAATACGATACGAGCAACTTCACCAGTTTTAATAAAGTACCAAACTCTATCAGGTCCATCTGGTTGTAATTTAAATCTAAAAGCCAATACATATTGACATTGTTGTATTTGTGCGGTTAAAGCTTTTTCCGGATCTGTAAAATAATCTTTTATGGATAGGTAGGGGAAACTCGAGCGGTCTTTTTCGAAAGATTGAGTCATTTCTGGAATACTACCGGAATTAAAGGTCACACTTAATTTTGGTTCCATATCTACCTCTAGGTTACTTATAAGTCAATTCGATCAATATCCAAGAGTTCTATTTGTCACGTTTTTTATTAAAATTCGTGACAAAACTTTCGCATATAGGAAAGTAGAAAGACTTTGATTAAACATTTAATATAGTGTATACTCGTTCTATGGAAAAAATCCCATTTCGCGAATTTCACATTCTTAAACTCTTAAGTGAGTATACTTTAAGTTCACTGATTTTCTATCGTTTTCCAAAAATCTGTTGTCTCCATATGTCATTGTCTCAAAACATGGACTAGATACTAAGTATCCAGTTTTTCTTAGCTGTTCTGTACTACATTAATATACTGCATTTCAAGACTTTGTTTAATCGTTACAAAAATTGCTATTGAAAAATATTTCTGATTCATAGATAAGTTATTCGTTGTTTGAATTTAACAAGGAGTATGAAATGTTTGATATCCCTATCCAAGATTTAGCTATTGTTCAGGAACGCACGATTGAAAATGCACAATCAATGCCTTCCTCTATCGCAGGAGCTTATGAATTCTCTGAAGTAGACTTATCTTTTTATGATGCTTTAGCTGGTTTATGCTCTGGAGAAGCGAGTTCAGGCCCAATTAATCGTCCTACTGCAGGAAAAACAAGTGGTCGTATATCGTAATTTTCTAAGTGCAGAGGTCAAGGATTTGTCCTCTGCTTCTTTTTAGCTTATTATCTTCTATTCTATTTTTAAATTGTTCCTAAAATAAATTCTCCAACAGCACCTTCTTTAAATGGATCCAGATTTATAGCTTCGGCAAATAAATTAGAATCTCCAGTACCCAAGATGCATGAACCTAGATTCATAGCTGTCGCCACCAAAGACATTGTCTGAAGCGCTGCACCAACAGATAGTAACGTACTACGATAGGCTATCTTTTCATATTTCCAAGCAATTTTTTGAAATCGCGAAGTAAGAATAATCAATATTTGTGGCTTTTCATCGCTGCCAAGCATTGTACATGCATTTTTTATAATTTTTTGTAGATACATATCTTGAACATTTAATTTCTCCAAAATATGTTTTAGAGAATGATAGTAATAAATATCAGATGACAATCCCGAACAGGAAGCAACAACAATATAAAATTCAATTTCATGAATTGCACCAGCGCTTGGGTAAGGACGCAATACCGCATCCTGCATAGGAGCAGAGATTACCTGTCTCACGCTTACGGATCTATATAAAAAATAGGCTAATTGTTCCATAGTTATGATATTTGTTTTATCATAATTTCGAAGCGATCGACGATTTTCTAAAACCCTTGAAAACGAATGGTCTTTGGTTTGTAATTCTTCCATATTCGGTTTTTGCAAAATAATTGAATGCTCATCGACGACCTCTTTGAATTCTGGAGGAGGAGGAACCATAGTGTCTCTAAATCTATATGTAGCCCCAAAATGTGCGTTCTCTATAGATTGTCCTAATCTACTAGTCGAATGAAATAAAAGATCATGAAATTCCCATGTAGAAAGATGTTCTGGCTCTTTATAATGTAACGTGTGAATGTAACCTCCTTGAATCAACAAAATTAATAAAAATGTGACTTCTTGTTCAGATGATTTAAATGTCTGCTTCAAATCCGAAAGTGTTATTTTTCCGTTAAATAGAGAGAAAAGTTGTAATAAGAGATTATAAGTAAATAGAACACAAAAGTGTGCATTAGGACTGTCCAGTCTAAATCTATCAGTTTCTTTACACAAATAAGCAAATCTTGATAAGACATATGGACCTTCATCAATTTCAGAAGGGTCTATATCTTCAATTTTTTTTCTAAATTCACGAGATTTTGGATTAATAATTGCTAATTCGTTTTTCAATTCGATATGATAATCAATAAAATTGTTTTCTTTTAAATTTTCAAAAAATTGAAATGCTCTAATTTTGTTTAGATCATCTAATTCTGTTTGTTCAATAATTCCGGAAAGTGTGCCATTATTTACAAAATTCAGCAACTTTTCGCGGAATTTTTGATTTCCGGTAAAAAACCGCATCTCTTTTGTTCCATCAATTTGAAATAAAAGATGGTCCTCTTCTTGAGATATTAACTTAATTCTTTCATTTAACTTTTGTCGTATTGGCATGTTATCTTTATAAAAAATAAGGTATGGGATTCATTTCATATTCTTGACGTGGGGATGGCAACCAACCAAGCTTTACGGGAGTTTCATAAAGACGTCCTGATCCTAATCTAGACCAAAAATGTCTTAATCCTGGGATGATAATACGGGTTGTATAGAAATTTACATCAGGATTACTCATGTCTAATAATAATACCTCTAATCCGAGCGATTTGCATCGCTTTAGGCATGTATGAATGTCTTCAAGAAAATCATCCGATGCTAAATTTATGTGAGAAGAGGCTGTGTTAGAGGAAGGAGTCAAATATGAATGATCATCAATATTTTGAGTTAACACCCATTTGACCAATGTTCGTTCTACTGGTGGGATAGATGTTAAATCAACATGTTCAGGAATTGTTGAACGAATCATGATCTGATTTAATTCACTGATGGCTCTTACTATTCCGATTCGTGGATTTAAGTGTGCTCCCGTTCCGAAAAAAATCCGTTTACCATTAGAAAGCCATGAAATAGCAGCGTATGAAGGTATATCTAGGTCATTTGTAAGATCAAGGACACATAGTTGACGATTTGTTTTCTGGAATTTTGCTAAACTTGGTTGAAAAAATCCATTCTCAAAGGATTCTAGATCTACATAAGGCCTCTTTATACGGTTATACCACCAAGTAGCTACAGCATCACGCTCCACAAGTTCCAACAAAGCATAAAATACAGCTTCTTCTAATGTATTACCGCTTGCACACCCATTACTGTTGCCTGGGCACATTTCTACATCTCGAACAAAAGGATAACTGAGATAACAGTAGGAAGTGGGAACATAGCGAAATCTATTTTCTGTTAGTGAGTAAACAGGAATCCAGCCAATTTCAGTTTCATCGTATCTTTTTGGAATTTGGTTGAATCCTTCAGTGTTATTATTAATTTGATCGCGTTTTGCGTATTGATTTTCGCTAAAGTTTAGCAGTTCGTGAGGGTGAATTGCATCCTTGACATCTCGATATGAAGCCCGAATTTCAGATTGCAATGAAAAAGTACAGTTATAGCGCTCTAAGGCTTCTGCAATACACCCTATAACAGCTTGAGCCTTTGTTTTACCTTTTCCGGTTGCAGCATCAGGTATGCGAAGATCTTTTTTATCATTTTTGTCAGTAGGAAGTGGAAGATTTCTCACTGTATAACAGATATGTTCATCATTCACTAAAGAGTGACTTATTGACCCGACAATACCTGTCAAAGGGCTGACTATATTTCCAAGTTTCTGTAGAGATTCGTCGATTGAGAAAGCACGCTCACCTTCATCATAGACATATTTCTTTAAACATTTTTTTAATTGAGGTATTTTGTTTAACTGCGGCAATTTTAACATCGGTTGACAAGACATGCAGAACGTCGTTTTTTTAAAAGAATGAAACCGAGTTTGCATACTCCCGAAATCAAATGTAAGTATATTGTCATTTAACTTATGTGCAGTTACAGATCTATGCCATTTTGCCACCTCAGTTGCTGCTAGAGACATAGCAGTATCTAAAGTTGTTTTCAAAGATGGAAGTGAAGGAATATTCAACTTGTCGTTTTCCAAGCCAAAAATATCTACTTCAACACGTCTATTTTCTTTTAATTTTTGCGCTAGGCAATTCCAACAACCTGTTTTCCCAAATTCAAAAATAGGGCCAATCCAAATGATCCGTCCTGCAGGTTTAAGAAGCATCCAAGGCCTTTGATCGTTTAATCTTTCTGAATTAAAAGCCTCTAACTCCTTGCTAATATAGTTATCAACAATCACAACAAAAAAATCCCCATCATCTTTTAATGTAATTCCAAGATCTTCTAGAGAATGAGCAAGATGTGAAGTGTCATAGCTACTGTAATTTTGTATAACGGTTATTTTTGGTTGAAGATCATTTGACAGTAGGTTGATATCAGACCAAAAAGCAGCAGTACTTTGAGGTAAATCACCGTTGTAAACATTAATAAATCCCTTTTTTTTAAGCCTTGATATAGCTTCACGTAAATTTTCAAAAGAAAATTTATGAGACAAAAGATCTATTATAGCACGCTCATCCTGAGGTCCATTTTGAAATATTGCTGCTATTTCCGTATATATGGAACCATTCAATAAATAATGCTGGTCTTCTGAATACAAAAGAACCCTTTCACAATCTAAAATCTCAACATTAAAATTTTGTTTGAAGTTAAGCTGGCAGGCTTCGCGCATAGGTTTACATTCGATTTATAAGTCAATTCGATCAATATCCAAGAGTTCTTCTAATACTATTCTGCCTTCGCAGAATTTATACCAGCACTCTTTATAATAATGATCTATCGCTAAAGTAGATTTATTAAAAACTTCATATGCATAAGCAATATCTTTGGCTTTCATGTAATAGATTAAAAATAAATCATCTCCTTGTTTATCCAAAAAGGCGGTTTCAACAAAAACTTCTTCATTTTTAAGTGATTCCAAAGTCTCTTTTTTTCTGTCTTTTAGCGTTTGGAACCACTGACGGACTTCATTAAGAGAGTCTTTTTTTAGTTTGGTTTTAATGCAAATGGTTTTCATTGGTGAGTATTACTTGAGTTAGTTGAATTTTTCGTCTAAACGACAATAAGTATTGTTTGTCAGAATAAATATAGCAAATATCATTTTAAGTCCCAAGTCTTTTTATACTCAAACTAAACAAACAATGATCAGATTTACTTTCGCCTTTGTGAAGGGAGAAAGACTTTGATTAAACATCTAGGATAGTGTATACTCGTTCTATGGAAAAAATCCCATTTCGCGAATTTCACATTCTTAAACTCTTAAGTGAGTATACTATAAGTTCACTGCCTTTAGACGCCGCTATCTATCGCTATTTTAAACTGCATAAAGCGCTTGGATCTAAAGACCGATACGAAATCTCTGAGACTTGTTATGCTCTCGTGCGCTGGCAAGGTCTTTTAGACGCTCTTGGAAGAGAAAAAATCTGGACTGAACGTCTACGCATCTATCAGCAAGATCAATGGCGTACAAAGGGAAAAGCTCTTCCACCACACATCAGATGCAGTTTTCCTGAAGACCTCTTTAAAAGAATTTCTAATACATTTGGTGAAGAAGGCGCCTTCAAGCTTTGCCTAGCTTGCAACTCGCCCGCGCCCACCTGCATCCGTGTTAATACACTAAAAATCTCCCGCGATGAGCTATTAAACCGCTGGAAAGACCAATTTA
Organism: Chlamydiota bacterium; assembly: GCA_013287645.1. Lineage (GTDB taxonomy): Bacteria > Chlamydiota > Chlamydiia > Chlamydiales > JABDDJ01 > JABDDJ01. The sequence continues at coordinate 5,755 of JABDDJ010000022.1, read as the reverse complement.
ATATATCTCCTACTCAACACAGCCCCGACGGTATCATCTTTAAACAAAAAATCCATTTTTATAGCCTACCCGAATTTCAAAAAGGGCTATTTGAAATGCAAGATGAAGCCAGCCAACTCGTTGCCAAACTTATCAAAGCGCTCCCCGGGGAACATGTGCTGGATTACTGCGCGGGCGCAGGGGGAAAAGCGTTAGCCATTGCACCTAGTCTACAAGGAAAGGGACAGCTCTACCTGCATGACGTCAGGGCGCACGCCTTAACAGAAGCTAAGCAACGCCTAAGGCGCGCAGGGGTCCAAAATATACAGACTCTCCAAGAAGGGCATCCCTCCTTAAATAAGCTCAAAAAAAAGATGGATTGGGTATTAGTAGACGCTCCTTGCACTGGAACAGGAACCTTGCGTCGCAATCCGGATATGAAATGGCGCTATAGCGACGAGATGTTAGAGCGACTCCTGGGGCAGCAGCGCATGATTTTTGAAAAAGCTCTCAGCTATATGCATCCTGAAGGGCATATCGTGTATGCCACCTGCAGCCTTCTGAATGAAGAGAACGAGCAGCAGCTTGAACATTTCCTGCGAGTATACGATCTTGTCGTAGAGGGTACACCCCTAAAAACAATTCCCAAAGAAGGGGAAATGGACGGCTTCTTTGGAGTTGTGCTGAAGAGACGTGTCTGATATAGTTATTGGTTTAAGCGGGTGAGTCACCGATGAAAAAGATATTTTTAGCATTAGCTTTTACAGCTTGTTGTTCTTTGCATGGGATTAGAGATACAAGCCTTCTTTCTCCTTCTAAACAGCCAACTCATATCGAGTTTAATAACAGTATTTTGGCGAGAGTTAATGGTAAACCCATCACTCTTTACGATGTCATTAAGAAACTCGACATGATTTTCTATCAGCAGTTTCCGCAGTATAGAGATATTCTAGATGCAAAATACCAGTACTATACGATCAACTGGAAACATGTTTTAAACGAATTAATTGATAAAGAACTCGTCTTAGCGGATGCTGAAGAAGTTAGCTTTTCTGTACCGACCGGAGAAATCCGCCAAGAGATGGAAAACCTCTTTGGCCCAAATATCGTTGCCACCCTGGACGAATTAGGCCTCAGCTATGATGAAGCTTGGAACATTCTCAAAGGCGATCTCACTATTCGACGCATGGTCTACCTACGCATCAACCCGGCAGCTCAACGTGCAATGACTCCACAAGCTGTTAGGAAAGCCTATGAAACCTATGCTGTTGAAAATCGCCTCCCCGAGCGCTGGAAGTACCGCCTAATCTCCTTCAGAGATAGCGACAATAGCCGAGCAGCAGAGGGCGCTAACTTAGCCCATCACTTACTCACTGAAGAAAATATTCCCTTGTATAACCTTGTAGCAGAACTGACCAAACGTGGAGTACAGAAAGAGACCGTAGTTTCAGTGTCAGAACAGTTCCTACAAGCCCCTAAAGAAGTTTCAGAAATGAATCGCGACCTTCTAGCTTCATTAGACGCAGGAAAGTATTCGCAGCCTGTTGCCCAGAAAAGCAAGGCAACAAAGTCGACCATCTTCCGCATTTTTTATATGGAAGAGAAGTTGCCAGAAGGTGCAGAGCCTCTAGATAAAGTAGAAAACATCATTAAAGAGCGCATCTTCAACGAAATTACAGGCAAAGAATCTGAGGCCTACTTTAACAGACTACATAAGCACTTTGCCGTACAGCAATTTGTCACTAAGGAAGATTATCAGCCCTTTGTATTGCGCTAAGATGCCTATTTATCGTCCCACAGAACTTAAGAAATTTCTCTCTAGCCTATCCACAGGCCCAAAAAAGCACCTTTCACAGAATTTTCTCGTCGATGGAAATATCCTACGTAAGATTGTCGCAGTGGCCCAGATACAGCCCAACGAAACCATCTTAGAAATAGGTCCAGGTCCAGGAGCGCTCACAGAATGCCTTTTACAAGCCTCAAGCAAAGTCGTAGCTGTAGAAAAAGATACCCTGCTCTCACAATCCTTAAGACGCTTAGCTCCTATCGATCAGCTGCAGATTTTTACCGAAGATATTTTAGAGTTCTCTTTTGAAAAACACTTAAGCTTTCCTACAAAAGTGATTGCTAATCTTCCCTATCACCTTACAGCGCCCATCTTAGGAAGACTTGTCCCAAAGACTCATCTATTCAATGCCATTTATGTGATGGTGCAAGAAGAGGTAGCTCGACGCATGACTGCAGTAAAAGGCAGCAGCGATTATAGCTCACTTTCAGTGTTCCTGCAGTTTTATTCCAAACCCGCTTATTGCTTTGGAGTTAGCCGAAAGTGCTTTTATCCCGTTCCTAAAGTAGACTCTGCCGTTGTTGAATTAACACTAAAAACCCCGCCTAAAGATATAGACTCAGAGGCATTTTTGAAACTCGTTCACCTAGCATTTAACCAAAGACGCAAAACATTACGCGCCTCTCTCAAAGAGACCTATGGCGCAGATGTCATTGAGAAAGCTCTCGCTATCCTTGACCTAGCACCCACAACACGCCCTGAAGAGATGACGCTAGAAGATTGGTTAAAGCTATTCCAAAAAATTTAAACGCAAAGGCGCAAAGGCGCAAAGATTTTTCTTTACATCTTTGCGCCTTTGCGACTTTGCGTTTAAAATTAAAAGCGGCGGCGGGCTAGAATGCCGACCGTGATGGTAATAATGAGAGCGGCAGCAGCGAGTAGGCGTACGGGAGACCAGCTATCAAATAGATGTGTGACATAGTATAACCAGCTTGTATCCACGTCTGCTCCTGCTTTAAGTTCAACACGATGGGTATAATCCCCTTCAGTGCTTGTAATGAGCAGCTCAGCTACTCTCTCACCAGCTTTCAGGGGAAACTTTATCTCATCCCAGATTAGCTTACAACTAAGAGTAGGCTCTTCCGAAGGATAATAGCTTACCACGACATCATTCTCAAGTACTGTTGTTACAGGAGTTGCGGCAACAGGTGACACGTAAGTAAATGTTTGAGGACCTTCTTTAAAAAGAACTCTCTCTACTTTAGGTTCATTGAAAGCGATTTCAAACAACTTGGCCGTATCGATAAACATTTCTCTGCGCTCCTTTGTCTTTAAAAGTGCGGCTATCAGCAATCTTCCATCCTTTTCTGCAGCTGCTACAATGGTATTTTGAGCAGCCTGGATATACCCTGTCTTACCACCTATGGCATGAGGATAATAATACTTCCCGCGCAATAGGAGTTTATTTGTTTGTATCCAAGTAGTCGCTTCCTGAAGATTTGTTTTAGGTCGTGTGTAGCGGGTCGTTTTGATCACTTCGCGAAAAAGGGGGTTTTTGAGGGCCTCTTTAGTTAAAATGGCCATGTCATAGGCTGTCGTGTAATGGTCGGGATGATAAAGGCCATGCGGATTGGAAAAGAGTGTATTTTTGCAGCCAATTTTTTGCAGATATGCGTTTAAACCTGCCATAAATTGGGGGACGGTCCCTCCTACATGTTTCGCAATGAGATTTGAGGCATCATCTCCCGAAACAAGCATCATTCCATAGAATAAATCGCGCAGGGAGAGTACTTCGCCCTTTTTTAAAGAAATATTGGAATACCCTGGCTCCAACCAATAGGCTGGAATGGAATAGTTAGAGCGCTTTTTTTCTGCTACAGAGACCCATGCAACGCTATCGTAATCAGCGGTAACGAGCTCATCCAGTTTATCAGAGGCAACTAAAAGAGTAAAAATCGCTGTAGCAATTTTTGTAATGCTAGCTGGGGAACGCTTGGTATGAGCCTCTTTTTCAAAAAGAATTTTACCGGTTACTCCATTGATCAATACCGCTGACTCCGCATTCACATCCATAGAAAGCGAAGTTAGGGCAAGCAAAGGGAATGCCATTGTTAGTTTTAATATAAAAATCGCAGTATAAATTAATCGCATACCAAGGAAATTGAATAATTTATTCAAATAATAACAAGTTGGCCTAAATCTTGCTATTAATAAGGCATTCGCAAGGAGGATGCAAGGTCCGGTCCAAGGATGGGAGGAGGAGATATGATGGAGAACATACAAGCATTAGAACAATGCTATAAAGAATACACAAAAAATTTAACGGAATGGATTCCTGACGGAGTTACTATCGTTGATATAGACCTTCTTCACCGCTTGGATTTATTGCACTATCTTCGTTCAGACAGCGAGCCATTAGGCTTAACTCGATTTTTTCAGGTAGTGGAAACTCAAGAAAAAATTACTCTAGTCAACGACCAATTTGTCATTTGGATTGTTCCCGATCTAATGAATAACCGAGCAGTTACCTACACACTCATTGCAATTCTGGATGAGAAAGGCCCTCATTTAGAAATCGCCTTCCTGACCTCGGGAGTCTATAATACATCTAAGTTAGTTCTTCGAGTCTTGGAAAAATTTCTTTGGGAAATCCAAGAAAACGAAGAATTAATGCATAGTTTAAATATTTGTGAATAAAGAATTTAAACTTTGCGTTTAATTTTTTCTAATTATGTGTATATTCCGACCAGCTTATATCAAACTGTGGATGCTCGCGGCAATACTTGTAAAAATTCCTTAGGAATTCATACCGCTCTCCCACATAAAACTCTTTCCATTCTGCATCTTTTTCGGGATCATCTAACTTTATTCCACCTATTAACCATTGGCGTAAAATAATATCTTCAAAAGAGACGCTACGGGAATTATGCATCATGTCAAACATTGCCATAAAGGTCGTTGTCCGCCCCTTCCCTCCCTTACAATGAAAATGGAGCCAGTTTTTATCAGGAAGAGACTTTACAAACTGTATAAACTCATCGACAACTTCATCTCTAGGGCGCATATGGTCAGTTACATAAAATCTTTTGTAATTAACTTTTAAATTTTTAGCTAAGCGCTCTTCACTAGAGACATTCTTTACTAGCATCTCATTGGGATTCTCTTCATGTTTATCATAATAAACAAAAGCTTTACCCATATGATGGACCTCTAGCAACCGAGTCTGTTGATCGCTCTCAATCTCCTGGGGAGTAAGCCCCAGATTTTTCCAATTTCTCTCGACAAACCAACTCGCTGCATGATCGTTGATAAATCCATGAGACTCTTCGCGTAAATCGATCAAATAAACGGGACCTCTCCCTACATTTTTTAATATAACTTGAAGGGCTCCCTTAGAATACTGTGAACTTCCCGACATATTCATTTTGTCTAATCCATTCCGCACTGGAAGATAAACCACTTCTGAGCTGCGCTCCTTGAGAAAAGGGGTTTGCGCTTTTCGAAAATTGCGTGGGAGAGCATTTGTATCTTCCATGTTTATAATTAATTTTGGTTCTTGATCTTGTAAAAAAAGACTTCCAGATAGAGCTGTCAACATCATTAGGAACAGGGATGTGGTAAAGATTACATAATTCTTCAACATTATTTTACTCCTTCATTAAAAAATAATATCTCTAATATATTGAAGAATTGTTATGATTTGATTAAGATTTTCAATTTTTTTAGTTTTTATTTCGAGATTTCATTGCGCATAAATAGTCTTCTTTTTAGCCTGGTGACCCTACTTACTCTTGCTTTTACTGTACTGCGGAGCGCGCGTAATGCTATTGCTATTGCCGATATTGGAGGGTCCTCTTCTTTAATTCCTTACTATGAAATTATTGGAACTCTTCCAGGAACAATCTTACTCTCCTGGGGAATAGCCTTTCTCTTACGCAGATTTACTTTACCTACTGTTTTTTACTTTATTTTGATGGGATTCATCAGTTT
>JABDDJ010000021.1 GCA_013287645.1 Chlamydiota bacterium | reverse complement strand
AAAGCAAAGGTTGAATCCTGGAAAAATGATCCCCGATAACCTCTTCAGCGATGCTGAAATATTTGCTTTACTTGCCCAAAAATTAAACTTTACCCTCGTCACGGATGGAGTCCACTATGGCTCAAACTGAATCCCTATTAGCGACCTTCGCGCATGCGCTATTCGATCACGGTGAACGGATGAAGCACAATCCTCATGTCATTCAGTTGGCGCAAGAACCTCACGTACGCATCAATCCAGGTGAAGGTAGTAAAAGAGGGATACAAAGTGGTGATACAGTGCATATTAACAACTTGATTCATGCGAAAGTAATGTTAGACGCTAGAGTAGCAGATGGTACCATTGTACTGCCTTTAGGTTTTGAAGAAGTTCCTGTACATGAACTGGGCACTCAATTATTAAATGGTTTGCCCATTACAATTGAAAAAATAAGTAAAGACCAAATTTGAGTGAATACATGGTTTAATTTCATTTTACTGCAGAGCCGCTGAGAGCGCAGAGATAACGCAGAGATTAAAGAAAAAATCTCTGCGTTATCTCTGCGCTCTCAGCGGCTCTGCGGTAAAATGAAATTAAACTATGCTCTCACTCAAAGTTTGCCTGATACGGAAAGGTGTTAGCTCATGTTATTTGATGCGATCATTGTGCTTATCAAAGGTGTGATAGTCATCCTCATCTTATTGGGCGCTGGGGCTTACATGACGTTCCTAGAACGTGTCTTGATGGCGAGGATGCAGCTGCGGTTAGGCCCAAATCGGGTGGGGCCATTAGGACTTCTACAACCTATTGCAGATGGCATTAAGCTACTTTGTAAAGAACGTTTTCAGCCTGATAACATTGAACCCTTTACCTATTGGTTAGCGCCAGCAATATCGCTCTTTTTAGCGCTTTTTGCTTTTGTCCTCATACCTATCGGCGGAGAAATACATATTGCGGGCTATCCTATAGAACTGCGTATTGCTGACGTCAATGCTGGAATTGTATTTTTATTAGCTTTTTCCTCTTTAGCTGTGTATGGGATCGTTTTAGCTGGATGGGCATCGAATAATCGCTACTCTCTTTTAGGAGGGTTACGCGGCACTGCTCAGATGATAAGCTATGAAATTCCGATGGGACTTTCCATATTAACTGTAGTGCTATCGGTAGGGTCATTAAGCCTTCCAGCTATTGTTGAAGCTCAGAGAGATCATTGGTTGGTATGGACCAATCCAGTCAGCTTTATCATCTACTTAATTACGGCGTTTGCAGAGACAAATCGCGCTCCCTTTGACCTGCCTGAAGCTGAGCATGAGCTAACTGGAGGATACCATACGGAGTATGGGGGAATGAAATTCGCGATCTTCTTTCTGGCGGAATACATCAACATTTTGGCTGTCTCTGCTATAGCTGTGACGTTATTTTTAGGAGGCTGGTTAGGCCCCTGGGATATCCCTGTGCTTTGGTTTTGTGTCAAGCTCGCGCTGTTTGTCTTCTTCTTCATGTGGGTGAGAGCCACGATGGCGCGTTTTCGCTACGACCAGCTCATGCGTTTTGGTTGGAAGGTACTGGTTCCGATCGCTACATTGAACTTGATTATTACGGCCTATTTTACTTTGGTGTGAAATGAAAAAAAATCTTTATAAAATTTGGGCAATTTTCAGCGGGCTATTTATTGTTTTAAAGTATGCCTTCAAACGCCCTGTGACACTTCGTTATCCCGAACAGAAACGTAAATTGCCCGCCCGTTCCCGTGGCCGACATTACCTAACGAAGTGGGAAGATGGCCTAGAGCGCTGTGTCGGGTGTGAGTTGTGCGCTATTGTCTGTCCCTCGCAAGCGATCTATGTTAAGCCGGCTCAAAATATGCCCGATGATAGGCACTCTCATGGAGAGCGTTACGCTACAGATTTTCAAATAAATATGTTACGTTGTATATTCTGCGGATATTGTGAGGAGGCATGCCCAACAGGTGCAATTATCCTCGGCAATGAGTATGAGCTATCCGGCTATACGCGCGAATCGCTCATCTATACAAAAGACATGCTGACTGAAAAAAAACCTGGAGATTCTGGTCGAGATCCGCGGAGGGAAATTTAATGCCATTTGATAATGCTGTGCAATGGATTCTAGGATGTATTTTGATACTCTCATCACTTGGGGTGCTTTTAGCTAGGAAACCTGTCCATGCCTGCCTATCATTTTTATTGACTTTGTTTACACTGGCGGTGATCTATTTACAGCTTTTTGCACAGTTTATCGCTGTGATGCAAGTTTTGGTATATGCTGGGGCGATTCTTGTCATTTTTATGTTTGTCATTATCCTATTTCAGGATGCACATTTGCAGATTTCCAGTTATAAAGCGCAAAGCTTGTGGCCCTTTCTCTTTGTTGCAGGAGCGGGATTTGTTGCCATTTTGGCCTATTTAGGACAGCAATTGGTTACTCTTCCTCTGGCCAAAGAAAAACTACCTGAAGGTTATGGAACTGTGCAGTCACTGGGTCAAGCTATCTACCTCGACTATTTCTTTCCTTTTGAAGCAGTTATCTTATTGTTTCTGGTTGCGATTGTAGGATCCATTTACGTTGCAAGGAAGGAGAGGTAATGGACGTTGCATTCTATATCTTTGTCAGCATGGCGATGTTTGCGATTGGCATTGTAGGAGTATTGGCAAAGCGGAATGCTTTAATTTTATTTTTATCGATAGAGCTGATGCTTAATGCAGCCAATCTTTTGTTTGTGGTTTTTGCAAGGCAATGGGGAAATCAAATCGGTTTGGTTTGGGTCTTTTTTGTTCTTGTCGTTGCTGCTGCAGAAGCTGCTGTAGGGTTGGCTATTATTATTAATCTATTTCGAGCAAAGCAAGTGGTCGATATTGATCAATTCAATAACTTGAGAGGGTAATGTGGAGTATGCAATTTGGATTGGGCTGTTTGCGCCGCTTTTAGGCTTCCTAATCTTGATGACCTCCTCTTATTATGTTTCACAAAAAGTTGCAGGCTTTATAGGTTGTGCAACGATTTTTACATCTCTGGTCTGTTTTTCAACACTTCTTTGGATGTATCAGTTTGTTCTGATGGAACCTCAAACAGTCACTCTCTTCCGCTGGATTCCTGTCGAGAGCATTAACGCTGACTTCGCACTTAGGATTGATCCTCTCTCTTTGCTGATGACAATGATTATAACAGGAGTTGGCTTCTTAATTCATGTCTATTCGAATGGATATATGGAGCATGAAGAGGATTTCGCGCGCTTTTTTGCCTGTTTGAATTTCTTTGTCTTTGCCATGCTCTTACTTGTGCTGGCAGCCAATTTGCTTTTGCTTTTCGTTGGCTGGGAAGGTGTAGGTCTAGCATCCTATCTATTGATTGGATACTGGTACACTAGGCCTGCAGCTGCACAAGCTGCCGTAAAGGCATTTGTCGTTAACCGCATTGGAGATTTTGGATTTCTTTTAGGGCTATTACTGACGTTTCATACATTTGGGACGGGAGACATCGCTGAAATAAGCCAAGCTGTTGGAGAACGTTTTGCGATGGGAGCGCCTCTTCTTACGATTTTGACACTGCTCTTCTTCATGGGTGCTACCGGAAAATCAGCGCAGATACCACTCCACACATGGTTGCCCGATGCGATGGAGGGTCCTACACCTGTTTCGGCTCTTATCCATGCTGCGACGATGGTGACAGCAGGAGTTTACTTAGTTGTCCGCATGAGCGCCGTGTTTGGACTGGCACCTATTACTTTACAGATTGTGGGAGTTATTGGGGCGGTAACATCACTCTTTGCGGCGCTTTGTGCAGTCGGCCAGACAGACTTAAAACGCGTTTTGGCGTACTCTACAGTTAGCCAATTAGGTTTAATGTTCTTGGCATGCGGGGCAGGTGCCTACTACGCGGCTATGTTCCATTTGACAACGCATGCCTTTATGAAGGGGCTGCTCTTTCTCGCTGCGGGTAATGTGGTGCATATGATGCACGGTTCTACAGATATGAATAAGATGGGAGGATTGTGGAAAAAGTTTCCCATAACGCATTGGTTCTTTTTAATAGGCGTTTTGGCTATGTCCGGGATTCCTCCCTTTGCGGCCTTTTTCAGTAAAGATTTAATTTTAGAGCAAGAGTACATCGCAGGGTTTGATGTTCTATTTTGCATAGGTTTAGCGGCTTCTATCTTGACTGCGTTCTATTTAACCAGAGCCTATTTCTTAACTTTTATGGGGTCTTATCGGCTTGAGGATAAGATTTTGAAAATGATCAAAGAAGCACCCGCAATCATGCTTATACCAGTATCTGTATTGGCTCTATTTTCAATCTGTGGAGGATTTTTAGGTTTTGCTTTTGGCAAAACACCACTTTTAGAGAGATTTCTGGCAGAGGCAGGCATTGACCATACCATTGTCTTGAGCAGCCATTTTTTCTTTGAGCCAGAGACATTGATCTCCATGATTGGCGGATTATTAGGCTTAGGAACAGCAGCTGTTTTGTACTATTACTATGCAGACAAATTGGGAGCACCTATACAGCTATTAAGAAGATCTTTTTATGTGGATGAGATTTACGACTTTCTGATTGTTCGGCCGCTTAGAGCCCTTGCAAACCTGATAGCAAAAGTTATAGAGCCAAAAATCTTTGATGGTATCATTCAGCTAGTTGTCAAGATCACTCAAGCAACTTCAAGAGGTTTACAAAAGGTACAGAGCGGTCAGATTCGCTCCTATGTAGCATGGATGGTAGTAGGAACCGTGATTATAATAGCTTATTTTATCTTTTAAGGAACGCGATATGAAAATTAAAATTAAACGCAAAGACGCAAAGGCGCAAAGAAGAAATTTATATATTTCCTCTTTGCGCCTTTGCGTCTTTGCGTTTAAAATTTCTAACCAGGTTTGAGGTGTATGTCTAGCTTATTACTCTTATTTGTAGTGCCCTTTATCACATCGATCATTGCGTTTTTCATACCTGGATTACCTAAAAAATCTTTTAAAATTCTCGCTGTCATCTTGAGTTTGTTCCCTTTAGCAATACTGATTTATGGACAAACGAAATGGATGGGACTCAGTGTTAAGCATGCATGGATTCCAGGGATCTCCATCGATTTTTACTTACGAGTCGACTCTCTTTCACTACTATTCTTGTATTTAACCGCTCTAATTACGCCTGTCAGCATTTTGGCTGTACGCAGCGGTTCTTTAAGCTATCCAAATGCATTCTATGGGCTTGTTTTTCTTTTACAGGGACTTTTGATTGGTTTCTTCACAGCGCGTGATCTTGCTCTATTTACAATCTTTTGGGAATCGATGCTTTTGCCTCTCTACTTTATCATCAATTTATGGGGAGGACCTCAGCGTCAAAATGCGTCACTTAAATTTTTAATTTACATGATTGCCGGTTCTGCCTTAATGGTCGCAGCCGTTCTTTTCCTCTACTTAACTACAGGGGATACTTTTAACTTAGACGCTTTAGCTAAATCTGCGGCTAACTCTCCTTACGCTCCCTTCTGTTTAGTGATCTTTCTGCTTGCTTTCGCAATCAAGACACCCCTCTTTCCTTTTCATGCATGGCTACCCGATGCCTACTGCCAAGCTCCGACGGCTGGAACTATTCTCCTTGCAGCGCTTCTTTCAAAGGCAGGCATTTATGGTATCTTGCGCATTGGCTTTGAGCTCTTCCCTGTCTTACTTGTTGCTTGGAGCCCGCTTCTCCTAGGTTTGGCAATCGCAGGGGTCTTTTATGGTGCTTTGGCAGCGTGGAGACAAAACGATTTCAAACGTCTTATTGCCTATTCCAGCCTATCTCACGTTAACTTTATTTTGGCTGGCCTATTCATCTGGTCTCAAGTAGCTCACGAAGGTGCTATCTTGCAAGCGCTTAATCATGGAATTACAATAGCGGCGCTTTTCCTTGTCGCAGGATGGCTGGAGGAGCGTCTGGGCTCTACAAGAATGGGTCAGGTCAGTGGAATGGCCAAATTTTTACCTCAACTCTGTTGGCTGACACTCTTTTTTGTGCTCTCTTCCGTAGCATTGCCAGGAACCAACAATTTTGTAGGGGAGCTGTTAATTTTCTTTGGACTATTTGGAATCAATCCATGGCTAACTGCTTTCTTTTCCCTCACCGTTATTCTATCGGTTGTTTACATGTTACGCTGGATGCAAAAAGTCTATTTTGATGTCCCTAGCCTTTTCCAAGAGCGTTGGGTCGACATTAGAGGTAGAGAGCTCATCATTGCTCTTCCATTGGTTGCTTTAATTTTGTGGATAGGCATCTATCCAGCACCTGTGCTCAATCAGATAAAGTCTGTCACGACGCTTGCCCAGCAGGAGGAAATGCCATGAGCACAAGCCTGGCCCTAAATGACTTTGCTGCTCTTAGCCCTTTGTTGATTGTTTTATGCGGATCTCTGCTTTTACTTCTTCTTGAGAGCTTTGCCGAAAAATCAATGAAGCAATGGGCATTTCCTTTAGCTTTCCTCTTTATTGCAGGAGCGCTTGTTGCAGCTATATTTGCTCCCAGTTCTCAGAATCCTCTTCTTACACCTTGGATTCGCTTTGATACACTCGCACGGGTCTTTACCATTTTCTTTTTATGTATCGGGTTAGGAACGACTTTGCTTTCGACCTCCTATTTTAAACGGTTCGAAGCCAGTCATGGAGAATACTATTTTCTGCTGCTCTCAGCGCTATTTGGCCTCATCTTAATTGGCGCCTCCGCCGACTTTTTAACTCTTTTCCTTGGCATAGAAACTCTCTCTATCTCTCTTTATGTCCTTAGCTGTTATATGAAGAGGTGGGAACCTTCCTATGAGGCAGCTCTCAAATATTTTCTTATGGGAGCTTTGGCCGCCGGCTTCTTAATCTATGGGATAGCATTGATTTATGGAGCTGTGGGTACAACACGTTTTGACGCACTTCTTGATGGGTACCGATCGCTGACAACTACATCAGGTAAGGCGCTTTTCTTAAGCGGAATCGCTCTAGTCACTTTAGGGTTAGCCTTTGAAGCCGCTATTGTCCCTTTCCATGTCTGGGCTCCCGATGTCTACGAAGGGGCGCCGACACCTGTAACAGCGTTTATGGCTGTGGGAACAAAAGTGGGAGCCTTTGCAGCATTCGTACGCGTATTTATGGATGCGATACCTCAGTTTGATCCTATATGGAATCAAGGAATAGCTTTACTCGCTATTCCAACTTTGATTTATGCAAATATTGTCGCTATCCGCCAAACACAGCTGAGGAGATTCTTTGCCTATTCAGGCATCTCTCACGCAGGATTTTTGCTTATTCCACTGGCAGCTGGCACCCCTCAGGCACTCCCAGCCTTAGAATTTTACTTAATCGTCTACTCCATAGCTACCTTAGGCTCATTTGCGGTGCTAGCCTTTCTGGATTCGCGAGATGAAGGAGTGTTCTTAAAAGATCTTCAAGGCCTTTTCCGGCGCTCGCCCTTTATCGCAGCGCTCTTTACGATATGCCTTCTCACTTTAGCTGGAATTCCCCCAACTGCTGGGTTCTTTGCCAAGTTCTATATTTTTAAAGTAGCTTTTCAGGCAGGGTACTATACATTAGTAATCATTGGCTTACTGACTACCATTTTATCTGCTTACTATTATCTACGCATTATCGCAATCATGTTCTCTCAAGATCCATTAGAAGCTAAAGCAGCCGAGTTTTCATTACCTGCTGCTCTCGTAGGAGTAATTTCTTTTGCTGCAATATTAATTCTATCCTGTTATCCTGCTCCTTTGCTTAATTTATTATTTTGAAAATACAATGATTACCTTAGATCCTTATGGGTTAAATAGAGTTGAAAATACTCAATTAGTGACCCCCAACCCTATAGCTCCATTACAGTTTCCAGATAATATACCAGCTAAAGTAAATCCTGATTTAAATTTCATTGAAAATTTTATAAATGATTATTTCACTGTTTCTTCTCAAGATCAGAGAGATGATCTTATTGAGGATATCACTTTACACATCAGTGAATTAACCTCTGACGTTCAATTTGATTTCAGTAAAGTAACTTCAAAGTCCGATTTAGTTGAAAAGTATTTAACTCCACTATTCTTAACGCGAAATGCAGCTCTCAGATCTTTTGCAGAAGCAGTTTGGTATAAAAATAGTTATCAGTTGAGCCCGAAAGAATGTGTGCGTATCGGTTGTAAAATTATTAATACTGTACTTCCTCTGAATACTTTACAAGCATTGAAAGTATGGAATGGATTTGCTAAAAAAGCTACTCACGAGAATGCGGACACCTTAAATTCAATATTTACTGCTATTTTTAATCTAGATATCAATTCCCAGTTAAACTTTACTGCAGCTATCCGAAGATGTCTTAGAAAGACAAAATTTTTACCTGAGAATAGGCACCTTGAAAAAATTCTAATCCTATTTAATAAGATCGGTTTTTATGAAGACGCTTATAAATTAATCGTTTCACGTTTTCAAGATCCATTTAATAAAGCTGTCATTCACTGTATCAAAAATTATCTTGCTCAGTTGGCTCAAGCTGGTTCTTCATCTTTTGTGCTTCGCGCAAATATTTTACAAAAAAATAATTGCGAAGATCTTCAAAATGAGTTTGCTGAACTTACAAAAGAGGTAGATAAAGAATACAGACTTAGCGAACAAGGATGGACAATAGAACAAATTGAAAACTTTATCAAAACAGGTCTACAATCTTCTGCAGAAAAAGCGTCACAACATTACATGATCCTTTTGCAAAACAAAATTGCTGAAGAAAGATTTTCTGAAGCTTTTGAGCTATTAGATAAAGAGTGGAATGCATTAGTTAATATAGACAATTTTGAAAAAACTTATCGCGAACTATTCATACCTGCAATTCAAAAGAAAAAATGTGACACCATAAAATTAAGTAATTCCTTCTATGAAAAATCAAAGAAGTTTATTAAACTTCACTGGCAAATTCTAGAAAAGGCCTTTGAAACAAAATCTAATCCTTTGGAGTGGAATAAACAAGTTAATTTACTTATCATTCTTTGTCAGCCCCTTTGGATACATTCTAAACAGGAAATACAGTTATCCGTCCTTGGTTCGTTAGTCAATACAGCTGTAAAGTTTCAGTCAAATGGATCTATAAAAATTGTACCTCTATTAAAATTTATTTTAGAGATAGGCATGCCGACTGAGTGCCATGTAAAAATTCAGGAAAAATATTGGGAACTCTTAGCCAAACTCTTGAATGTTTCCTGCGCTAGAAGTAAAAAAAGCGAAGAGACTGACTTGATAAAACAATGCATTCAAGCTCATTGTGAATCTATTTCTGAAAAGGTTACGGAGCTCTTTAACGTTCCACTTCAATTTCAGGTCTTTCAAGCCCTTTTTCCTTGGATTGACAAACTTAAATGGCAACAGCTTATTTTCACTTTTATTTATGAGATAGTTACGTGTGAAGCTTCAAGTTCTGCAGAACAACTTCTTGTAATCCACTCCTGGTTGATTCCAGAAGAATTTATCAAAGCTTTTTATGAAAAACTCCAATCCTGTTCGATTCTAGAGGAATCTATCAAAAATTTTTATGAAGAACTCCAAGAGCCATACTTTGATGATGATCTATACTTTATTAATATACTCATCATTCGCTTTTTAGATCGTCAATTAAATCATCCAGCGTTAGCTTGGGCAAGGTTAATGTGTAATTGTATAGCTGGTAAAGTGATTAATGATAGACTTTTTGAGACACTCTTTCGCTGCTGCAGGGTAGCATTTCACAGTAATAAAAGAGAATTTGATTATCTACTCTCTCATATCAAACAGATATGTAAGCCTCACAAAGATAACGAATATCATCAAAAGCTATGGATAGATCTGGCTCAATTCTTTAAAAATTATAGTGAATATCCAACATGCCTTAGGTGCATTCAAGAAGTAGAAGTACCTAAAACTAAAGAGCTGAAGAAAGAGATAAAAGAAATTGCTCAAAGTTGTTTGACAATAAAGGGAATTACAAAATTTCAGCGTGAATTGGGCATATTCCTAGCCATGTTTTTGCGTTTTCCAAATCCATCTCCACTATTTTTGCATGAGTTATTTTTGCTCGTAGACTCATTTCATGATGTAAAGCCAAAAGATAAAAAAGAACTTTGGAATTTATTAAAAGCAGCCGAAGAAAAGAAGTTCTTTAAAAACAATCCCTCTGAACAACTTGACTGTTGGAAACTAGCCCTTACTTATCTGAAAGAAGAAAATGAGATTTTTAATCTGCTTGCCAAAGATTCTCTTCTTTTCAATACTTTTCCTGCCACGCACGATCCTCAAATTCTATCAGACCTCTATCTTTTATTAATTAAGGCATCATGTCCTTTTATAAAGCATACAGACGAAGGAAAATTAAAAAAAATAACACGTATTTATAATCAGATGTATTTATTTGTAAAACAGCAGTTTGATCCTCTATATTGTCCTGAAAGCTACTATCAGAAGATGATGCAATGGTTTTACCGCTTCTTGTATCCAGCAGAAACTGATCCAAAGCTACTCGCCATTCGCAATAATTTTCACGAAGTCAATACACTTTTATTAGATACTTTACACACTGGGTCAGCTCCTAAGTTTCAAATCGATGTTTTTGGACTGTCTCTTTTTGAGGTCAATCGAATGCGCAGACAATATGCAGGGAACCCTGCAGTTGAACTGGACCCAAAATTAACAAAGAGAGTCATCCAACTCTTAGAACGCTATCTTAATCTTCCAGATGAAAATTATATTATCTTTCATGCCAAAGTATTTAACCTCATTTATGGTTTATATACCCTTCCTCTCACAATTGCGAATCAGTTTGCAATTCTTAACATCTGTATGGAGCATTCCGACCGCAGTCCATATATTGTGATTGAAGCTCTAAGAATCCTTAACGTTCTAGTTGAAAGCTACAATAAGGATATGCTTAATCCCTTTGAAAAAACAAAACTGAAAACTGCTATCAAAGAATGTTCAAGGGAATATTCGCAATATACCATCTATAAATCAACTGTATCCAAAAATAGACTGTTCCTTAATTTAGAGTATTCAAATCTGTTTTCTCCCTGGGAATTGGATGAAATGAGAGCAAGCATTGACTCCAGTGCATTTACGCATCCTTGGATTCAGAAACTAAATTTCAATGATTGGCGTGGAGTTATGTGATCAAAGAGCCTTGTTGCATTAATCACCACAGAAAATTTAAACGCAAAGTCGCAAAGGCGCAAAGAAAACAAGAAAAAATTTTCTTTGCGCCTTTGCGACTTTGCGTTTAAAAAGGGCTTTTCAAAAGAAACATTGTCATGCTAGGATTCTCTAGAATTTTTCTAGAGGATCGTTATGAAAAAAGTTCTTGCACTAGTTTTATGCATTTTACTCTTTCAGAATTATCTGCAAGCTGAAACCGAACCAACTCTCCATTTTTGCACAGTAGCTTCTGACAGAAAATTGGGTTTAGTGCAACTGCTACGCTCTTGTCTCGTTTATAACATACCTATGGATGTACTAGGTTTAGGTATGCCCTTCCGAGGATTGAATGAGAAGTTGATTCATATTAAAAGATATGTCGAAGATATACCAGAGACAGATATCGTGATGTTTGTCGATGCCTACGATGTCCTATTTTTATCAACACCAGAGCAGATCCTTAAAAAATTTAAAAAAATGAACAGTAATTTTGTAATTGCTGTAGAAAGAACATGCTGGCCATATGGTGAGTTGGCCTCAAAGTTTCCCCAAAGCCCAACTTCATTAAGATATCTGAATAGCGGAGCATTCATTGGGTATGCCGGACATATCAAACAGATTTTAAAAGAGGTATCTCCCATTGTAGCTAGTGGAGATGATCAAGGAGAATTAACCAAGCATTATTTCAAAAAACAAAAAATGTATACTTTCGACTATAAAGGAGAACTCTTTTTAACCATGATGGGATTGGGCAATCATGAAGTTATCATTGATACACGAAACAGAACGGTCACATTTACCGAAACCTATATTAAGCCTTGCATTGTGCATGGAAATGGAACGAGTAGACCTCTTTACCAACTGATTTTCGATGCCTTCTTTAAAATTAAAATTTAAATATATGGTGCTTTGCACCATTTTCATAGCATTTTATATGACCCTCTCAGCTACTGAAGGTCGCAAAACTGTCTGTCTTAACATGATTGTCAAAGATGAAAGTCATGTCATTTGCCGCTGCTTAGCTAGCGTGAAGCCGCTTATCGATTATTGGGTGATTGTAGATACCGGCTCTACAGATGGAACTCAGAAAATCATCAAAGATTTTATGAAAGACATACCTGGAGAGCTTCGTGAGCGCCCATGGGTAAACTTCGCCCATAATCGCAATGAAGCGCTGGACTATGCAAAAGGTAAGGCAGACTATCTCCTATTTATGGATGCGGACGATACTTTAGAAACGCCTCAAAAATATTCTTGGCCCATCCTAGACAGAGATACTTATACAATTAAAATTAAAGATGCTGGCACTATATATAGCCGTATAGCGCTAGTGAATAACAAGCTTCCTTGGCACTGGTATGGGGTACTGCATGAATTTATCTTTTCCCCTCTATCATTAAGTAGTTTATTCCTACCAGAAATCTCCTATCAGTATCATGGCAATGGAAATCGGAGTAAAGATCCACAAAAGTTCATAAAGGATGCACAAATACTTGAAGAAGCTTTAAAAAAAGAGCCTAATAACTCACGGTATGTCTTCTATTTGGCGCAAAGTTATCGAGATGCAAAAGATTATGAACAAGCCTTAAAATACTATGAGCAGCGGATCAAAATGGGGGGATATAAAGAAGAGATCTATTGGTCGAAGGTTCAGAGGGGATTACTCCAAGAAGCATTAAAAAAGGATAGGGCACAAATTATAGAGAGCTATCAAAAAGCCTTTAAATATAACCCTTCACGTATAGAGCCTCTCTATCACCTTTCAAAAGTGTATAAAGAAGATAAAAATTACGATTTAGCCTATCAGACAGCTAGGAAAGGCCTAATGATAACTGGTTCAGTCGATATGCTTTTTGTGGAGCAGTGGATATATGATTGGGGTCTTCTATTTGAGTTTACTATCGATGCCTATTTGTCAAAGCACTATACAGAAGCTCTCTTGGCGTCTCAACTTTTATTAACAAAACAAAATTTACCCTCAGATCTGAGAGAAGCCGTTGAAAAGAGTATCCCGATTATCAATTCTTTAGTATTTAAAAACTAAAAGAGTTTTTGGGGAACGTATGGCAGAGACAATATTCAAAGAAAAAGAAGAAGTCACTAAACTCCTTGCTCATGCAGATATTATCCTCAATGGAACTAGACCCTGGGATATACAGGTACATGATGATCATTTCTATTCTCAGATTTTATATTACCAAAATTTAGGACTAGGCGAGTCCTACATGGATGGACTGTGGGATTGCGAAAGCATAGATCAGATGATAGCCCGCCTAATTAACGCGAATATCCCTAAGTATGTCAAAACCAATAAGCGGTTAATATTCAAATACTTAATGCATAAAATTTTTAATTACCAAACCAAAAGGCTAGCTAAAGTAGTGGCCAGAAAGCACTATGATCTTGGAAATAAGCTATTTCAGGCAATGCTCGACAAGGAGATGATCTACAGCTGCGGTTATTGGGATAATGCTACTACACTCGATCAAGCCCAGCTGAACAAAATGGACCTCATTTGCAAGAAGCTTAAGTTGACACCGGGAATGAAACTGCTTGATATAGGTTGTGGATGGGGTGGACTAGCTAAGTTTGCCGCCAAAAACTATGGCGTAGAAGTAGTGGGCATTACCATCTCGAAAGAACAGAAAAAGCTTGCGGAAGAGCGTTGCCAGGGTCTTCCAGTCAAAATCATGTTGCAAGACTATAGAGATTTGACAGGAGAGTATGACCGTATTGTATCCGTTGGAATGTTTGAGCATGTTGGTTATAAAAACTACCGCACTTACATGACTGTGGCAAGCCGCTGTTTAAAGGAAGAGGGGATTTTCTTACTTCATACCATTGGAAGCAGGAAAACCAGTTATGATGGCGATCCTTGGATGAATAAGTACATTTTCCCTTATGGAATGCTACCCTCAATTAGCCAAATTCATTCTGCGATCGATGATTTATTTGTGATGGAGGATTGGCATAACTTTGGTGCAGACTACGATAAAACCTTGATGGCATGGCACCATAATTTTAATATGCACTGTCCAGAACTTAAGCATGAGTATGATGAGCGCTTTCATCGCATGTGGAACTATTTCCTTCTCTCTTGTGCAGGGGCATTCCGCTCTCGAAAAATGCAGCTTTGGCAGATCATATTTTCCAGAGGAATCCCCGGAGGCTACAAGTTTCGGTATTAATCTTTAAGGTTTTACCCTTTTTACAACAAAACCCTCATTTTCCAATCTTTTAATAATACCTTCTTCCCCCTTGTAGGGATACAGATGCATTACACCTGGAAAAGCAAAAAATGTTTCACCTGGAAGTAGCTTCTGTTTTGCCACAGTACGAATAGAATCGGTCATCCGTCTATTTCTTACTACCATTTTTTGTTTGCTAGAATACGAATTATCAGGAAAATATTTAATTGTTTCTTCATCACCTTTGATCCAAGCCTCTGACATTTCTTTGTGTATCTGAAGATCGAGAACATTATCTCCAAGTTTTATTAAGTTTTTTTGACTAAATTTTTTATATGCGATGTCATATACAGCATCTTTCTGTATTTCCCAATCTTCCAGGTTGAGAACTTCTTTATTGGTATCGCTAGCTTTTAGAATAA
Source organism: Chlamydiota bacterium (assembly GCA_013287645.1). Classification (GTDB taxonomy): domain Bacteria; phylum Chlamydiota; class Chlamydiia; order Chlamydiales; family JABDDJ01; genus JABDDJ01. The sequence continues at coordinate 26,244 of JABDDJ010000021.1, read as the reverse complement.
AAGCAGTATTGATTAAAGCTTGATCAAAACTAATTGTTGAATTTGTTATTTGAGCAAAATTATCAAGCAATTTATCGAATTTTTCATGCATTGATTTATGTTGATCAATTGGATAGCTTTTTTTAATGTATTCGTCAATTTCTGTTGTTATGATTAGTGACACTGTATCAGATAATTCTTTCATTTTATCAGGATTAAACGACATTATAGTTTCAGGAAGATAAATTTTTGAATTTTGTATGGCTTTTACGATTCTTTCGTTTAAATTGAGTATCTGTTTATTTTCTGGAGAGATATTATGTACAATTCCAAGGAGGAATCCCACAGGTTTCGATGGATTTTCATGTGTATAAACTTCGTAAAAAAAACCCACATTATTATTAACTGACATAGTAACCCCTCGTAATACAATTAAATATACTATATACTAATTGTTATTTTTATTGTACTTATTATATTTAATTAAATCAAGATCCCAAGAAGCGGTGGACTTTTATGGACTAGAATGGACAGCACTTAGTCCATTCTAGACCATAAATGTCCATCTTAGTCCATGAATGTCCACTTTCTGGGCTTTGCTTTAAAAAAAAATTTGGCATATAGATTCATTTGAAGTGGTGTATATTAATCATTTTTGGAGGAGTCTACATGAAAAATTTATTTAAAAGCGTGAGCCTATTTCTCTTTCTGATGGGCTTAATCTCTCAGCCTTTGCTCTCTTCTCACACAAACAGTTATGTCGTTTCGAAAATCATCGCTAATACGTCTAGTTTCGGAGCGTTTACTATCGACCCAAACTTGGTAAATCCTTGGGGTTTGACATTTGATAATCTCGGAGATCCTATTGTTTCTGACAATGGAACTGATCTTTCCACATCTTATACTCCATTAGGTGGAATCATTGGCGCACCTGTCAATGTGGCAGGAGGTCCGACAGGAATAGTACATAGCAATTCTTGCTGTGAATTTCATATTGGCTCGACAAGTGTTCCAGCTCAGCTAATTTTTGCTACAGAATCAGGTACTATTTTGGCCTGGAGCCCTTTTTTAAATTCGAATACTGCAGTTGTCGTTGTCGACAGATCTGGAGTAGGTGCTGTGTATAAAGGACTCGCAAAAGTAGAGGTTGACCACGAACATTTTCTTTTTGCAACAGACTTTCATAACGGCCAAATCGATATGTTTGATTCAAACTTTAATTTGATCAAATCATTTACAGATCCAACCATACCTGCAGGATTTGCACCATTCAATGTGGTTTATTTAGATGACAAGCTGTATATAACTTTTGCTAAGCAGTTGTCTCCACAAAATCATGATGATCAAGCTGGTCCTGGAAATGGATTTGTCGATGTCTTCACAGAAACGGGCTATTTTATTAAGCGTCTTATTTCCAATGGCGCACTTAACTCTCCTTGGGGGGTAACAATAGCGCCACATCATTTTGGAGCATTTAGTAAGGCGTTATTGGTCGGAAATTTCGGTGATGGTCATATCAATGCGTTTGATCGTCGTTCAGGAGCATTTTTAGGGACACTTAATGATACAAGTGGCAATCCTATTTTTATTGATGGTCTATGGGCAATAGCATTTGACAAATGTGACCCACGCCATGAAGATAAGCATACGCTATTCTTTTCATCAGGACCTAATGGTGAATCAAATGGCTTATTAGGATCAATTAGACATCGTCACTAAGTAAACTTGAGAGGGGTTCACCGCAGAGTCGCAGAGAGCGCTGAGCAAACGCAGAGAGATTTTTTTAAAGAAAATAAAATCTCTGCGCTTCCTCGGCGCTCTCTGCGGCTCTGCGGTGAACCTCTCTCTACTTCATATTATCAAACGATTCAAAGCGAATAGTGTTTGTGGTGGATCAGGCTGGACAGTTCGTTGCGGTCGCGGTGATGGAGATGCTGGTAGATATGTTGGATCTTTTCAATGAGTTGATCCTTCTCTTCGGGCTTTAAGGAAATTTCTTTTAATTCTATCTCGTCGAACGTCTCGGGCATGGTTCTTCTTGCAAAATCTAAGATAACTTTGTAGGCATTGCGCATTAGAGGTAAAACGAGTTTAGGATCAGCTTTGTCTTTTTTTAGTTTAGCTATATGCTCTTCAACAGCATGCAAACGTTTTCCTTCGGCAATAAAGGTGACATCTGGATTATTTCCATTCTCTCCGATCACTGCGGCATTATATAGATCGTCCGACGAATTCATAGCCTTTCTCCCATACATTTAGTTTTTTAAATACTGGAAAAATTTTTGCTTAGCAACTGTTTTTAGCTAGCTTCCAATAGTAGAGGAGAGTCTCGAAGGATTGGTTTTTGAGGTTGGAATGGCCATCTTTCTTAGCTAGGGCAACTAGATTTGTATATCTTTTTTTAAATTTGTCACAGCTTTGGGTTAGGGCTGTGTGGGGATCGACCTGGCAGAAAACGGCTAAGCTGGCTGCTGCAAGTAGGAGATCTCCGATCTCTTCCTCTATATGTTCCTTACTGTTTTTTTGCCAGGCTTCTAAAATTTCTTGGCATTCGCTCTGGATCTGGTCTGTCAGTTGTTCAATATGCTCCCAATAAAAGCCAAACTCTTTGGCTTCTATTTCTGCCATTTCAACGGCTTTTAGGGCATCATGGCTTTTATCTGACATGGATTCTCTCAATGATAGTTCGCAAGTAATCATAGAATCTTTTGCACATTTTGGAAAAGTGTTTCCAAATGGATCGTATGCGCTTTAAAACAGAAAAAGATTCGCTCGGCTCTGCTTGGAGCTTTTTTAATTTTTTGAGAAGTTTTTTTTCTGTTGTATTCTGTTTCTGAGCGACTGTGTCTAGAATGTCTGATTCATTCACAATGACCTGCTGTTCGTTGGAGTTATTGAGCGTTTTTGCGCAGGTTATATGAATGAGTTTGATTGCTCCTGAGGGGAGTCCTTCGTTTTTGCTATAGTCTGGGGCTAAATAGACGGCTGCTTCGACAGCATCGGTGGTGATTTCAAGGGAGCGTTGATGTGTTTTTTGATATTTTGTTTGTATAAAAGTTTTTTCTTGATTGATTGCAGCGATGGCTTGTGGAGGTGTAAAAGGGGTAATCTTGCTTTTAGTGAAGCGTCGATAAAAGGCTCTGTCTACTTTGATTAATTTAGCTTCTTGATGGGTGGTGAGTAGGATCATAGGTAGTTTACCGCGTCCTAAGAGCTCTTTGAATTCATCAGCTAGGCCTGTGGCTTGGTGTGAGTGGATGCCTGCGCTCATTAATCGGTGAGCTTCATCCACGACAAGGATAAATTTGTCTTCGTATTTTTTGACGCTGTCTAAAAATTCTTTGATATTGCGCTCAAGGTCTCCGCGATAATTGGTTCCTGCTATGAGGTCGCGTGGATTAAATAGGAGTACTTTTCTATCTTTTAGATATTTAGGAACTTTGTCTTGCTGAATAAACCAGGCTAGGCCTTCGCCAAGTCTTGTTTTACCGCAGCCTGCTGGCCCGACCCATAGCACGTTATTGGACTCTATGGCTCCTAAAATTTCGATGGCTTCATTGAGTTCTTTTTCTCTACCAAAGACTTGATTGAATTCACCTTGGAGTACTTTAGCGCTTAAGTCTGTGGTGAACTTCATTAAGCTTGAGGTGTGAGGAATGGAGTTGTCCATTATACGAGTAAGACATTTGTTGTAAGTTTCTGTAATGGATTCTTTACTTGTCCTGGTTTGTTCAGCTACGGTTGCAATGATGTGTTCTTGAGTGATGATGAGGGGTTCATTCCCTGACTCTTCAAACAGGGTGTTTGCACATCCTTGATCGAGTAGTGTGGTAGCAGAAGAGGGGAGATGTTCTTCTTTATTGAACTCAAGACCAAGATGAACGGCTGCTTGAATGGCTTCGGGAGTAATGGTGATCTGTCTATGATGTGTTTTTAAGTACTCTAGCTCGAGATTTGCTTTATCTTGCTGGATAGCTTGAATCGATTGATCGGGCGTTAATGGTTCTACTGTGATCGTTGTAAATCTTCGTTTGAGTGCTGGATCACACTTTATGTATTTTCTGTATTCTTCTGAAGTTGTGATTCCTATTAAGCGTAATTTTCCTTTTTCAAGCTGTAGCTTCAGCTCGTTTGCATAACTTTTAGCTGATTCTTGAGATAGTTGATTTGCGCCAAATAGGCGATGAATCTCGTCCATGACGAGTATGAAAGTGCCTTCGTAACGCGCAGCTGATTCAAAGAATAATTTTAATTTTTCTTCGGGACTTTGGTCATAGTTTCCAGATAATAACGTCGATAGATGGACATAGAGCACAGCTTTATCTTTTAAGTATTCAGATACTTTTTCCATTTGGATAAGATAGGTCAGACCTTCTACAATTCTGGTCTTTCCACATCCTGAGGGGCCTACTAGCAACACATTATTCGCTTTGGCGCTCCATAATATTTTTTGTATTTGTTTCAGTTCGTCGTCTCTTCCAAAGACCGGTTTAATCTCCCCTTTAATGACGAGGGCTCTCAAGTCTTTTGAATATTTAATGAGCGGTTCATCGGGTGGAAATGGGCTAACTTCAAATCTTTCTTCAATTTTTTTTAAATCTGCGGTGAGTTTTATAGGACTAATATTTGCATATTCTTGAAAGTAGATCTTTACATCTTCCATTGTAATTTCGATAGAGAGGGCATCAGGCTGTGCACTCTTTGAGTGAATGGCTTTCGAACAGACGATTTCTAAAACTTTAAGAGCTTTATCTTGTAAGGGTTCATTGACATAGTATTCATCACACAGTTTGATGATAGAGTCTATTGCCTCGTCATGGATGGAAATTTGTATAGGGTTATTTGGAAAATAGGTCTCTTGAAGCTTTTTTTCATATTTAGTCTTAGTGCTTTGAAGAATTTGAAGAGTCTCGTTGATAGTCAAATTTTTTAACGAAAGATGATGAAATTTACTATACCATTCTTGATCAGCCAAAAAGGTGTTTTTGCCGTAGGATTGTGTGGATAAGACAATAATAGGGACTTTATGACAGGGAATTCTGGCTTTAAGAAGTTCGCATTGGGATGTATTTTCAAAAACTGTCTGCGCTTCTTCAATGATTAAGATGGGCTTATCTTTTTCATTCTGGAGATTTCGTAATGCGCGTGAGGCTTTCTCAGGAATTTTTAGCTTTACAAAGCGTCTATCTTTAAAATAGGAGGGGGCTGCAGCAGAATGAGAATACTTAATAAGACTATTGACAAGATGGGTTTTTCTTAGTTGGGATGCAGCTGAAATAACAACGGCATTGTGACCTTCTATGGAGAGGTAATCAATCAATTGATTAATTTCTGTTTGTCTCGTAAATGATTCTTCTTGATTTTCTGCTATTTCCTCTAGGGAGACTTCTTCATAGATGTCTTGTTCTAAGGAATCAGTATTTTTTTTAAAGTGGTTATAAATTCCATTCGAATAAAGGGGGTTAGAAACTAGCATATATACGTCTTTGCTTTAAAAAAAAATTAGTGTAATAAAAAAGAAATTTGAACTGCTGTCGGGTCACATGCAAACCGAATTCATTATTGCTGGAATTTTGACTCTACTCATCCTCGTGTATCTGATTTACACGTTGCTATATCCAGAGAAATTTTAGAGTGAGGAATTGTCAATGTCTTTACATATTTGGATAGAATTCCTAATTTTCTCTGGTATTCTGATCGCTCTTACTCCTCCAGTAGGGAGGTATATGGCGAATGTGTTTTTAGGTCAGCAGACTTTTGCAACTCCTATTCTTGGTTGGCTAGAAACAATAACGTATCGCGTTAGTAATGTCAATTATAAGATTGAAATGAACTGGAAAGAGTACGCAAAAGCTCTTTTTTTATTAAATTTATTTGGATTTTTGTTTCTTTTTTTATTACAGCTTATACAATATTATTTACCTCTTAACCCGCAGAATTTCCCAGGCGTCTCCTGGGATTTAGCTTTCAATACCGCTATCAGCTTTGTCACGAATACCAATTGGCAATCTTATTCGGGCGAGACTACTCTAAGCTATCTGACTCAGATGCTTGGCTTAACTGTCCAAAATTTTTTGAGTGCGGCTACAGGTATGGCTACCATTATCGCTTTGATCCGTGGAATCACTCGAAAGACTGTCGAGACGATCGGAAATTTCTGGGAAGATCTCATTAAATCCACCGTGTACATTTTTTTACCTCTTTCACTGATATTTGCGATCGTATTAGCAGGAGAAGGGGTCATTCAATCTTTTTCGCCTTATGTAGAGGTAACGACTCTCGAAAATGCAAAACAAACCATTCCTTTAGGTCCTGTGGCTTCACAGATAGCCATTAAGCAGCTAGGGACCAATGGTGGTGGATTTTTTAACGCTAATAGCGCACACCCATTTGAAAACCCAACAGCATTAACTAATTTTTTAGAAACACTTGCCCTTGTCCTTATCCCGGCAGCCTTAACCTATACCTATGGGATCATGATTGGATCGAGAAAGCATGGATGGCTGCTATTTTTAGTCATGTTGGTTTTTTGGGTATTTGGAGTGGGAATTTCCTATTATGCAGAGAGTGTGCGTGATCCTATTCTGGAAGCCTTTCCTGTCTATGAGGGAGTTGAAACTCGTTTTGGTACTTTTGGCAGCCTTTTATGGACAGTGTCTACGACGGGTACTGCAAATGGCTCTGTTAATGCCATGATCTCAAGCTTGGCGCCTCTGACAGGCGGTATAGCTATGTTTAATATAATGCTCGGAGAGCTTATTTTTGGCGGGGTGGGAGTTGGACTTTGCAGTATGATCATGTTCGTTCTACTCACAGTTTTCCTCTCTGGGCTAATGGTGGGCAGAACTCCTGAATATTTGGGAAAAAAAATTGAAAAGCGTGAAATTCAATGGGTGATGGCAGCTATTTTAGTGCCGGGAATCCTTATTTTATTGGGCGCAGGTATTTCTAGTGTATTACCCGTTGCTCTGTCGAGTATAAGCAATCAAGGCCCTCATGGACTATCTGAGATACTATATGCTTATACATCTGTTGCTGGAAATAATGGCAGCGCTTTTGCGGGTCTTAATGCTAATACTGTTTATTTTAACTTAACTTTGGGGATTGTAATGTTCGTCGCGCGCATCGCCATTATTTTTCCTAGCTTAGCTGTCGCAGGGCTATTAGCTAGAAAAAAGGTTACGCCTCTTTCTGCAGGTACATTCTCCACTAACACGCTCCTATTTTTTATCCTTTTAGGAAGTGTGATTATGATCGTAGGCGCGTTGACATTTTTTCCTGCCCTAGCCCTAGGGCCTTTTGTTGAACATCTTTTAATGTTAGAGAATCGCTCTTTTTAGAGGTTTCATGAAAAACAGACATACTACTAGCTTACTGGATAAAAAAATGATTGTGTGTTCAATGAAAGAAGCAATCATTATGTCTACCCCCCAAATTCAGTATAAGAATCCTGTCATGTTTGTGACCTATATTGGGGCTATTGTTACGCTAGTTTACACGCTTTTTGAAATATTTCAGGGAAGAACTTCTTGGTTTGACATTCAAATTACTTTTTGGCTTTGGATTACAGTCTTTTTTGCAAATTTTGCTCAATCCATTGCTGAGAGTAGAGGTAAGGCCCACGCAGCGACACTTAAAAAAGCTAAGATCGAATCTTATGCTCGACAAATACGTGATGGAATTGAATTTAAAACGCCCTCTAATGAACTTCGAAGAGGTGATATCATCATCTGCGATGCGGGAGATGTCATTCCTGCTGATGGTGAAGTCATTGATGGCGTTGCTACTATCGATGAGTCTGCTATAACGGGTGAATCGGCTCCCGTTATTCGTGAAAGTGGGGGAGATCGTAGCGCTGTCACAGCTGGTACAAAGGTGCTAAGCGATCGTATCACTATCAGAGTTACCTCTGAACTGGGAAACAGTTTTCTAGACCGCATGATCAATCTCATAGAAGGAGCAAAAAGGCAGCGTACTCCCAACGAGATTGCTCTCCACATCGTACTTTCTGGACTAACAATCATTTTTTTAATGACAACAAGCTCTTTAAAGACTTTTTCCGATTATAGCTCTGCGGCTGCCAATCAAGACCTTTCTCATATTGTTACTCTACCTGTCTTAATCGCTCTCCTGGTCTGCTTAATCCCTACAACCATCAGCGCTCTATTAAGTGCTGTAGGAATTGCTGGCATGGACCGTTTAGTACAACGCAATGTGATCGCAAAGAGTGGCCGCTCTGTAGAAGCTGCAGGAGATATCGATCTACTGATTTTGGATAAAACCGGTACAATCACCATTGGAAACCGGATGGCTTCAGCCTTTTTGCCAGTCGTTGGCGTGGGTGAAAAAGAATTTGCAACTATCGCACAGTTGGCCTCTTTATCTGATGAGACTCCTGAAGGTCGCTCCATTGTTGTTCTTGCAAAAACTTTATTTGGCCTAAGAGCAGAAACTCTAGACCCTACAAATTCGATCATTATTCCATTTTCAGCTAAATCTCGCATGAGTGGAATCGATTTCACTGACGGTTCTGGTAATGTGGTTCGCCGCATCCGTAAAGGTGCTTCAGAAGCTATTAAAAAACATATTGAGAGTTTGGGCGGTGTCTATCCAGAACAGATCGATGCAGCCATTCAGACAATCTCCACAAATGGAGGAACACCTCTTCTAGTTAGCGATAATGAAAAAATAGTTGGAATTATCCACCTTAAAGATATCGTTAAAGGAGGGATCAAAGAAAAGTTTGCCCAAATGCGCAAGATGGGCATACGGACAGTCATGATTACCGGCGACAATCCTTTAACAGCGGCCGCAATAGCTGCTGAAGCAGGCGTGGATGATTATATCGCCGAGGCGACACCTGAAATAAAATTGGCTCTAATCAAAAAAGAGCAAGCTGGAGGGCGTCTTGTGGCTATGACAGGAGATGGCACTAATGATGCTCCAGCCTTAGCACAGGCAGATGTTGCTGTGGCCATGAATACAGGCACTCAAGCCTCTAGAGAGGCTGGAAATATGGTGGATTTAGATAGCAGTCCCACAAAGCTCATTGATATCGTCCAGATAGGCAAACAACTCCTGATGACCCGTGGAGCATTGACTACATTTAGTATTGCCAACGACGTAGCAAAGTATTTTGCCATCATACCAGCCGTATTTAGCACTCTATACGCAGTAGAAACGGTCCAAGGTCCCTTATCTGTACTAAACATTATGTTCCTTCATTCTCCTAAGAGTGCCATTCTGAGTGCCGTCATATTCAACGCACTGATTATTATTATCTTGATTCCCTTAGCATTAAAAGGTGTCCATTATAAAGCCCAGTCAGCAAACGAATTACTGAGACGCAACATTTTAATTTATGGACTTGGAGGGATTATCGCCCCCTTCATTGGAATAAAAATAATCGATCTTATCCTTACTTTTTTTGGGTTGGTGCTATGACAAACTTATGGTCAACAGCTTTGCGCTTATTTCTGTGGATGATCTTGCTAACCGGCGTTATTTATCCGCTGATCATTACTGGAATAGCTCAACTCTTCTTTTATGAACGAGCGAATGGAGATTTTCTCATTTCGCAAGATAAAATTGTCGGTGCCAAACTCATCGCTCAAAAATTTACTGATAACAAATACTTTTGGCCAAGGCCCTCTTCCGTTGACTACAACCCACTTCCTTCCGGTGGAAGTAATTTAGGACCTACCAGTGCTGCATTAAAAAAAGCTGTGGGGGAACGAAAAGAGGTTATTGCAAAAGCTGCAGGTAATTCTAATTCCGCCATTCCTAGCGAACTTTTATATGCTTCTGGAAGCGGATTAGACCCTCATATTAGCCCCAAAGCAGCCTATTTTCAGATTGACAGAATCATTAAAGCTAGGTCACTAGATCCACAAAAGGGAAAAAAGGACCTGACAGAACTTATCGATAAGAATACTGAAAAACGCCTTTTGGATATCATTGGAAAACCTTGTGTTAATGTTCTCTTACTTAACCAAGCTCTAGATGAATCTTTGAATAAGCAGAAAAAATGAATACTGATGATCGTCCTAATCCTGACGAACTCTTAGAAGCTATCAAGCGAGAGGAGATTGAGAAGGCTAAAGGACGTTTAAAAATATTTCTTGGCATGGCCGCAGGTGTCGGCAAAACCTATTCCATGCTCCGTGAAGCTCAAGAAAGAGTCAAAGAACATGTAGATGTAGTTGCAGGCATCGTTGACACACACGGCCGGCAGGATACTGCCGCTCTCGTTGAAGGGCTTAAAATCATCCCTGAAAAAGTTGTCAATTATAGAGGAAGAGAATTCCTCGAACTAGACCTGGATGAAATCATCCGATTAAAACCTAAACTTGTTCTAGTCGATGAATTAGCCCATACAAATGTCCCAGGCTTACGCCATCCTAAGCGCTGGCAAGATGTCATGGAAATCTTAGAAAATGGAATAGATGTCTACACTACCTTAAACGTACAGCATATCGAAAGCCTAAATGATATTGTAGAAGGGATTACTAAAGTCTCGGTTAGGGAAACGGTCCCAGACCTAGTTGTTGAAAAAGCTGCTAACATTCAACTGGTTGACTTAATACCCGAAGAGCTTCTTCAGCGACTCAAAGAGGGAAAAGTCTATTTAGGAGAGCAGTCTGCAATTGCGGCACAAAATTTCTTCCAAAAAGATCGCTTAACAGCTCTTAGAGAAATTGTCCTGCGATATACTGCTGAAAAAGTAGATCGCGATCTTCATGATCTTGTCACCACTTCAGAAAAAGTAGCCGGCTGGAAAACACATGAAAAGCTTCTCGTTGCCGTCAATGAGAGTCCTCTATCTCAAAAATTGATTCGCTCCACACGCCGTTTAGCCTTTAATCTCGAAGCTCCCTGGGTAGCTGTCTACGTAGATACAGGAAAGCACTTAAATGAATCAGAAAATAACTCTCTTTCCAAAAACTTAGCTTTAGCGCGCGATTTAGGTGCTGAGGTAATCACAACGCATGACCCTGATATAGCAACAGGTATATTGCGTATTTCAAACCAAGCTGGAGTCACGCAAATTGTGATTGGAAGATCTAGCTCAACTCCTCTCTTCGGAATCTTCCAGCGCAATACTCTTCTTGAAAAGCTAACCAATGCAGTCAATGATGTGGATATCCATGTCATTAAACAAGAAAAATTGCTGACAAGACATCGAGATCGGCTCATCGCAATTACACCAAAAAAGCAGCTCACTCCCTATCTCTATGTATTTGGATGTGTCCTTCTATTAACAGGAATCAATTGGCTAGCTCTACCCTATTTAGGGTACAAAATTATTGGAGTAATCTTTCTAATAGGCATCCTGTTTTTAAGTCTTTTTTTCAAGAAAGGACCCATCTTCTTTGCGTCTATCCTTTATGCTCTAATCTGGGGCTTCTTCTTCATTCCCCCTGCCGGAACAATCGAAGTCATGCCCAATGAGGATAATTTTATACTAGCTCTATATTTTCTCACTGCCATAGCGACCGGAATACTTGTTGATAGATCTAGAGAGCATCAAGAGATGCTTTCTAAACGTGAAGAATCGACCCTAGCCCTCTACAATATCGTACGCCAAATTGCCGGCGCGCCCTCTACGCAAGAGATATTCAAACCCATTAAAAAACGTTTGGATAGGCTATTCAAAGGATCATTTGAAATTGTCATTAAACAACTTAACGACGGACTTGCCCTTGAAAAAACCATCCCTCTGCTTAACAATGAAAAAGAGATCGGCGCTGCCGTTTGGGTATTTGAGCATGGACGAGAAGCAGGTTGGTCAACAGACACTCTACCTTCAGCGCAAAATTATTATTTGCCTCTCAAAGGTTTTCAAGAAGTTGTCGGTGTTCTCATCTTTAGACCAGGTACAAAACGCGGTCTTAGTTCAGAGGAAAAAAACTTTTTATATACTGTTTCTCAGCAGCTGGCGAACCACCTTGAGCGCTCTTTTGCAGAAGAGAGATCTAAGCAAAATGATCAGCTAGTACAAATTGAAAAAATTCACAGGACGATACTAGATCGTATCCTACAAGTTTTTAAAGAACCTCTTCAAGCCATCCGTACAGCCATTATTGAACTCAAAAATAATTTAGCTCCTTTAGAAAGCCCTGCCGTAAAAAATGCGACAGTTACCATAGAAAACAATTCTGAAAATCTCTCTAAAGCACTAATCAATGTCTCTGCCATGGCCCAGCTCAGCGAAGGGATGCTTCCATTGAATAAAGACCTGCATAATATTCGTCAGCTTATTGAATATTGTTGCGATAACTTAAAAAATTCTCTCAATAGCCATAAAGTTAAAATTTCAATTACTGAAGAATTACCGCTTGTTGAATTCGATTTTCAATTGTTCGAAATGCTACTTAATAACCTCATTGGCAATGCCATTGAATACTCTCCACGTGGATCCACGATCGAGATTGAAGCTAAAACTTCCGGTGACTTTTTAATATTATCCGTTTCGGATGAAGGAAAAGGCATTCCCGAAGATCAATTTAATGTCATTTTTGAGAAATTTTATCGTATGCCCGAATCACCCGCTCCAGGCGTAGGCTTAGGTTTGCCTATCGCAAAAACCATTGCAGAAATCCACCAAGGCTACTTGAAAGCTGAAAACCGGCTAACAGGTGGCGCCAAATTCTCGGTCTTCCTACCTATAAATAATCCAAAGCACTAATCTTGATTAAAGAGGGCCGTAAAGAGGGCCGGGCCTGCGTAACTGCGTAATAAAGAGGGCCGGGCCTGCGTAACTGCGTAAGATATTAAGTCAAGTCAATCAACTCGTGACTTGACTCGAGACTCGTGAAGATATGCAGTTATGCAGGCCCGGCCCTCTTTGCCGGCCCTCTTTCTCTTTGTTGAATCTTCGCGTTTTCTTCGCTTTCTTCACGACCTTCGCGGTTAAATAAGTTTTGCGTGAGGTGAGTACTTAATCTTGATAAAATGACCACTGCAAATAGAGATTCAAAGAATAATCAAATTTATGTTGGTGGCCAAAAAGATTTTGGTTTACAGGTACTCCAACACCGAATTGCATCAAAAATTCTCTAGAGGAGATAGATACTGTCGGTGTTATAAAGAATGTATTTCCTCCCGAATTGTCATCAATCTCACCATCTATACGGTTCTTTTTTGAATAGACTCCATCAAATTGAAGCGCCCATGCATATATCCATCCACAGGGGCTTGGGATAGTGTTTCCAAAAGCAAATTGATAAACAAACTGATCTCCAAATTTGGTCCCATGTTCAGACCATGTTAACAGACCCCCAACTCCAGTAACTACAAACCAGTCAATCCATGTACGCGTATAATTAGCGCCTAAAAAGAAGGCAGGTGCCCCAAAACCAGTTGTGGGATTCTTTAAGCTTGATCCTGTCGGAAAGAATAGGTCCGCAACTAAAGTAGCTCCTTCTGCGTAATCATAGGTCGATTTACTATAAAAGGTGAAATCTGATTCGATAAAAAAATCTGCTAATCCATCTGAGTGTGCATGTCCATCTTTCTGATATGTGAAAAAAGGGAAAGCAAAACCTAAAGACCAACTATCTGTCACTCCAAATAATATTCCAGGAGTAAATTCGACTATCGCTTTATGCCTGCCTACAAAGTCGTTTCCGGTACAAAAAATTTCAACTTCACCCTTGTCAATAACTCCAAATCCAAATCCTAAGTGACTTGCCGGTTGCTGAGAGGATGGTAAAGAGAAATTGCCGATCTGTGGCGGTTTAATTTCTTCCTTAGGTTTAGAATCATCATCTTTTTTTTCATCATCCTTTTTTTCATCATCGTCCTTCTTGTCATCCTTTTTGTCATCATCGCTCTTCTTGTCATCTTTTTTCGTATCATCATCTTTTGCAGTAGGCTCAGCCGCTTTTTTTGTATCCTGTTTTGCATCATCGGCGCAAAGTGAGATATTGACTATGATTCCTAGTATCAAGAGCGGTAAAAATTTTTTGAAGAATGACATAGAGAATTCCAAGTTATAAGCTTAAAATAAGATTAAATATTACAAAAATAGAATTTAGTAAAAGGATTTCGAAAAGTTGAAATTTAAACCATAGTCTATTTTTCTCTGATTGCCAAAAAGATGCTGATTTACCGGAAAACTAATGCCAAATTGAAAAACCATGTCCCATGTAGAAAGAAACAACGAAGGTGTTACATAAATGGTATTTCCTCCAGAATTATCATCAATGACTCCCATTGTCCTATTCTTTTTAGAATATAGACCATCAACCTCCACAAGCCAAGCGTATATCCATCCTGTTGGACTTGGAAAATTCCTTCCAAAACCTAATTGATATACAAATTGATCTCCGAATTTCGACCCATGATCCGACCCTATTATCATCGCTGCCACTCCATTAAATACAAACCAATCAATCCATGTTCGATAATAGCTAGGTCCTAAGAAGAACGCGGGTGCTCCAAAACCAGTGGAAGGATTTTTTAGATTTGAGCCGGTAGGAAAGAAAAGCTCAGCAACTACCGATGTCCCTTCTTCATAGTCGTAAGTTGTCTTATAATAAATGGAATATTCTGCTTCGATATAACAATCTTCCAGTCCATCTGATTGAAACTGATTATATTTAAAATAGGTCGTAAAAGGAAAATAAAATCCCAATGACAATTCTTCGGTAACTCCAAAAACTACAGAAGGAAAATAGTCCACATTTGTTTTATGTCTTCCCACAAAATCATCTGCATAAAAAAAGAGTTGAACCTCTCCCTTATCTATGACCCCTTGACCAAAGCCATATAAAGATCCAGGCTGCTGGGAAGAAGGCAATGAAAAATTTCCAATTTTTGGTGGCTTTATCTCATTCTTAGAGTCCTCTCCTTGAAGAAAGCTCAATATAATAGAATTAAATGCCAAAAATAGAAGTATTTTACCCTTAAACATTTAAAAAAATTCTTTTAATATTTTCATTGGAATTAATACCCTTTTTTTATATAGCTTGTCTAGGATTTAATTAGGATAAAATCATGAAAAATGCACTTTTCATCTCCGTTGCTCTTTTCAGTCTCATCAACAACCCTCTTATCGCACAAGCAGGCCCCATGGGCCCCCCAGGACCAACAGGGATGGCAGGTCCAATGGGTCCCCCAGGTCCAACTGGAATGCCAGGTCCTGCTGGTCCAATGGGTCCCTTTGGTGCTACAGGTCGCACTGGCCCAGAAGGTCCGAAAGGTTCCATATCAAATAATTTTTTAACTGCAGTAGCAAATGGATCCTCTAGCAACCAGCAAATTGCTACCAGTAATCCCATCCTCTTTAACACGGTGCTTAATTCGAAGGGAGATATCAAATATGATTCTAATACTGGAAAGTTCACACTGAAATCTCCAGGAGATTATGACATTACCTTTGCCGCAAGACTCAATGCGATAGGCTCAGATTTTGCTTATCCGACTTTAGCTTTACGCATCAATGGACAAGAGCTCCCTGGAAGTCAAGTAGACGTCAATCCCTCAACGGGAGAATGGGTTTCGGTGACTGTGACTACTACCATTAAAGATGTGCCCACAACCCTAGAAGTAATCAGCTCACAAAATAATCGTGGAGGAGTCTTACAACTCTTTGATCCGACATCGGATGGAACAACTAGCGCGCATATCACTATCCTCAAGCTGGGTTGATCAAGAGGGAGTTAAGCATGTTAAAGGTGTTTTTCATTATTGGAGTGTTAGCCATCACATCTCTTTTTGGACATCACCATGACATTGCACAGGCTGTTGTTCCTGAATCTACAACTCCCTTAATAGCGAAAGCAGAAAATAAATCTATCGAATTCGTGCGCTGGATAGGAAATCTTCACCTAATTTTTTTACATTTTCCCATCGCATTAATCATCATGACAGTGATCTCAGAACTTCTTCATTTAATAACTAAAAATGTTTTATTTGATCATGCTTCAAGGTTTATGATTATCTCCGCCGCAATCTTCTCTGTTCCTACAATCATTTTTGGATTTGCTTTAGCCTACCAAGTACCCTATGAGGGCTTGCTCTCCACTTTCTATATATGGCATCAGTCTTTAGGAATATTCACAGCTATACTATGTATTTGGACTGCTCTCCTACGCATATCACAAATGAAATCTTCTTTGCGCGTCTACTCTGTATGTCTTGCGCTCCTTCTCATAAGCGTTACAGTCACAGGTTTTTTTGGCGGAGGACTAGCCTTCGGAATCAAGGAATTATTTCCGCCTTCGTAATTACTAGCTAATTTCGGACACTTCTGATATACTTTATTTATTTTATAATGAATAAACTCGAAATTGATCAAACTATTACTTTACACATCCACGGCCTTGGAAGTAGTGGTGAAGGTGTCGGATACTTCAACGACTACGCTATATTTGTCGATGGTGCTCTTCCAGGTGAAACTGTCGAAGCACGTCTTTTCCGCACACAAAAGCGCTGCGGCTGGGCACAACTGACTAAAGTCATTACTCCTTCTTCCGATCGTATAACTCCTATTTGCAACTATTTTGGGGAATGTGGCGGTTGCCAACTGATGCATCTCGCCTATGCTAAACAGCTCGAAATGAAGCGGCAGCGTGTCGTCGACGCTATCCAACGTATTGGGAAAATCGAATCCTGTGAAATCGCTCCTTGTCTGCCTTCACCTCATTCTTTGGGATATCGCAATAAGATACAACTTCCAGTCAGAAAAAAGAATGAGGGTATTGCTCTCGGTCTTTATGCACGCTCTTCTCACGATCTTGTCGAAATAGAGGGCTGTCATATCCACTGTTCAATGGGAGAACAGGTCTATAAACTAGCTAGCGAAATTATTAAACATTCAGGAATAGAACCCTACGATCCACAAACTGGTGAAGGGGAGTTGCGCCATCTTTTAATCAAAAGTGCTGTCAATACCGAAGAGGCTCTTGTCATCCTTGTAACCAACCGTAAAGCCACTCCACTATTAGCGCACATAGCCAAAGAGATCATGGCCAAATGCCCATATGTCAAAGGAGTAGTACATAACTTACAATCTGGCCGCGATAATGTCATTCTAGGCCATACTTACACTACGTTAGAAGGTTCAGGATATATCCAAGAACTTTTAAGTGAATTGACATTTAAAGTTTCTCCCGCTTCCTTCTTTCAGGTTAATCCTCAGCAAGCTGAACAGCTTTATAATCAAGCGCTTACCTTTGCAGAGCTCTCAGGCAACGAAACTGTACTTGATGCCTATTGTGGCGTAGGTACACTATCGCTATATTTTGCCAAAAATGCCAAAAAGGTCATTGGCATCGAATGTGTTCCTGAAGCCATTGCAGATGCAAAAGAAAATGCAAAAATCAACCAGATTCAAAATTGCTCCTTTATTTGCGCTCCCGTAGAAGCATATATATCCTCATTATCGAACATAGATGTCGCTCTGCTCAATCCACCCCGGAAAGGATGTGAGCTCTCTTTTTTAAAAGGTATAGCTCGGATAGCCCCTAAAAAAATTATTTATATTTCATGTGATCCTGCCACACTCGCCCGTGACCTAGCCCACTTACAACAATTTGGATATGCCATAAACCAAATACAACCCTTTGACATGTTCCCACAAACTTCTCATGTAGAATGTGTTGTAAAATTAAGTTTGTCAATTACGAGGTAATTAATGCACGTCCCTGATTATACCACTCCCTTGTTCAAAACATCTGAATCATTTTTTTCAGAAAATATTTTTGAGAAATCAAAAGAATTTGATGATCTCGTAGATCAATGGATGCAATTGTTAAGGTCAATAAGCAGAAGAGAAGATCTAGCTAGTCCCAAATTACGCTGGATGAAGTATGTAAACTATCAACTTAAAATTAATCAATCAACTTGGAATGAAAGATCTCTTTTACGTGAGTTGTTTATTCCGGCGTTAGAGCAAAATATACAAAACGTACTAAAAAAATTTACACCTCCTCAGAATCCTGTGCTGGAGCTTGGGTCTAATACTTTAAATTCAGAGGGACATTCCTATTTATCTAATGTACTACCCCCGGAATGGACAAAGAACCTTGTATTTTCTGATTTTTTGAAGCAAGTTGTTAAAGAACAAAGACACAATACTAGTTTAAGCTATATCCTAACAGACGCAAAAAAAATTGATAGAACTCTTCCCAAGAATAGTCTAGGAGCAATTATCTCATTGAGCGTTTTAGATTTCATTGAACGTACTAAGCTCACTAAAGTTGCAAACAGCGCATTTGAAACTTTGTCTAACAATGGACTTTTCATCATATTTACAGATCGATTACCTTACCTAAAGTCTTTTTTAGGTAAATATACCAATGACAGTACCTTTGCTCTCTTATGGATTGATAGAACAGTCATAGACAATTATGGAAAACAAAGCTATACCCTCAAAGGCATCAAACATATTTCAAGAAGCTTTTTTGAAACTCAAATTAATCAAAACTTTGGTTTAATGCCGAAGTACAAAGAGTTGTTAACCACTTTTATGGCCTTATCGAAAGCTCAACAGCAAGAATTTTTAATGCAATCTTTTTACGAAAAATCCACTATCTTTAGTCTCCTCGAACTCTTTATGCCGGAAGAGCAAACCACTCAAGTTGAGCTAGAAACCTCTTATTATCAAGATCTTGAAACTGCTTTTAAATCAGCCGGATTTAAAATTTCGTTTAACCAAAAAATTATAGCAAAAGAGTACGTTCCTCGTTTTCTACCGAATCCAGACCATAATGTAGCTCAATATGAACTAGGAAGATTAAATTATTTAAAAATTAAAGAAAATTCACCTGCTTATCAAGAAGGTATGGATACCGTTGTTTCTATTATGCACGCTTTTGTGGCTCAAAAAGTAGAGTAATTCACTCAACGAACGCAAAACTTATTTTACGCGAAGTTCGCGAAGAAAGCGAAGATTAAACGCAAAGGCGCTAAGTCGCAAAGAAAACAAATATTTTTCTTTGCGACTTAGCGCCTTTGCGTTTAATCTTCGCCTTCTTCGCGAACTTCGCGTTTAAATAATTTTTACATAAGTTGACTAATTAATTGGTCCTGCAGCTGCTCTGGAACGCCCTGGATGACCTCTTTGATTTTACCCTCATTATCGATAACAAATAGTGTCGGGTACCCTGAAACTTTAAAAAGCTCTCGAAGCGCTCCCTCCTTATCTTCCATCCACTCTAGCTCTGGAGCGAGAGCAATCAACTCTGGTAGTAGCCTTGGAGTTAAATTCACAAGCTGATAATTACCTAGTTTATCTTTTAACTCATTAAGCACTGCAAGCTGCTCCTTACAATAGGGACAATTAGGCGACACAAAATTCACTATTGCGTCCTTAAAATGAGGCACTACATCCCCAGGCTGCAGAGTAGTGACAGAATAGTTTTGAGGAATTTTAAATCCATAAGCCAAAAAGGTAAGGTTTAAACAGCTAAATAGCGCCATCACAGAAATGGGAGCAAATAGTGTAATGCATAAACGTTCTCTCAAAGGCCCTGTAGGAGCCTCTTTAGTTGGTGTTAGCAACCAAATTGACCAAATAGCAATGTTACAAGCATGCGCAATCAAGCAATCCAAGCACCATCCTGGAAGATTCATATAAGTCAAACCAATTGCAAGCAACACTGCCCATAGTATCCCTCCGCGGGCGATCTGTCTATTTGGAAATGTCGGAAAAAGCAATGAAATGGAAATCAAAGTTGCGAAATAACCAGCCCCCACTAAAGGCAGATAGGGATCACTGCTGATTGAGCATGATTTACAGCCTAATAAACTAAAAATATTTGGCGTCTCAGGCAGCTTCAGGAACATCGCTAGCAACGCCAGAGCTCCCAAAAATGGGATCAAGATGCGTAGTTGCTTCATTTAGGATGTTCGCACCACTTCATAGGATTTTTTTCTAAGCCAAGTTCTTTTACTAGAAACTTTGCTCCCTGATCAGCAGCTGCGATAGTTGCGCCTGACCAGTAACTTGTCTGACAGGTAGCTGTGTTGCAATGGCCCCCAAAAGTTGTCCACTCACTATTAGTACGCATGACATCGCAAACACAGATAGCTTTTTGATGATTAAAAGGATCAACTGTACAGCGTTTGTTGAGGCACCAGGTCCATGGTGTCCCAGCAGGACACTTCATCGCTTTTCTGCCTTCATGCATCTGTCTTAGGGAAAATGTAGAAAATACTGTTTTAATTCCATGCTTGTCAGTGCTAGATTGCACATGATTGCAAGGGACAGTAGCTAAGTTAGGTCCTTCATGAACGTCACAGAAACAGACCGCTTTTTTGGGATCTCCGGGTTGAGGGACACATAATGCCGAAGTGCATAGAGCATATTCCTGTTTGCAAAGGAACATCTTACCATGTCCTTTTTCCTTTCCCTTTGACTCAGATTGGTGGCAGCCATACACAACTGCCAGAGCAGCAAGTACTGGAATGATATAAGAGACTAAAACAGACCTAATGGGGTTCATGATTAGACCTACAAAAAATTTATTATATCTGTTAGTATCTTTCATACACATTATGAGGATTTAAGAAAATGCGCTGGTACAGTATTTTTATGTTATTCATTGTTAGTAGCTTATATTCTAGTGAACTCATAACAACTAACAATTTTGAAATCATTGAGCAAGAATCTAAAAAATTAAATTGTCTTTCCTTAGTCTTATTCGACGTCGATAATACCTTGATTTTTCCCATAGACGCTATCTTAAGACCACAAGCCAAACTGCTTTTTAATCAACTCATTAATGACCATCCTGAGCGTGACCTATATCGAGACATACGTTTAAAAGCCTCTCATTCTATTGTCGACCAGAGATTTGTCCATTTAATCCAAGGACTCCAAGAAAAAAAAATCCCTACATTAGCTTTCACAGCCGCTTTTGGTAGCGTATGTAAAAATCAACAGCCAGGGGAGTGGCGTCTCAAAGAGCTGAAGCTACACGGCTTTAACTTTTATTCTCCTTTTTCAGAACACCAATTTTTGGAGCTGCCAAAAGTTGCTGAGCCGTGCCAATCACCGATCTATAGGTCGGGAATTCTCTACACTTCTTTACAACCAAAAGGCATTATTTTAACGCACTTCTTAAATGCAATAAACTGGTATCCAGATAAGGTACTCTTTGTAGATGACGAGCGCGAACGTGTTGAGCAAGTCACTGAGGCTTTAGACAAAATGGGCATCGAGTGTGTGGGTATACATTACACTGCTGTTGAAGAGACACCCTGCGAGATTATTCTAGAACAAGCCATCTTTCAAATCGACTACTTTATCGAGAACGATATTTGGCTAAGTGATGACGCTTGTAAAAAACTTTATTTAGATGCATCGTAGTTTTTCCTAGAAATCGAGGACAAAAAACAAAATCATACAAAGGGGCTTGAATAATGATAACAACTCCAGAAGAAAAAAAACTTGTTGATCAGATACAGGTAGGCTCAATCGTGCAGCACTATAAAGGCAAGCAGATGAAGATCTTGGCTGTGGCAAGACATACCGAAGATAATACACTCTATGTTGTCTATCAAAAGTTATATAATTGCGAACGTTTTGGTGATAGAGCCATTGTGATTAGACCCATAAAGATGTTTTTAGAAAATGTCCTTGTCAATGGAGTAGAATTACCCCGATTTAAAGTCCTAGAAAAAGCCGCCTGCGCTTGCTGTTAGATTAAAAATTATCTGGTAAACTAGATAAACTTAACGCAGAGGCGCAGAGGAACGCAAAGACGCAGAGAAAATTCTTTTCTTCCTCTGCGTCTTTGCGTTTCTCTGCGCCTCTGCGTTAAATCTTGTTTATTTAATAGCGGAAGACAATCCCCGCATTTAGACCTTGAGCCCAGAGGTCATCTCTCTTTTTCAAAGCTTTTGGCCGTGCCTCTCCTGCTAGAGTTTCGGTTGGATTTCCAGAGTAAGAGGGCGCTTGTGTCGGATTAATAGTGCGATCAATCTGTTTGCCTGACCAGAAGACATTGCTGGCATAGAGGAAAGAGTATCCTATTTGCAGTTCTAAGCAATCCATTAGCCTGTATCCGAAGTTTAAATTAACTTCTGGGATAGCTGCAAATTTGGAAGTTCTATAAGTACCTATATTTGTGGGTAGGGCAAAATAGCCTCCAGGGAAAGTCAAAGTAGGTCCAAAGCCGGTAAAATCATTAGTGACTAAGTTACCATTGATGGATACTTCGCTATACATAGTTCCAAAAGCAACTTTACCTTCTAAGCTCACAAAATAATCGCAGCCAATATACTCTAAAAACAAACCGAGTTGTCCGCCATAAAAGTTATTGTCTACATCGAACTTGTCAGTGGTTTTAAAGACATCTGTTGGAAAAGCGATAAATGGGCTACTTGTAGTAAAAGTTAAATGCTCATTAAATGTCCAATAGCGGAATCCCAATAAAGCAGTTACATTCACTCCATAGTAGCATGGAAGACCCAATAAACCATTGCATTCAGCTCCTTGCATCCTATTGACAATCTTTAAAGTTGCCTCGCCTTCAAATGAACCTGGAATAGCTAAACCAGTTGCGTTTTCTCGCCCAGTGAGAACATTGTTAAAAGGAATGATTAATAATGCTGAACCTAGTTGTCCATTAGAGCTAGTGCTTTTTGATTTTGAACCATTCGGCACAAAAAAGTAGCTGATGTCCGCACCAAGGCACTCTTCATCATCAAACCAGTATCCGATTGTAGCCTTGACACCGGAACGCCAATTATGTTCAAAATTTTCTTTGCCAATCTTCACAGAGGTGCCAGGAGCTCCAAAAAATGCTGGACTTCCTACAACACCTTTGACCACTAGCGGTACAGGCACAGGTGAGTCTTTAATTTTCCAATAGAGATACTCTGTATCGAACCAGAAATGTCCTCCAGGAGCATCGCTGTATTCATCCCATTCACACATCTCTGACCATTCAGTTTCATACCAGTCATCAAATTCCCACATTTCTTGAGCAGATACCTGTGTAAAAAACAAAATGCTTACGAAAAGCCATATCAACTGTTTTGGATGAAACATGCCAAAGCCTCCTTAAAATTTTAACTTATAAGGTAGACTAAAGCTTATTTTTTTTGGACAGGAAAGAAAAGGTTTTTGTATTCGCGATACTCTTTTAAAGGCTGTGTGTTTAACAAGACAGCATCGATATAATGCTGTTTAGTACAGTAATAGGGCGTATGGTACTCTATAGAATGATCAAAATGAAATATCCAAATCTCGTCTCCGCGATTCCAATCACTGATGTCGCTCTTGTGTCGCGACAAACCCCATTTTGTTTTGTCGTTTAAGCGAATAGTGTAATTCGAATAGTCGAGAAACGTTTTTGAGCTCAATGCATTGGGATTTATTTCATCTCTCTCACCAACAGCTATGCCTTCAGTCCTTAAGGCATCTCTTCTAGTAGTATTCAGGAGGATGGGTCCTCTCTTTTTGTTAGAACTTTCTACAAATAGAAGTATATCTCCAGATCTCCAAGAGGAAATCATGCTATTTAAAACAATAAATGGTTCGTTAGGGGAGGGGGTAGACCCGCTATAATTGCTTTGCCAAAGGGGGATCAGAGCCATAAAGTAAGCGTCAATCCAAAGATACATTTGGCTTATGTAAAAGGGTGCAGCATAATCATCATAGGTATAGATATAACTATCTCGAAAGGATTCCTTATGATAGAGCTCGCGTGGTTCAGGATCTACCTTACCAAGATATTTAGCTATAATGTTTGCGTTTTCTAACGTGGTTAGGTTTGTTAGCATATTATCAACGTAACTGACGCGATCTCCTACAGCAAATGCTGTGTAGCCATCATAGGGATTTGGCAAATGAAAAACGGAGTTATCTTCCAAAATAACGAGAGGTAATAAGCCTCCGTAGGCTGATTTTTCTGCCTTGCCCCATAAATCTCTCTCATCTTCAGTTCCTACGGCTTTTTCAGAGGCATATAGAACCATGCGTTCTTTGGGAACAGTATAGATATCTTTAACAATACTCTCTATTGAGAAAAGAAAATTAAAAGATAGTAAGTAAAGAGTAGTAAATATAACTAGTTTTTTCATTTTGTGTGGCTATTTAATTAAAGAATAGTATGGATTATAAACTAAATGAAGTCAACTCATTTTTAGAGATTTGCGGAAGAGTCTCTAGACATTGATTTGCGTCTGCTCATTTTAGGGGATTCCTGCTTGGTTTCTACAGGTTTTGTAAAGGCAGCGCCTTCACCAGCCTCTCCAGCAGGTAAAAAGGTCCTTATGAACATTCCATAGTCAAATAAGCGGTCTGCAAGGCCGATCATATAATCGGACTTACTTGTTCCTAGATAGAGTGAGAGAGTAAATGGCATCAATTTAATAGCTTTAAATCCGGTGTTATCGGCAACGATATTCAAAGCAACACTTGCTTGACTTAATAATTCGCGTCCAAACCTTGCTACTGTAGCATCTAGCAGACTCTTATTGCCTGTGAACTTTTTGCTTAATTCTCTAAACAGAGCCATCTGGGTCAGAGCAGCGATAATATAACCAGTGCGGTCTTTACCCCCATAACAATGCACTCCGACAAAACAAGTTAACTGTTGCAAACGAGCCATCATCTGAGCGCGTTTATGACCTCCTTTGCCTGCTGCTAAATCTATTGCAAGTTGATAGTGTAGGAAATGGGCTTCATTGAGAGCTTCTTTGAGAGCTGCCTCTAATTTTGGCTCTAAAGTGCCTTCAAAAGAAAACTTATCAAGTACGGCAAGCTCTTCTTTCATTTCTCTCATAAACTGTTCATTAATAGCTACTTGCACTCCTTTATTAGCAGTATTACCAGCGATTGAAATATTGGCGTAAAACGTTTTTAACTTGGCTCTTTCTCCGCTACCACTTGCTCTCCACTGTTTTGGAAGATGGACTTCGCCCGACTTATGATCGATAAAAGCATGTTTATCATCATCCAGGTCATAAACCAATGTCTTTCCATCTTGTCGTTTTAAGGCTGCATGGGTATCCAAACATTGATTACGTTCATCGAGACATAATCCGGACTTATCATTGTTAGCGCCTCTCTCAGTATCTACTAGACCAAGTTTAGCTATCCGTACTGTATCTCCACTGATACCCTCTTTATTTCCTAAATGGTGGGTCATCAATTCTTGCAAAAACATGCTGTCAAGGTACTCTCCCCGTTCAGCAATCTTTTCTTTAAGCAATTTTATGTCAGGTAGAGCAGCTTGATTTTTAGCTAGGTCTAGATAAGCACTCTTGATATGATCACCGGTCGTTTGGACAGCTTTCATCAACTTGTTAGGGTCGATAGTAATATTACCCTCTTTTGTTTTTGTGCCTATGTCATAGAGGGTGTGTAATCTCTGCAGTACTTTTTGATCGGGATTGAGATTACTGAATAGATCTCTAAGCTGTAAATGATCTTCCATTTCCTGGATATTAGTCTCGCCGTTTGAGAAGTCAGAGAGAGCTGCAGAGCGCACTACGCCGGAGATCTTCTCTCCAGCGGCATTTCTAACCTCTTGATAGCGCATATTGGCAGCGAGAGGAACGTAGTTATTTTTTGCACCTTCCTGGCCAAAATTGTTAAAAATTAATCTTGCTGCATTTGTGGAGGCCCATTTGACATGGATTTTTCCACTTTCGGGTGAGACCCCAAGAGTATCTTTCAGCTTAGCTAAGCGTTTAACTTGGTTCAGGATATCTCGAGTGAGTTCATTTTTTTCATTTTCAAGGTTTCCTCTACTAGGGTCTGTTTTCGGTAGACTGTCCAATCTACTGTTCAAATCGTTAAGTTTTTGCTCTAGATATTGTTTTTTTGACGTTATCTCTCCCTCGAGTAAATCGACTGTTTCCATGCGCGTTGCTGTTTCTGTGGCTAATTTGTTTCCCTCATGGTCCTTAAATGTATAATCGATCACTTTTCCACGAGCCTGCGCTTCAGGTGTATCCCAAGTTTTGTCTACGATATTATCGCTAAGATCATCTTCTATTTCGCTATAATCATTAGCAAAGGGACTATAATCGGTAGATAGCCTGCGAGAGGAGGGTCTGGTTGCTTCATTAAGAGCTTGTTGAACATTAGAAGGAGCCATTGATTTTCGTGCTGTTCTGGGAGATTCCTTCCCGCTAGAATTTGATCCCATATTTTTAAGGGCACGGAAAGCAGAGCTTAGTAAGTTCTTTGAGGCGGTTTCATCTGATACTGTACGGGGAGTGGCGTGATCTGTGGAAAGAGAAACTGAGGAGGATCTCTTTCGAGTTGCAGTTTCGGGTAATGAGGGTAGCGGTTTCGTA
>JABDDJ010000020.1 GCA_013287645.1 Chlamydiota bacterium | reverse complement strand
TTTTCGACATCGCAGCTTAGGCAACAAATGTGTAGAGCGAAGCCTTGTTGCTGGACATATTTCTTCAAGCGTAATAAGAAGGCAAAACCTAGCTCTTCGATAGTTGTGCAATACGTAAAATCTATCTTGCAATAGCGCTCTTTAAGGATTGGCTCAAAGCGTGTATAGAGTCTTTCATAATCTTGATTATTATTTAATTGTCCAAAAAAGCTTATATGGACCGTCTTCATTTCTTGATAGATGGTGTGGTAAAGTGTGTTATAACGTGCTTGCTGCAAAGTTGTAACTAGATCTTTCACGGTATGGTGTTGATGTGCGCTGAGAATATCCCACGCGCGATGAACCTTGAATAGCAGCCGTATGTCTCCTGTTAGCGCTAGTCCACTTAGCTCTTTTTCTGCTTTTTGTGCGCGCATCCACAGCCCAACTAAAAAGCTTATGCCTTCAAGGGTTACTTGTTTAACATAGCGGAAATCGACAACGATATGATCATGGGCAAAAACTTGCTCTATCTTATCGCTTGTGAGTTGACTGTATGTCAAATTTAGTTTTGTCGGCAGCTCCAGAACTGCAATTGTTCGAGTAGAAGAAACATATAATCGTGTCTGTAATGTTTCCATTCTTGGCTGAAGGAACCTATAAAACAAATAATATAATCCATTGCAAAACTGTTGATAAATGATAGCAGGAATTGCCATATACAATGCTTGTGGAAGGCCTGATAAGTATTTTTTGTTGGAGGAGTTGTTAGGTCCAATGCTGCTTATTCGTGAAAAGGCATTTCCAACACCAATACTAACGGGAACTTGGAGCCTTGAGGAATTTCGCGTAAACCATAACTCTTGTTTTGGATGGCCTAAATTGATTAGTAAGACATCTGGGGAGGCATTATTGATCTGTTCCAGAAGTAAATTATCTTTTTCTGGTACATCTTCAAGAGCAATTCCAGAAATAGCAATCTGTGGTGTCGCTGTTCCGGCAATTTTCAATTCTTTAAAAGTATATTGGAGAGATTCTTTCGTAGCTTGATTTTCTGCTTCTGTTCCACCTAAGAGAAAGACGGAGTAACCTTTCTCAACTAATGACGCTGCTAAGGGATTAAGAAATGAAGTTCCGGTAATTTTTTCTTTAAATGGCGATCCTAGCAAATAGCTTATACAGCGTAATAATCCATCATCGCAAATAGTGACAGCGGTTTTTCTTAATTGACTCAATAGTTCGTTATTATAGACATGAGGCCAATTCCAACAGTTGGAATTGACAATGTTATTCATATTAACAGCTGTTACATACCGTGATTTTTTATCGATCTTATATTGGTCAATCAGCTGTAAAATGGTGTCTATGGCTTGTTTATGCGATAGGTCATCGACACTGACTCCTAATAGAAATCTTTTATTGGTATCCATACATACTTCCTTATCGGCATGAGTTGATAGCGTCTTCTGCATTTGGATAAATTTTAAATATTTTATGCATTGCTACTAGTTCAAATATTGTGCTTACAGGTTTGCTTAAACTGGTTAGCTTCATTTCGCCGCCTTTTGAATGGAGAAACTTCAATACTGACAATAGGCTTCCTAATCCTGAGCTGTCCACATACTGGACTTTGCTTAAATCGAGTACGATATGGGAAGAGGATTCTTTATTAATGATGTCGATCACCTGCTGTTTGAACTCTTTTGCAAGGCGCGCATCAAGGCTTTCACAAGAGGGAACAATGACTAAAACTTCTCCGTCTAGTCGATGTTTCAATTCCATAACGTCCTCTAAAGGTAAAAAATGTTTAAATATGCGCAAATGATTCCAGCCATTTGCAGTGGTTTTGGGTCTATAGCTGATCTCATCAGCTAAAGAGCGTACAATGTACCAGCCAAATCCATTTTCTAGATCACCTGCAAATGAGGGATATGGTACGACTGAAGGGTCGTAGCAGTCTCCTCGATCGGATAATTCAATAACGAGTCCATTTTCTGCTACCTCTCCAGAGATAGTGATAACCCCATTGGAATCATCATGGTAAGCGTGTTTTACTGAATTCGTAAAGAGCTCTGTGACAACGAGCTGCATTGAGTCAATGAGCAATTGAGCATTTCCTGGAATATTTTGACATGTAGATGAAACAAACTCTCTTACTGCGGAAAGCTGGCTTAAATGGCTGAGAAATGTGGTGTTTTTTACTTTAAAAACCGCATCGGTATTGATCTCGTCACATTTGATAACCACGAAAGAATGATTAAAACTACTTAAAATTTTATTAAGGATATCCTCTGCTTTTTGATGTATTGTCGGTAGAAGCACCTCTTTTAGGGCTTTTATAGAGAGGTCTTTTTCGTAAGAAATTACAAAAATATCTCCCTTTCCAAAAGTGAGCTCTTGTTCAGTTTTTTGAAATGGATGGAAGATTCCTGAGCTTGCATTATAATAGAGTACAAATGTAGTCCCCATGCCAGTGCAGGCAAAGGTTCTATGAGCAAAGTTAAATCGTCCATAGTAGATAGATACATCTGTATTCGTAGGGAGAGAGTTTGAAAAAAAATCTTTCTCTAGAAAATTGCGAATATCTTCTAATGTCAGAAGATCATCCTCCCAAAAATGATACTTGTCAAAATGCTTTGAGGAATAAAAGGGGATAGCGAGGCGTAATAGATGGGTTCTCAATGAAGATCCGATGAAATCTGTCATTGTTCCTGCGCCTTTGACTTTGCCAAGCACAAAATCTAGGACTTCTGGTATAGGATGATAAAACTCATAAAAGAGCTCATTCATGTCTTCGGTTGGAAATCCTGCAGCTGCGATAGAACAGCCTAATAAATCCAGGGGTAGATTTATAGTTCGAGGAGTTTTGTGGAAGCGTTCTTCGAGAAGGGCATTTTGGAGCATGGAGCAGCCTTTTAATTATTACTTAGAATCGAAAAAAAATTATTCTTGTCAAGATCCAAATGGCTGATAGTAATAACTCTTCAAATGGCTATATAGAAACAAAGCCGTTAATGACAACTGAGTTGAAACAGACTCAGCGTCTGATCATGTCTCCTCAAATGCAGCAGGCAATTCAACTACTTCAAGTGCCTGCTATGGAACTTGCATCGTTAATAGAGCTTGAGATGGAGCTAAATCCGCTTCTAGAATATACCCCTGAGACAGAAAACGAGGAAGAACCTGAAGAAGATAGAGTGATGTCTGAAGAGGCCAAAAATGAGGAAGAAGGGGCTGAGCCTACTCAAACGGAACCTGAAATGATCTTTAATGAAGACGATTTTTCTTTTGTACAAGAGCTTGAAGATGAATTTGGGGACCATTGGGAACAGAGTAGCACTCCTTATGGCTTTAGTAAAAAGGATTCTGAGAGACTACATTCGTTTCTAGAAAACTCAATCACTAGTGAAGAAACTCTTTATGAACACCTGATCCACCAAGCACACGAAACATTTAACAAAGAGGATGAAATAGCCCTAGCTGAAGCTCTTATTGGCAATATTGACAGTTCGGGATATTTAAAGACTTCCATTGAAGAATTGTCTGCAATATGCAGATGCACAGAAGATGATATAAAAAAAATACTTGATGTCCTGCACACCTTTGATCCTCCCGGTGTCGGCGCTCGCTCTCTGCAAGAAGCTCTTCTCATCCAATTACAACAAAAAAATAAGACGCAGTCACTTGCTTATAAGATTGTAAAAGATTGCTACCATGAGATGCTTCATAATCAAATCCCCACAGTTGCAAAACAGCTAAAATGTTCTAATGATGATGTCTCATCTACTATCACTCATGAGATCGCCCCCTTAGATCTTCATCCCGGACTCTCCTTCGGCCGGCCCATTACTCAACCTATTGTTCCTGACGCCTCTATCCAACAAGAGGGAGATAAACTTACTGTCTACATCAATGAAGATCAACTCCCTGCAATTCGAATGAACCGTACCTATCTAAAATTGCTTAACGAAGAAAACCTAGACAAAGAGACCAAAGAGTTCATTCAGCGCAAAATCAAGTCTGCTAAGTGGCTATTAAAAAATATCATACAGAGAAATGATACCATCGAAAGAATTGTGCGAGCTTTAGCTGAAAAACAAAGAGCTTTTTTCATCTCTCCGACAGGAGCTCTAATGCCTCTCACAATGCGGATGATCGCCGACGAATTAGAAGTTCATGAATCAACTGTTGCTAGGGCAGTAGCGCATAAATACATAGATACCCCTAAAGGTCTTCTTCCATTGCGCTTTTTCTTCACAAACGCCTACACAAGTTCTAAAGGCACTGATGTCTCTTCAGACACCGTTCGCCACCTTCTTGAAGAGGCTATCAATAAAGAAGACAAATCCTCACCTTACTCTGACAATAGGCTCTCTCAAATACTCCAAAAGCACGGTATTCATTGCGCCAGACGCACCATTGCCAAATACCGGCAAGAACTAAGCATCGGCAATGCTCTCCAGCGCAAAAAGTATTAACCTGAACATTGGGTTTTGCAGCCTCTTTCCCAGCGCAGCAAAAACAATGCTCCGATAAAAAATGTGACGAAGCCTATAGGTCCATAAGGATAGGCATGACTCCACCACAAGGATACGGCTGAAACGGCAAATGCGACAAGAGAAATCCAGGGTGCTCCGGCTCTAGCCAAAACAATAATTGCTGGCACAAGTCCTATCACCCATCCTGCAGATGCAGTTTCGCTAAGCCACGAATGAGACCCACCTACAATGGGGTTATGATAAAGCTTTTGTACTACTTGGGCCACCACTTCTTGATTAGCTGGAGACAATGATTGTGAGTCTAACATAATAGCCCCCACACTTATTCCAGCAATAGAATCAAAAGCAGCATAAAAGACCATAAAAATCCAAAACCCGATCCAACTTACTCTCACAAGGAATCCTTGATGCCCTTTTAATAGCAGCAACCCTGCCACACCCATTAATCCGAAAAGTACAAGCTGAGTGAGATGCAACTGAAACCACCAATGCGCTTTTGGCAAAAGTAGATGATAAACATCTTTTCCAAAACCCACTGGATGCCAAAGTTCTAAAATTCCTGTAATTAGGGGGATAACTAACAATAAAAATGGACGAATTAAACAGCATCGCGTAGTAGTTGAGACATTTTCGTTCATAGTTTTATCCGAAGTTGATAGAGTTATATTAGTTTTATTTGTATACTCTAGGGGTATATCTATGCAAGGGATCGTCTTTGTTAAATTCGAAGAGTTTATCGAAGAGAAATATGGGGTTGGTCAGTGGAAAGATATCCTTGCCACAGCTGGTTTTGAAAAGCAAACGACCTATTTTAGATTGAATGGATATCCAGATTTTTACCTTCAAAAGCTACTGCTCGCGCTTTCTGAAAAAACCGGAAAAACGATCTATTCACTGCTTGAAGAGTTTGGAGTCTATTTAGGGACCTACTTAATGAATACTTATGCGTATATGCTCAATCCAGCTTGGAATAGTATCGATACGATGGAACATACAAGTGTTAATATGCAAGAAGTCTTCCGTACGTTAACAGGTGATAAAGCTTCCGGTGGAGACCTATCTTCTGTGATAAATACGAAGCGTATCAACCCTACAACGGTTGAGATAGATTACTGTTCGCCTCGAAAAATGTGTGCTCTCTTTGTTGGCATAGCACGCGCCATTGCCAAATGGCATAAAGAAGAGGTTGTTTTTGATCATAATACGTGCATGCATACGGGAAGTGCGCGATGTCGTATTCTTGTTACGTTAAAACCCACAGGAGCTTAATTTTTAGATCATGCCTTTTTCTATCATTCAATTAGGAAATTTTTCTTCCGAATTTAATCATTATTTAGAAAATAAAAATAATAATATTAAATCAGTTCTAGTTCCCAACTATAATGGATCTTTTGTATACAGTAGTAGCACAGAAGGTAGCATACTAGGAAAAATCTCCGATTGTTTTTGGAGTGTGGTCCGTTTTTTTTACTTTGAGAAAATTGAACTTGATCTATTTAAACGAGCTTTTTTATATGCTAGTTACTCTAGTAGTTGTATTTTAGAGGATTGTGCAAATTCTTACCAAATTTACGAATCTAACCTAAAATCATTAATTACTACAGGCAAGCTAAAGAATGAAGTCGAATTTTCTGAGGCAAAATGGAAGTTAGCAGAGTTTGAAACAACACTATCTCCTGTTTATAGAAAGATTAAAGATGAGCCTAATGTTTACCAAGATCTCTTTAAAAAAGCTTTCCAAACCACTACAACCCCAGATCCTGAGCAAGACTCTCTTCAGGAAAAAGGATTTATACTTAATTCTTTGCTTGCTAATCGATTAACTGAACCCCTTTTACTGTTGATTTGCCGTCTTTGTCATCGTCTCTGTGATATGTTAAACTACCTTTGCGGTAAAAATTATTTTGAATCAATCGATAAATTCCTGTTTAGCCTAGGGGATGGAGTTGAACACTCTCGAGAAAGGTATACCAAAGCGATCAATCATCAATTTGCAACGAATGAGTTTTTAGATTCAGTTCTTCTACCTATCGTGGCTATAGAAACTGCAACAGGATTTGAGATGCCAATAAAGTCACTGGCAAAGGTCTTTTTAAAAAAAGCAAGAAGTAGTGAAGAAAGTTTAGAATTAAAAAATTGGTCTGAAAAAATTTATAAATGGAGAAATCCGCTAGCTGCTCACTACTTACATAATGGCCTTACTGCACTTCAGGCTTTTTTGAGATCTCACTATGGAAATTCGAACCAGCTACTCGATGTGCATGAGTTAGAATGGGTGCTTATTTCAAAGGGAAAAGAGAAGGCAGACCATCTGTATACTTCGAGAGATGCAGCTCAAATTAAATGGATAAGAGAAAACATCTCACAAGGCAAGCAAATTGAAAATACTCCGGTAGGGGATTCACTAAAAATAAACCAAGGTCGCGTAAAAAAAGATCTTGAAATCTGTGGATGTAAATTTTATCAAACAGAGGAATCCCTATTTCAGGTTCCTCCTAACTGTTCGCTATTTTTAAAAATGAGCTCACGGCTTGACGCGAAAGAGCAGGCTAAGAATTTGGCAGTAATAAAACGGGATGATGAGGGTCATTTTGCCTTACTGGAGCCTATTGAATATCTACTCACCGATCGTAAATGGAGTTGTTTGGAAGTTACTGATTATAAACAGGATCCACTCTACCAAGCGTTACTAAAGCAAGTAAAAATTTTTCTTGACTCAGAAAAAATACCCGTAAATTTGAATCCCTCTTTCTTTGCCTGGACTAAGAAGAATGAACTAAAAGCTTTGCAGTCTCTTCGACAAGAAGCTTATAACGTCGAAAAAGTAAAAGAATATCTTGGGAAAGTCTTTCATGATTCTCGAGACATATATACCGAATTTCTTGAGGACGCTCAAATAAATCTTGCAACTTAAGCTCATTCTGAATAAGGATGAAAACTAGTTAGACAAATATATTAGGAGCCTCCCGTGAAGAAATTATATGTGCTACTACTTTGTTTGTTTGCCACTTCTTCCTTAATGGGAGAACTTGGTATAGATGCTGAGTTTCGAACAGCCGCCTTTTTTCCTTCATCTCATCTCTTTAGAGAAATCTATGGGAAAACAGGAGTCGACTATCAATTAGAAGCTTCGACAAAGTTTCAAGACTGTATTGATCTTTGGACTAACTTTTCTTGGTATACTAAGAAAGGTGGATCCGTTCCTTTGCATGATCCTACTCGTATCAGCATCGCAAACGTCAGCATCGGTTTATCTTATATCTACGACTTTTGTAACGGGTTT
Organism: Chlamydiota bacterium; assembly: GCA_013287645.1. Lineage (GTDB taxonomy): Bacteria > Chlamydiota > Chlamydiia > Chlamydiales > JABDDJ01 > JABDDJ01. The sequence continues at coordinate 34,443 of JABDDJ010000020.1, read as the reverse complement.
TCTATCTATGGTGGAGTAGGTCCTACCTTTGCAAATATAAGAATAAAAAATCATATTCCAGACGTTTGGCACGAAAAGGTAGTAAAATGCTCTGTGGGAGTATTGGTTAAGTCAGGAATCCGCTACAATCTTAGTGAATGCTATTATTTGGATGCGTTTGCTGATTACCTTTATCAGCCCAAGAAATTCCACATTTTTGCTAATGTAGGCGGCTTTAAACCTGGCCTTGGGATAGGTATGCACTTCTAGTGTTAAGGGTAAGGGCAGCACAAGCGAACAGGGAATACATAATTCCACTCGTCAATGAGATGAGAAAGGGATTTGTAAAACCCGATAGTAGCCATAGTGCATACATTGCTCCAAAAGTCATTTTTACCATTGTATAGGGTGGAACAAAATAGGGCCACCCTATCGCAATGAATGCTGTCAAAAGACAAGCTACTCCTACAAATCCTAGCTGCATTGTAAAGGCGACCCATTGGACCTCATAAGAATGGAAAAATGAGGGGTCACGGATACAATCGGGTGCATATCCTCCTATGCCTTTCCCTAAAAGTGGGTAACAAGCGACTTCGGTCGATAAAGCGGATACTTGTTCAACTCTTGTCTGATCTGAGTAGTAGTTGTCTAAACTAAATAGGCGTTTTTCAATTACTTTATAAGCATTTTCAGGGCCTATTGCACTCATACCCATCACTAGAATGAAGACTGCAACCACTCCCCCAGATAGCTGGCTCAGAGGCTTAGCTGTAATCCAGTATAAAAAGAGAGCTATCCATGAAACGACGATTAGATAGCGCGAAAAGCTCAACAGGATAGAGAGAAGAGCCACAGTAGTATAAATATAGCGAAACTTTTTTGAAAAATGGATTCCTAGCCGGTCACTATTAAGAACAAACAGAAGAAGGTAGGGCGTCACAATATCTACTGAAGTTTGTAAACGGATGACTCCGGCATGAATGTCCATGCTCATGAAGCGAATGCCTGTCTTTTGCATGAATGTAAGGATGTTCATAAGGCCTGTCACGTGTAAAAGAGCCCCAAGACTTTTAGCGCCGCAGTAGATAAAATTGGTATATATGGCGCAGCGATAGAGCTGTTCAGGACGTAAAATGTCTGTCTGCACATAGTATAAGGTCATTGCTACGACAATCAAAGTAATTAAAAATAATTTGAATTGATCGAATTGGCTCGAGAAGGGGGTCTCACCATATAGAATGCCGAGAAATATCCAAGCAAGCAGTACCGCGAAAACAGAAAAACTCACTATTAGGAGCCCTAAGTTTTTTCCTGAATAACGTCTATGTAAAAAAATAGAGAGAATCCAGCAACTCGCAGATGCTAAAAAGGAGAGACTTTTTGGACTTAATAAACCGTGATTGCCATCTGAGGGTAAAAATAGTCCGAAAAAGATCATTGCGAAAAATGAGGCAAGCACAAACCAGCGTAAGGGCATTTTGATTTCTATAACTCCGTAAACATCATTGCTTCAGGAAAATAGTTTATAATGTCTGAAGCAGTTACGCAATAAGAAGTTAAGTCTATGGCAGCATGCTCTCCTGCGCTCCCATGTAAAAATGCTCCCATCATGGCTGCATGTGCTGCAGGCATGCCTTGCGCTAATAACGCAGCAATCAATCCCGTCAAGACGTCTCCACTTCCAGCTGTTGCCATGCCAGGATCGCCTGCAGGATTAACACTAATGGGTTTGTCACGGTGGAAAATAAATGTAGGCCCACCTTTAAGAAGAAGCGTTACAGAACGCTTGGTGGCAAATTTTTGACAAGCATCTAAAAGTTCCCAGTTAATCTCATCAATATGGTTAAGCTTCAAAAGCCTACTGAGTTCCCCGCGGTGAGGCGTCAAGATTGTATTTTCAGGAAGTTTAACTGTTGTTTCAGCTAAAAAATTTAAAGCATCTGCATCAAGTACACAAGGAACTTCAATTTTTGGAAGAACCTCTGACAGTAGCTTACGCACAGCAGGACTTTGCCCTAATCCAGGCCCAACATAGACTGCTGAGGCTTTGTTGAGGTAGCCTAAAATTGTTGCATAGTCATCTGGCTGATAGGCTGTTTTAAGAAGCTCTATCGGAGCTTGAATTAACTCATCACGCATATCCTCTGGATAGAGCATGCGCACAATTCCCGCCCCACCATGCAGAGCGGCAGTCGCTGACAAAATTGCTGCACCGGGCATCTCGCGCGATCCGGCAAGTCCTACAACATATCCCGCTTGATACTTATTACGGCTACGCCTGACCTTAGGCAGCAGAGGTTGCAAAAAGTCAGCTGTTAACATGGTCATTTTTGTATGGCGTTCTTCAATATATTTTTCAGGAAGACCAAAATCGACACGCCTTAGCTTACCTACACAGTCCCAGCCTTCGCGTAGAAAAAATCCTACTTTTGGAAGGCCTAAAAAGGCAGTTTCTACGGCATTGATGACTTCGCCTTCTACTTGACCATCTTCACCATTAAGCCCTGAAGGGATATCGATCGCAATGATAGGTTTGCCAGATTTATTCGCTAAATCGATGATAGAGGCAAAAGGCTCTTGGACAGTGCCTCGAAAGCCCGTTCCAAAAAGACCATCTACGATTAGGCCTACTCCATAGTAAAATAATTGATCTAAAGGAGTTTTGCCGTCCCAGGCTTTTCCACCTGCTTCAAGAAAACGCTTATAGTTAGTTTTACACAGGTTACCGGTTTGATCTATAGGAACTACCTGAAGCGCAGTGACTTGATATTCTAACTCTAATAGGTGAATGCCTGCTACATAAGCATCGCCGGCATTATTTCCCTTTCCACATAAAAGGAGGATATGAGGCTCAAGACCATGATTTTCAATATAGTCGGTCACTATGAATGCAACGCCTTCGCCGGCTAACTCCATGAAATCTTCTTCCGACAACCCATCTTTATAAGCCTGGGATTCTAGAGCGGCCATTTCTTTGGAAGTGACTATTTTCATACAGCCTAAAGTCTAAAGGTGTTCTTGTTTTACCTCCCGCTGCATCAGTAAGTCGACGGCGTATTGCGGAGGAAAGGAGGCGTAAATAATTTTATATACCATTTCTGTAATTGGCATCGCTACTAGAAGTTGCTTACTCAGCTGTAATGCCGAGACGCAAGAGTAGGCTCCCTCGATAACCATACCGATTTCTTTTTGTGCTGATTCGGGTGTATGTCCCTGGGCAAGAAGGTAGCCATAACGAAAATTGCGGCTAATGGGAGCTGTACAGGTTAAGCAGATATCCCCCATCCCTGATAATCCGTTGAGAGTTTCACCTTTACACCCACGAGCTACGGCAAGTTTTCTAATTTCGTGTAGTCCTCTGGTCATTAAAGCTGCCGCACAGCTATATCCTAGAGAGAGACCTTCGGCTATTCCGCAAGCAATAGCAATAATATTTTTTAAAGCTCCACCGTAGGAGACTCCTAGGATATCATCATTAGGATAAACGCGAAAGGTTGCTGTTGTAAAGGCTTCACAAATCTGCATCATGACATTAAAATCATAGGCAGACCCAACAACGGAAACGGGTAAACCACGGATAACTTCTTGAGCAAAGCTTGGTCCGCTCATTACTCCTACTTTGTGGCGTGCCTCTTCACCTAAGATTTCAACAACGACATCGGGTAGGATTAATCCGCTATCCTGTTCAATTCCCTTAGAGGTGATAACGATTGGGCAGTGCGATAGTCCAGATTCTTTGACTTGGCGAAAGACCTGTCTTACCCCAGCGGAAGTGACAGCTTCAACGATGAGCTCTGCATGAGACAGGGCGTGATGCAAGTCGGTGGTGAAGGTGAGGGATGCGGGCGTTGAAAATCCGGGAAAATTGGGGTGTTCTTTCTTAAGTTGAAGAAACTCAAGGAGTTGCGGACGTGTAGTCCAGCTGATCACATCGTATCCCTTTCCTGCTAAAAGCCGTGCAAGACAAAATCCCCAAGAACCCACTCCCAAACATGCAATTCGCATCTCAATTACCTATAAATATTTATTATCTCTGCCAATGACACAAAGGACAAGGACACAAAGACAAGGGACAAGGACCTTAAGGACAAGGAAGACCATGGGGACAAGGACGACTGATTGATGTCCTTGTCTTCAAAGTCCTCTTTGTCCTAAAGGTCGTTGTCCCTTGTCTTTGTGTGCTAATAATTTATCTTTAACAATCTTTATATCCTTAAGCTCTTTAATAGGAGCATAACATTGATCCCTAGGGTAAACAATGACTTTAGTTTGCTGTGAATAGGGTAGTACATCAAAAATAAAATATTCAAACTTATATCCCATGCTTTTATTTAACTTGGGAACCTTTTTGTGTGCTACATGAAGTGGCATTTTGTCCCAGGCTTTTTCTTTCCATAAGCGATGAATAAAATCCATGCTAAAACAAAAGAGGCTCAGATTAGCGCATGGATAGAGCAATTGCCCATTAGAATCTTTAGCAAGCCGCTCTTTTTCAGCCATCTCATTGTATTCGACAACACCCACTTTTCCTTCTTTAAGCACGATCACACCCACTTTTTCAAGAGGATCGTCCCTCAAAATAGCCTTTAAAGTCACTTCTGCTTTCTGTTTTTGATGATACCCCAAAAATTTAGGATCAAATGGATCTGCTAATGGATTGTCAACCTGAACAAAGGTAAAATACTCTACGCCTCTTTTATTCCATTTTTCCCAAATGCCACTCTCTACTAAGTGCAGGAGACTCGCCCCATTTCCAGAAGGTCCAGAGATCATCTTCCCATTTTCATCTATTATCGGATTTCCATGATCATCATAAAAAGGAAATTGACTCTGTGAAAAAAAGTCAATTTGCGAAGGCTCTAAACCAAAATAGCGATGCTTCTCAAAGAAATCGATAGTCTCAGCATGATTTTCCTCGGAGGTCATGATAGCAACGGACAGAGAATCTTCCGCGGCTTTAATCTTATCTGCAAATATTTGAAAGAGGCTTTTTCCAGGTAATACTTCAACACATCCCTTAGGCCCCTGAATCCCCAAACGCGTACCCTGTCCACCCGCAACTATCAAACAGGCTGCCTTCTTCTGCTTAATAAGAGCACTACCCAGAGCAACTTCTCCAGCTTTTTCCACAGTATCATACTGATTAAAAGGAGCTGTAGAGACCTTTAGAAGCTTATCTCTAGCTTCCCAGGCTGAATGCAAACGTTCGGCTAGCATTTATGTTGACGTACCCTTTGAATTGCTTCATAGACTTCATCTACTTCAATACGCTTCATGCATCGGAAATCAATCGGGCATACCCTTTTATAACAGGGAGAACATTCCACATGCTTATGAATAACACATTTTGGTCCAGAACCGTATGGCCCCGTCTTCACGTCACTTGTGGAGCCAAATAGCGCCACTAAAGGAGTTCCTAGTGCCGCAGCAATATGCATCGGCCCACTGTCGTTGGTTAAAAATCCCTCGCAGAGCGCTACTAAAGAAATTAATTCACGCAAATTAGTCTTACCAGCCAGATTTAAAACACGCTCTGGAAAGCTTTCGCAAATTCCATTTACTAAAGGAGTCCCGGCAGCGTCCCCAAAAAAGACCACAAATACTCGAGGATCTTCCAGAAGCTTTTTGGTTAATTCTGTGAAACGATCAGGAAGCCAACATTTTGCTGAACCATAGGCTGCACCAGGATTTACTCCAATTAAGCAGTATTTTTGCGGATCCCATCCACAGCGTACTAACAGCTCACGCGCATGCGCTCTTTCTTGTTCTGTCACATAAAGATGGGGAAAAGTATTCGAATGGGGAATTCCCAGAGGATCAAGTAAGTTTTTGTATGTATCTACAAGGTGCTGAGTCTGAAGGTTCTTAGGAAAAGGCACTGCTTCTGTAAGTAGCCAAGAACGCAGATTTCCCGCAAAGCCAATACGCTGCTTAACCCCCGCTTTCCAGAACCACCAAGCAGATGAAAATGAGTTCGTCAATAAAATCCCTAGATCAAACTGTTCACGCTTGATAGGTTCAATGACATCTCGATGCTCTTTGCGGTGAATCCATCCGTTAGGGCGTTTATAACTCAAAATCGCATCAATGTGAGGATCATGTGTCAGGAGTCCAGCGACATTGCTTTGGCACATTACAGTGATTTTGGCATGCGGAAAGTGGTCTCTTAAATCTTGCAATACAGGGGTACCCATCACGCAATCGCCTAGCCAATTCGGCATGCGCACAACAATTTTCTGAATCGTTTTAAAAACAGCCATTCCTCACCTCTAAGAAAAGAGGCTAATATACCTTAAATCTCATTTTTCCACCATATTTGAACCCGTGCCCGTGTGCGTGCCCGTGCCCGTGCCCGAAGATATTTAATTCGGGCACGGGCACGGGCACGCACACGGGCACGGATGCAATTTAGGTATGAGCGTTTGACTTATCAAGGTAGATTTTTAATTAGATCCTTTTTTATTGCACTTCTTGTGTTGAATGTCTATGATGCCGTCATACTATTCACTATAAACTATTATATACTATGGAAAATCCACATCCGGAGAATGCTATCACTGATTGGGACCTCGATAAACTTAAGAAAGTTGTCGTTGCTCTTAAGAAAAAACAGGAACTCACCGAGGCGAACCTTAATGACTCTCTCGAAGAAAACAAAATCCTAAAAGGCCAACAAAATCTCTTAAAGCAGCTACTTGAACAAGCTCACCAAGAACATGAAAAAACCCGTGCCGCGCTAGAACATCAAGCAAGTGACCCCTATGCCTTCCAAAAACTTGACGAGACTGCTGCTGAACTGCGCAATGCGCAAGCGGCCTTAAGAAAGGTCCAGCAAGAACTAGCCTCTGCTAAAGATACCTTGGAAGCTGAAAAAGCAGCAAATGAACTTCAAAAAAATCGCCTTGAAAAATTTGCAACGGCAATCAAGGAACGCGATAAGCGCATTGGCGAACTACAGCAGTACGAAACGAGTTTTAGAAAAGCTCTAGATCAAAAACAGCATACTGAAGCTGCTCTTGAACAAGAGTCTTTTGATAAACGCTCTCTTACTTCTGAAAAAGAGAAAGCTATACAAGAACTCGCTGAATCTAAACAGCACTCAGAACAGCTGCAGCGTGTCGTCCAACATCTACGTGAAAGACAGGAAGAGGCTATCCTCGAGAGCAATCAACTCAAAGAAGAGTTTCAGCATGCTCAACAAACCATTGCACTTCTAAAGCAAGAGTATCAAAACGCACAAAGTATTGTAGATCAAGCTCAAAATGAGGGCCTCTCTGCTCAGCGCTGTCAACGTAATGCCGAAGACGAACTCCAAGCTCTTCAAGAGCAGTTTAAGCAACTTAAAGCGCGTACAATAGCTGTCCAACAAGAGCTGCAAAATAAAGAACGAGCGCTTATCTCCGCTTATCAGATTATCGATCAAATTAAATTTGATAGGCAAAATCTGCAGCGTGAAATGGAAGAAAAGCGTCCTTTGGAAGATCAACTTCAAAATGCTTTAGCATCTTTGACAGCCCTACAACGACTTTCTGATGAGCAACAAGAGACTCTTGCCTCATTCCAGCTGCAAGACGAGGCCTGGCAAAGACATAATGCTACCCTAGAACAAGCCTTGGAGGCTGCTCATCAGCAGTTGAGAGAACAGACTGCTCAGCTTGAAGAGCGCTACTACGCCCTTGAAGATCAGTATAAACTGTCATTAGTGACCATCAAATCGTTAGAAGGTCATGCTGAACTCTACCAGAAAGCCATTGAAGACCGAGACGAGGCACTAACTTCCCTCAATCAATCTGTAGAAGAATTAAAAACCGCTTTTCAACAAAGTGAATCTCTCTATCTTGAAAAAGATAATGCTCTGAAACTTTCGCACCATCACCTTGCGAAAAAGGTGAAGGAGTGTACGCTCTTAGCGGAGAAGAATCGTGAGCATGATGAACTTATTGCCGAGCTGCAGAATGCTCTCACAAAGACCTCTTCTCAATTAGAAGAGCAGCGCGTGACTGCTCAAAAACAAGAAGAGCAGCTTTTAGATGCCAAAAAGCAGTCCGATGAACATATCCGCAATTGGGAGAAAAAGTACTTTGAAATCTATGAGCACTTACAAAATAGTGAGCGCCGCATTCAGACCATGCAACACCGCCTGGTGGATGCTGAGAGAAAATTGGAAAAATATGTTCAGTTAGAAGTTCTTCTAAAAAATCTTAGCAGTGGATCTTCTCCTTCCGTCCTACCTCCTGATCCTGCACCTACTCCCATGAAGGCACCGCCACCCCCTCCTGAACCACTCAAGGAATCTCCACCTCCTTTTAGGCAAGAATCCCTTTTTGAAAATCCAAATGCCAACCACAAACGCAAAGAGCATTTGTTTGACTAAGAGCGACTCTAAAAAACGCAGAGTCTTAGGACTTGATCCAGGTACGGCTGTAACTGGTTACGGCATTATTGACTGCGAAGGGCAGATACTTGTTGCAGTCGATTATGGCTGTATCCGTGTGCCCTGTTCTATGCCCATTTTTGATCGCTATCTAGCCATCTTTGAAAACTTGAGTGAATTGATTGTGACCTATGCTCCAGATGAGGTTGCGATAGAAACACAATTTGTTAAAAAAAATCCTCAAAGCGCTTTAAAAGTCGGTATGGCTAGAGGAGTAGCTATCGTCGCAGCCCGTAAAAAAGAGATTTTGATTTTTGAATACTCTCCCTCAGTAGCGAAACGTGCCGTCACCGGCAATGGAAGTGCTAGCAAGCAGCAGGTGCAGGGTATGGTTCAAAGACTGTTGAAACTTCCTAAACTACCCACGCCCTATGATGCAGCAGATGCCTTAGCTTTAGCGATTTGTCACTCTCACCAAACAAAAAAAATAATTTTATGATTACACATATTCATGGAACCCTCATTGCTGCGACACCTACCTTCGCTATCCTAGAAGCTTCTGGTGTTGGTTACAAAATATTTATTACCGCTATCACCTATGGAAAACTCCCCCCTCTACAGAGTAACTGCCTTTTACACACTGTCCACGTCATACGAGAACAATCACAAGCACTTTATGGATTTCTTCATTCTGCAGCCTGCGACCTCTTTGAGACCCTATTAGGAGTAACAGGAATTGGCCCTAAGTCAGCCCTAAGTATATTAGGACATATATCAGAGACAGAGTTTTCGCATGCGATAGCGGCTGAGGATGTGACTACATTGAGCAAGATTCCTGGAATTGGTAAGAAAACAGCTCAGAGATTACTCATAGAAATGCGCGATAAACTTCCCATCCACGATAGCGTCAACTATGTTTCGCATGCATCAACTACACCTCAACAACAAACAATCCCTTGGAAACTAGCCATCAACGCCCTGGTCAACTTAGGATACAGTGCAACAGTAGCCCAAAAGGCTGTAAGCAAGACGATTCAAAGCAAGGGCGAGTCTGCTCCACACGATTTGGCGAATTTGATAGCAGACTCATTGAATAACATTTAAGGTTAACTATGGAATCCATTCATCTTCCCGTTAAGGATCTAAGACATGAGTATGGGAATCGAGGCCTCCATAAGAAAGATCTACACCCTAATCCTTTTCAGGTATTCGTCGAATGGTTTAAAGAGGCAAAAGTAAGCGGCACTATCGAACCAAATGCCTTCTTTTTAGCGACTGCAACACCTAATGGACATCCCTCTTGTCGAGCTGTACTCATGAAACATTTTGATGAAGAGGGCCTATTCTTTTTTACAAATTATGGAAGCCGAAAAGCAATTGAGATAACGGCTAATCCCTATGTCGCTGCGACCTTCTGGTGGAGTAATATCGAAAGACAAGTGAGGATTGAAGGATATATCGAAAAGACGAGTGAAGAAATTTCTACGCGTTATTTCTCACAGCGTCCTAGGAAAAGTCAACTAGGCGCCTGGGCCTCCATGCAAGGAATTCCTTTACCCTCTAAGGCTCCCATGGAAGAGAAGTATAAGCAATACGAAGAAAAATTTGAAAAGCAAGAGGTTCCTTGCCCTCCTTACTGGGGCGGATACAGAATAATCCCTACGACGTTTGAATTCTGGCAAGGAAGCGAAGCAAGATTACATGATAGATTCCTCTATCTCAAGGAAAAGGATACCTGGTCCATCACTCGACTTTCTCCCTAGTAAAATCACAAAGAGCACTGAAAAGAATAATTTAAACGCAAAGACGCAAAGGCGCAGAGAAAAATTTCTTTGCGCCTTTGCGTCTTTGCGTTTAAAGTAAATTTTTCACGACTAGGAAAGATAATGACCTATTCTAAAACGACAATATTAAAATTTCCTTTATTAACTCCTCTTGTTAAGAAATACTTAACTTTCTCTCGAGTGAAAAGCATTAGACCTCATCGCTTTTCTACCGAAATTAATCCTTGGCTCACTAATCCTCTTTCAAGTGCTCCTGCTGCTCACCAGCATCATAATCTACTTCTAGCTGCTCAGCAGCAATCCCTTCAACACACTCTTCTTAAGCACATTCTTGCCAGCCACGATCTAAATTCACGTGTGCGTGGTATTGCTGCCTACGAAGAATATGAAGCTCTTTTACGTGTATTAAAAGACAATCAATATGCTGTTTCTCAAGATGTTTTTGATACTATTGTCGAGCAGATGTGTCAAAAAATTTCTGCTATTTTTGACAACCATCCACGTCACCAACAACGCTACGCAGAATTGCAGCGTAAGATTCTGTCGGCTGCTTGGCTAGTTGCCAAGGAACTCACAGATGATGAAAGCAAATTCTCTCCTCATCTGGTGAGAATAAAGAAAATTCAACACTGCTGGCTGCATTATAAGCCAGCTAAACAGCTAGTGTGACGAACTAAAATCAAAAACAATGGAGGTTATTTTGAATATCTTCTCAAAAAAATTTTTTGGTCTTCTCGTCTTTAGTTTTATTCTCCTTATGAAAGCACTATGGGCCGATATTGGTGGAACTCTAATCCCTTTTTATATCTATCCAACACCTACAGCTATTCAGCCGCTACTCGACGCTAAACTCGCTCATCCTAATGTGCCTATGCGAGTGATCATGAACCCTGCTTCTGGCCCAGGTACAAGCATAGATCCCGTCTACACTGCTGCAATAACGGCCTTAAGGCTAGCAGGGATACAAATTGTAGGTTATGTCTATACAAGCAATAATGCACGTCCTATTGCAGATGTGGAGGCAGATATTGCAACTTGGCAATCTTTCTATAGCCCAGATGGTATTTTCTTAGATTCGATGGGAACTAACTTGAGTTACTATCTAAGCCTAACTAATTATATCAAAGGCTTGGGAATGCAGTTTTCGATTGGGAATGCCGGAGGAAATGTCAGCACTAGCTATGCCACAGTGGTTGATACAGTAGTTATAGATACAAATAGTGGGCTTCCAAATTTAACGACCTACTCAAACTGGCAAAGTGCCAATCTTCCTACTACAGCGATTTCCATGTTGATTTACAATGTCCCTACTTTTCCCACTGGCTTCATTTATATGGCTAAAAAATTTGTGGGTTGGCTCTATATCACAGATGCTGGCGGAATGGATCCTTGGGGTGTTCTTCCTTCTTATTTTTCGTTGCTGATGGATTCTTTAGATAGAGTCAATACAGGAACAATATTCCCCTTTTACATCTATCCTACACAATCTGCTATTCAACCTATAATCGATACAGCCAACCAGTACCCTAATGTAAATATTTGGGTTATACTAAATCCTGCTACCGGTCCTGGCACATCGATAGATCCTGTTTATACAAATGCGGTACAACAATTAAGAGCAGCCGGAATCAATCTTCTAGGCTATGTTAACACAAACTATAGTCATCGTTCTAAAACATTAGTGGAGAATGATATTCATACTTGGAAAAACTTCTATCAACCTGATGGGATTTTCTTAGATCTTATGTCAGTGAATCATACGTATTATAGCAGCATTACAACCTATGCTAAAGGTTTAGGCTTCCAGATGGTTGAGGCAAATCCTGGAGCTAATATTAACCAATCGGCAGGTAATGATGTAGATATCGTGAATATCTATGAAAATAATTCTATACCTATGCCACTCACGCAGTTTCAAAATTGGTATAATATTTATCCAACCTCAAAACTCTCCATAATTTGCTATAATATTTCACCCTATCCTACTACGTTTGTCACTCAGGCTTCTCAACATTTTGGTTGGATTTTTGTTACAGATAGTAACGATGCTAATCCTTATGATAAGTACCCAACCTACTTTAATCAATTTGTTCAGCAGTTAAGTACACAGTAAGTAAATGGAAAAGACTAAGAGCATTTTGCTCTTAGTCTTCTAACTCACTTTAAGGCTTTGTCGGTGTAGCCATTGACTCGTTTTGCCCCTATATGGTACACTTAAAATATGAACCAAAAAACACAAGAAAATGAATATATTCTTCGGGAAGATGTCAACCTGAAAGAGTATGATCCGATGAAGAACCTTTTAGACACAAATAAGATGGGAGCAGCCATTATGGAGTGCCTCCTCGAGAATGACACTGAAGGTGTTCTAGAGATCATTGAGGGTTATCTTTATGCTATAAATAAGACGCAGTTTTTGAAAGAAGCTAAAATTCCTCGCTCTACTGCCTACAACTTCTTTAAAAGAAGAAACCCAACGATAAAGACGCTAGCCAAGATCATGCACGCTTCGGCTCACTCATAGCCTGAACTTTGAGTTTTTATAGATTAGAAAAGGGGCTGGCTGATTGGTTAAATAGATTGCCCTTTTTTCTGCGATTAATCTCGCTACGTAAGGAGAAGAGTAGATCTCCGTCAAAGTCTTTATTTGCAGCCCAGCGTAAATAATCTAAAGGCAAATCTTTAATTAACCGTCCTTTATGCTTTCCTAAAGGCATTGTTCTCATCAGAATGGGCTTGTCCAATGCATTATAGAGCTGTTGAAGTGTAGAAAATTGTTGTAAGAGATATTTAAAAACGCCTACATTAATCAAAACATCAGTCATAGCACGGTGTGTGCCTGCCACTTCAATATTGAAGTGCTTGCCTAGCTGCGCTAATGAGTTGACAGGGCACTCTCCATAGTACCGGGCCATTCTCAAAGTATCAATCTGTTTGTTTGAAGAGAGGTGATGGGGAATTCCAGCCTTTTCTGCAGCAGTAGCCAATAGGGAAACATCAAAATGCACTCCATGGCCTACAACGGGATGACGTCCTATAATACTTAACATGCGCGGCAAGATGTCTTCTAAAGTAGGCATTCCTACTATCATCTCATTCGTAATATGATGAATGGCTGTTGAACTTTCTGGAATAGGGATTTTCGGGTCTATAAGTGTATCAAAGACTTCAAGTTCTTCATGAACAGTAAATACAATTGCTGCTACCTCTATGACGCGATCTTGCTGTAGATCTAGCCCTGTCGTCTCACAATCAATACACACAAATACTTGTTTATCTAAATTTGTCATGAGGAATACTCGTTCTTTACTGCATCAAATAAAATTCGTAAAACATCATCTCTGCCAGCATGGGTTGTTGCTGAACAGGGTACCACATGCAAATTTTGGACCTGAAATCCTTCTACAATCTGTTTACAGCGCCCTGCTATTTTGCCCTTTGAGATTTTGTCTGATTTGGTCACTATTAAAATCACTGCTTTATTTTGAGCAGTAAACCACTGCATCAATTGTCGATCTTCATCGTTCACATCGCGGCGGATATCAAATAGATAAAAAATAAGTGCGAGTGCCTCTCTCTTTTCAAGATAGCCCTGAATCATCGGACCCCATTCTTGACGTACTGCATCGGAAACCGCTGCATAACCATATCCAGGCAAATCGACAAAGGCCATCACGTCTTGTAATGCAAAGAGGTTCAATCCTCGTGTTTTACCGGGTGTAGAAGAAGTTTTTACCAGTCCTTTTGATTGAAAGAGCATATTGAGAAGGCTAGATTTACCCACATTAGACCGTCCGATAACTGCTATCTCTGGCACTAACTTGCCACGGCTATCTTTCAGTTGGGGAAGCTTTTGTACAGTAGGTGCTGAGGCTATATACTTGACCTCTTTCAAAGAATACTTAACCATAATAACGATACCTAAATTCTCGACTCTCTATATCTTTGTGGACTATTTGAACTTCCCAATAAGGGGGTGTGAGCAGCTTTTCTATTCTCTCTGGCCACTCGACACAACAGATGGCTTCACCAAATAAAAAATCATCAAACCCCTGGCTCAAAAACTCTTCACACTGTGTCATGCGATAAAGATCAAAATGGTACAGAGGGCCTTGCTCACCTTCGTAAATGTGCAGATAGGTAAATGTAGGGCTTTGGACAATACATTCAGAAGTAATTTTTAATCCTTTTGCAAGACCTTTTACGAAAGTTGTCTTACCTGCTCCTAGGTCTCCTTTCAAAAGCACCAGAGCACCTGCTGAAAGTATTTTTGCAAATTGTTCAGCAACCGCTTCGGTCTCAAGCGGAGAGTAAGTTATAATATTATTATTCCAACCACTGAGAGACATAAGGGGCCAATTCCTCATCTCCGGCTAAAGTCTCAACAAATGAGGCGATTTTATCCTCTTGGAGATGCAGCTGCAAAAAGGCGAGAAAACGGTCGTCAATTTCAAAGCGATTTTGGCCCTGGACTTCAACCAGAGATAGACGTTTAAGATAGTTTTTCTTGAAATCGTTAACAACAGCTTCTTTAGAATTAAAAAGCTTACCGCTTAAAACTGAAGAGTAGACTGTTTTAACAATTGCTTCTTTAGGTTTTTGTTGAGGGATATAGTTGCGGATAACTTCAGGATCTTCGGAAACAAAAAAGCGTTTTACGCGTAGCCCGCCGATTCTCTCAGTATTTTCAGGACATTTAGAGACCCAGTCATAAATGGCGTCTTGCGGATTAGGATGGGTATTATCGCCAAATACTTTACCGGTAAAAGGGCAGATGTAGATCTTTTTGGTAAGTTCATTCACACTGTGCATACCAAAGGCGATCTTTATTTCGGCTTCGTGCCAGAGTTTGTTTTCAGATTCTAATAATTTTACTACATCATCCGAGTTTTGAAAAATTTTCTTTTCTTTTGCAAAAAGGACAGGTTGAAGGTTAAACTTATTTTCGATAAAAAATAGATATGTGTTAATCAACTCCGCTGGGCGATTATTGGATAGATAATCTTTTAGCAATTGTTTTAACTCGCCAGTGATGACAGCTTTTGTCATTGCAACCTCAAACGGATTAATGATAATTATTAATTTTGGACTCTTTAGAGTAACTGTTACAACTATATTAATCAAGACAATTTTTTTATGCCAACAATCGAAATCCTTCAAATACCGGGCTATAAAAAAGTCATTGAAGCACGCGACCACAAAGTCGGTCTCCATTGCTTTATTGCCATTCATAGCACCCAGTTAGGTCCTGCGCTCGGCGGTGTCCGCATCTATCCTTATGAGAACAAAGAGAGTGCACTTACAGATGCACTCCGTCTAGCTAAAGCTATGACCTATAAGACTGCGCTGGCGCAGATAGGGATTGGAGGCGGAAAAAGCGTCATTATCGCCGACCCCAGGACAGACAAGACACCCGCTTTGTTACACTCCTTTGCTAAAGTCGTGCATAGTTTAGGAGGCGATTATATCGCCGCAGAAGATGTCGGATCAACACCACAAGATATGCTTCTACTGCGTGAGGAGACACCGTATGTGGCAGCGTTACCCACAGCGGCAAGCAGTGGCGATCCTAGCCGCTTTACAGCATGGGGCTTATATCAAGGCTTGAAGGCTGTTGCAGAGACCTTATGGGGATCACCCTCACTCAAAAATAAAATTATTGCTATACAAGGACTGGGTCATGTAGGAGCAAAGATAGCCGAGATACTATTTTGGGAAGAAGCTCAGCTTATCTTGTGCGATACAGATCGCGAAAAGATTGCACGACTATGCCATATGTATTCTGCCCAAAAAGTAGAGCCAGAAACGTATACAGCAACACCTTGCGATATACTATGTCCATGCGCCTTAGGAAACGTCCTAAATAGCAAAACTATTCCCTTGTTGAGGTGTCCGGCTGTTGCAGGAGGAGCTAACAATCAGCTCGGAGAGCCCGAAGATGCCTTAAGATTGCATAAACGTAATATCTTGTATGCCCCAGATTATGCCATTAACGCTGGAGGGATTATCAATGCGACAGCTGAATTTTCAGCAGGAGGATATGATCCCTGCGAAGCTAGAGAAAAGACCAATCTCATCCGAGAAACCCTCAAACAGATCTTTATAGAAGCCAAAGAGCATAATCAGCCAACAAGCCAGGTGGCAGATGCCATTGCAGAGAGAAATCTCGCTCAGAGTGTAGGCCGCCGCACAGTACCCCTCTTTCACTGAGAGTAGACTATGGATTTACAGACATTTACAACATCCGGACTCGCAATCAACACCTATCTCCTGGTAGATCCAGAGAGCTTACAGGGAGTGGTGATTGATCCGACGCGCGATGTGTATCCTATTTTAGAAGCAGCACAAAAGGCTAACGTACAGATCCGCTATATTTTAGAAACACATGTGCATGCAGATTTTGCTTCAGGATCAAAAGAGCTCAAAGATTGCCTTAATAATGAGCCTATTATTTGCTGTTCAGGCATGGGAGGAGTAGAATGGATTCCCCAGTATGCCGATAAGATAGTGAAGAATGGAGAGATGCTTCAGTTAGGCGCAATTAAATTGAAGTGCCAACATACCCCAGGACATACACCGGAACATCTTATTTGGCTTGCACAAAAAGACGATTTGCCTCCTATTGCTTTTACAGGCGATTTTTTATTTGTAGGTAGCGTAGGACGTCCTGACCTTTTGGGAGAGACAGCTCTTAATGATCTCACACACAAGCTCTACGAAAGCATATTTATTTTTTTGCCTACGCTTCCAAACAGCGTCATTATCTATCCAGCTCATGGAGCAGGGTCACTTTGCGGAAAAGGGATGGGTATTCAGACAACGTCTACGCTGGAGATTGAGCGAAAAACAAATCCCTTTTTACAGGCACTTCCAGAAAACGAATGGAGTAAGTTGCTGCTCGACAACCTTCCTCGAACACCCAGTTATTTCAAGAAAATGAAACAGCTCAATCTAGTTGGACCACATTTAATAAAGCAGTTACCAGAGCTTGATGAGATAACTCAGCCACAAAAAGATAAGTTCTATGTCGATATTCGCAATCAGCAGAAATTTGCACAAGGACACTTATCGGGAGCTATTAATGTTCCGTTTGAAGGCCCTTTTTTGACATGGGCACCCGAAATCATTTCCTATGACAGAGAGATTGTTTTGATTGGAGAGGATGATCTTTCTATTTATAAAGCTCTATCAGCATTACAGATAGTCGGTTTAGACAATGTTGTCGGATATATTTTGGCAGATACATTAGCAGAAGAGTACCTTACCCAATTCCCCATGGTTTCACCCCAAGATTTAAAAAACAATCTTTCCAAATATCACGTGATAGATGTCAGAACCCCCTCTGAGTGGAAATCAAGCCATATTGAAAATGCCGTTCATATTGAACTATCCAGCCTCAAAGAGAAAATCCAAGAGATCCCCAAAGATAAGCCTATCGCAACAATCTGTGGCAGCGGCTATAGAGCGTCAATAGCTGCATCGTTACTACAACAACATGGATTCAAAGATGTCAGTAACGTCCAAGGCGGCATGAAAGCTTGGTTAAATCTAACGTAAGCATTATTAAACGCAAAGACGCAAAGGCGCAAAGTATAAGAATTTCTTTGCGCCTTTGCGACTTTGCGTTTAATAAAAAATGAGCTTCTTGGATTCTTCGCCTGCGATCTCTTGTGCATACTTTGGCAAGGCATACCCAGAAAGGTACTTTTCCATTTCTCTCAACAACTCTTTGCCATGTTCTTTGTCGACCTCAAAATGGGCTGTCCCTTTAACTTGATCAAGCTGGTGCAAATAATAGGGCACTATCCCATTGTCAACTAGCTTTTCTGATAGCTCTACTAGAACATCTACAGAATCATTAACCCCACGAAGTAGTACGGATTGATTGAGCAGAATTGCACCTGCTTTTTGCAGCTTATTTAGATGTTTTAGTACATCCTCATCCAGTTCTCGGGGATGGTTGACATGCACTACAAACCAAACTTGCTGCTTAATCGTCCGCATGATTTCACAAAAAGAGTCATCAATGCGTTCTGGAATTCCAATCGGAAAACGTGAATGAAATCTAATGCGTTTGACATGATTCATTGTCGACAGAGCTGTAAATAATTCCTTGAGGCGAAAATCAGGAAGGGATAGGGGATCTCCTCCGCTTAAAATAACCTCACGGACGCTCTGATCTTGGAAAATATACTCAAGCTCTTCTTGAAAGTCTTTTTTTTCTGTTTCATAGGGGTAGTGCTGTCGAAAGCAATAGCGGCAATGCATCGCACACGCACTTGTACAAACAAGCAATACACGTCCTCTATACTTATGCAGCAACTTCCCTTTCTGGATGCAACGTGACTCTCCTAGGGGATCTAGGACAAATTGTTCCACGGAGAAACTCTCATCTGTGACAGGAACAAATTGGCGCAAGATAGGGTCATCTAGTTTGCGCTTAGCGATCTTCGTTGCAAGGCGTAGTGGTAAATTTAAAGGAAAGTTTTGTCGAATAAACAGGCTTCTGCGCTGCTCTTCATCTAACTCTAAAAAATCGGCGAGTTTTGTAAGGTCTCTAAAATTAGATTTTAAAACTTCTTGCCAGCGCTGCATTATTATAACCTTCAAAAAATCAAAGAGTTATAGAATAACGAAGCGTGATTATCTAAGCAAGACACTCTTCCAACTTTACTTCTTCTTCCTCATCAACAGCCATAGGTAGCATCACCGGAACTGGATCTTTCACTGTCGAGCGCTCAATCTGTACTCCCAAACCTGCCAACTTGCCTGCTAAGTTCTCATATCCTCTATCTAAAAACTGCACTCCTGAAATCACCGATTGTCCTGACGCTAAGCATGCTGCCATCACATAGGCAAAGCCTGCTCGCAGATCCGGCACTGAGATTTCGCGTGCAGTCAATGGACTTGGTCCCTTGACAATCATGCTATGGGCATAATTTTTGGAAGCATACCGACAGCACTTTCCTCCTAAACACTGCTTAAACAGGGTTATATCTGCACCCATCTCCTGCAATGTCTCTGCATATCCGAATCGCTTTTCATAAACCGTTTCATGGATGACTGAAGAGCCTGCAGCCTGTGTCAATAAAACTACAAAAGGCTGCTGCCAATCTGTCATAAAGCCTGGATGCACGTCTGTTTCTACATGTAGGCCGCCTTCTAATGGTCCGTCATAGAAAAACTCAATCCCGTTGTGGCGTACATCAAAAGCGCCCCCTACCTCTCTGATCTTATTCAAAAAGGTAATCATATGCAAATGCTGTGCGCCTTCTACAAAGACTCTTCCTTTTGTGCAGATAGCTGCCATCCCCCAGGATGCTGCCTCAATACGATCCGACAGGACTGTATGCTGAACTTCGTAAAAGCGGCGTGTTCCTTGGATACGGATAGTTCTGTCTACGTCAACCGTGATATTGGCTCCTAGCTTCTGCAAGAATAGGATTAAATCAATGATTTCGGGCTCCATTGCAGCATTTCTTATCACTGTTGTTCCACGTGCTGTTACGCTGGCCAAAATAGTATTTTCAGTAGCTCCTACAGAGGGAAAAGGCAAAGTAATCTGATTGCCTTGAAGGCCGTTATGAGCACGTGCAAAATAGGCTCCTTGACGCTTCATAGGACGGTATTCGACGCTTGCTCCTAAGGACTCTAGGGCAGAAATATGGAAATCTACAGGCCTTTGTCCAAGGTCACAACCGCCAGCTACAGGAACAATAATATCTTCGTCAGTACGTCCTAGAAGGGCACCCATCATCAAAATAGGAATGCGGTTAGACCCAGAGAACCTCTGAGGAATATAGGAGGTCTTTAGCTCTTTAGTTACTACATGCATTTCGCCTTTTTCACGGTCCCAGGAGACTTGCATACCGATTTCCTGACAGAGCGATACAGTGACTTCGACATCACCTATGGAAGGGACATTATAAAAATGACAAGGTTTATCGGATAAAAGTGAAGCAACTAATAATTTAGTAATTGCATTTTTGGCTCCCGCAGCGCGAACATGTCCTTTTAACGGTATACCACCTTGAATCTTAAGCACTTCCATACATCACTTCCAGGGAATATTTCGAGTTTTCAGCATATAGTAAAAAATTCTATTAACTTACTTATCGTCAAAATAACAAATAATAAATAGAATGCAAAGAAATTTAGTTGAATTTCCAAAAATTTTTCTGATGCTCATTTTTATTTTAAATGTTGACGATCTTTTCTTGTAGAAATTTACGAAGCGTAGTAATGAGAGGGGGCAGACAGAAATATGTATTTTTTAAAATCTGTCATTTAAGAGGAGGATGGCTATGTCAACAGAAGCGTGCGCGCGAACTCCAATAAACGTCACATTAGTTGTCGATCAAACAAGATTTGAAGTAAGCCCTAAAATTCAACTCTCTTCTTCTATTGTGCAGACTTTACCGCCAGATACTACTCATGTAAAGGTAAGGGATAGAGTGTTTAGATATGAAGAATTACCGTTAAACTCACTTAATGGAAATACAGCTTTAGTATCTGCAAGTACTCTATTTGATATTACGCAAGGGTTGGCGCCTAAGAATGTCATCAACCATGTAGACTTTGCGTTAACTCCCTATAAAAGTAAAAAACCCGAACATGATCAGGTTAATAGCATAAAAATACAGATTATTGCAGAAACCGTTTTACCAAATAGTACAGGGATTCCCGATATTAAACCCGATAAATTAACTGAAGAATTTTCAAAAACTTTTTTAGGTGATTACATTACTGAAGGTCAAATTCTGGTTATAGTAATCTATAATCTAGCATTCAAAGTACTTGTATGTAAATTCACTACCAACACCAACTCAACTTCTTATGCACAAGATCGAATTTTTGGAGAACTAGTAAAGAGTTCTAAAATCGAATTATTTATGATACCAGGATTAGAAAAGTTGAATAACATTGAGAATCTCCCTATTTATATTGAGAATGCTAAAATTCTTCTCCGGGTAAGCCTCCCAGGTCGACTTTGGGAAAACGGATCGGTATCTCAAGGACCCTATTTCATTTGTGATAAGGACCTTAGAAAAACTCTTTTAAAGGAACATAAAGGAGAACTCCTTTTCATAGGACAAAAGTGGAAATATACAGAAAACAATATAGAGCATCTTTTAACTATAGACAGCATAACAGATTTAAAGACAGGACGTATCTATTCGGAGGATGATGAAAGAAAAAATTCGAAAACTAGAATCCAAGTCCCTTTTGATGAAGGCACAAATTTGATTTTTGAACTTGATAATTCAAAAATTTCGCTGGGAGATTCCTCTTTTAGTAAAGCTAACTTGTTACTAATAGACCTTATCAATATTCGTACACACCAACAAACAAATTCAAAAGATGACATCTATTTCTATAATGACGAACTCGTTTCTGCTCTTATAAAAGATGGCAATATTGTATGGAATGGTACTTGGAAAGTAATTGTAAAAGATAATAATGGGTTTTCTTATACTTTAGATTTGAAAATTGTAGGGGGAGATGATGGGGAAATGAAACCCGTTCCCATTGGAGAGTTTCCGACTAAATGGTGGGAACTAGATCAAAATACTCAGTTGTCAATTAGCATTGACAAAACCAGAATCAAAGACGCTATTCATTTTTGTAAATCACGAAAAGCAGAGCCCGTGCAGCAAGTTACCTTTGGTGTAAGAATAGGTGCTAACCCTAAGCCTAAAAATGTTGCAATTAGCAAAACAGTGTTGAAAAATTTTGTTCAAGAAAAGATACCTACAATTATTAAGGACCAAGAATTAAGATTTCATGATAAAGAATTTCGACTCATTGTTATTGAAGCCACGCATGTAAAATTCTTAAATGAATCACCTTCTACCTATCCTTCTTTAGGAAAGATTACTGAGCAAACAAAAATTAAATTTAAACCCCATCAGTTTGAAAATAAGGATGATTGCTCTTCAGAAAGCACACTCGCTCCAGTGATAATCTTCTCAGAAAAAGTAAATAATACTCAAAGCAATGACCTTAAAGAAGTCCTTAAAACGTATGGTGTAGGTGGAATTAATGAAAAAACATTAAATGAACTCAAACGCATAAAAAGAGCATTAACAGATCAAAAAGATCTCATGAAAAAGCTAGGAAGATCGCCCGAATGTGGCATATTATTTTATGGACCTACAGGAACAGGAAAAACTTCCATAGCTGAAGCATTAGCTAAATACTTAGGCGCAAAACATATTATAAAAAAGGCTGCCACAGAACTTATTCACAGCTTGGTAGGTAAAACTGAGAAAGAAATACGTGAGCTCTTTAATATTCAGGATGATGACGAAGAATTGCGCATTATTTTGCTCGATGAATTTGAATCCTTATTTAATCAGCGCGGAGCAGAAAAAAGAAGTTGGGAAAATACTCCTATTTCCGAATTGTTAGCTCGCATGGATGGATTTAATAAAAAGCATCGCCCAAATATTATTGTGATGGGGATGACAAATCACATAGAGATGATTGATACGGCGCTCTTAAGAGAAAACCGATTCGGGTTGCACATTCAAATTGGATTCCCCGAAGAGCAGCAAAGAATTGAAATTTTAGAAATACATACTGAGAAGCTACGAGAAAATAATTACTTAAAAGTAAATCTCAAAGAAGTGGCGTCTATTTGCGGAAAATTGAGTGGTGCCTCACTTAAAGCATTAGTAAATCGCGCTATAGACCATGCATTAGATAGACAGAATGAAAAAGAAGAAGAAGAGTTCTGTGTCACATTGGAGGACTTTAAGTGGGTTATAAATAACCCTATAAATGATAATACCAAACCTGTTTTACCCTATCCGCACTTGTATCTTTGAGGTTGCTAAAATTGCGATAAACCCGCTAAATTTTTTAGAAACCTGAGGGATAAATGACACAGCACCGACGCTTTCCGATAGTACGTACAGGTATTGGACAAGATAGCCATCGCTTTTTGCCACCCGATTCATCCAAGCCGTTGGTCATATGTGGGCATATTTTTGAAGATATGCCCGGCTTTAATGCTAATTCAGATGGTGATGTGGTCTATCATGCAGTTTGTAATGCTATTTCATCTTTGAGTCATGTGTTGATTATGGGTGCGTTGGCAGATGATTTATGCCTTAGAGATGGGATTACCGATAGTGAGGTATATCTTGTAGAGGCATTAAAGACCCTCGGAAATCAGTCTATTACCCATGTTGCTATCACCATTGAGGCGAAGCGTCCCCACTTTAAAAAACATCTTTTAGCGATGCGCCAAAACCTTGCTAATGTGCTGCAGATAGATGTCTCGCAGGTAGGCATCACAGCCACATCGGGCGAAGGCCTTACAGACTTTGGCTGTGGAGACGGCGTTCAGTGCTTCGTCATCCTCACCACCATGGAGGAGTTAAAGGAATAGTCGATAATCAATGTTAAAAGTTTGTGCTAAACGCTTAGCAATTTTTACTCCAATTTGACGTTTACCTCTCTCCATTTTAGATATATTGGATTGTTCGACACCAATTGCTTGGCCTAGTTCTTCTTGAGTTAGACCCTCTCTGTTTCTTAAGCCTCGCAAATTTAATGCAGTGCTTGGCATATCTCCAAAGGCTTCTTTAGCTGCTGTTTTCCAATCGATAGAATCCTTTATAGGCTCTTTTTTGGGTTTTTCATAAGAAAGGACCCATTCATTAGTATGGTGCTTTTTCGTGTGTCCCAGCATAATAAACCTCTATTAATTTCTCGTTTTTAAAGACTCTCCAACAAGCTACGTAGGTTGGTCTACCTTTCTCTAAATGACAATGATAGATAGAATCCTTCAATTTACTAAAGTTTGGCCAATTATGTCTTTGATAACCATTCATTTCTAAATCTTCTAATAGTAGCCTAAGTGTTTTGGCAGTATTCTGAGGTAGTTCTTTAAAAGCCTTTTTGGCTTGACTAACGAGTTCCACTTTCCACATTATTTTACCTATTAGCTTCATTATAGGTCAATTTTGACCTATTTGCAAGCTAATTTTCTTTGCGCCTTTGCGCCTTTGCGTTTAAATTGTCCTAAATCGCGTGCTAGTAGACATCACGGAGGTAGCGTTTCTCGTGGCGGAGCAGTTTGAGGTACTCTGCGGCATTGGCGGGCTTCATGTGGCCTTTTTCGGTGAGAATGGTCAGAAGTGTAGCTTCGACATCTTTGGCCATGTGGACGGCATCTCCGCAGACATAAATGACGGCGCCGTTTTCGATCCAGCGATAGAGCTCATCGGCATGTTCTAGCATGCGGTGATGGACATAGATTTTATGTTCTTGATCCCTTGAGAAGGCTGTGGATATTCTTAGTTTACCCTCTTGTTCTAGCGGTTTCCAAAAGTCTTCATAATAAAACTCTGTGTCTGCATGCCACTCGCCAAAGAAGAGCCAGCTGCGTCCAGAATCTTCTCGCCAGACTCTTTTCTGCATAAATCCGCGATAGGGTGCGATGCCTGTTCCTGGACCGATCATGATGATATCTGTCTCTGGATTGTCCGTGAGTGTAAACCCTTTGTGGGGTTGTAGATAGAGCGGCACGCTCCAATCATTAATAGGGGCGAGTGCACAAAGGTAATGTGTGCAGACGCCATAGCGGTTATAGCCTAGAGTCAAGTAATGTAGGTGAGCTACAGTGAGGTGGATCTCATTTCCTACCGAGGGCTGATGGGAGGCGATGGAGTAAAAGCGTGGCAAAAGTGGCTGTAGGATATCGACAAGGGATTGTGGGTCTGGTTCGGGCAAGCGGTGTTCGTAAAGGAAATCCCAGACTTCTCGTTCTGACTGAAATTGTTTGAGCTCTTGTTTATGGGTATGGTCCAGTAATTCGTTGAGCTGTGGATGATGTGCTGCAATCATCTCTATGAGCTTTTTTGGTATGGAGCTAAGATTAAGATAATTTTCTAAAAGATGACGAAAGGATATTTTTTCCGGCTCTTGTCGGAAGGTCAAAAGCTGGTCACCCTTTGTGCCAAAAGCTTCAAGAGTCTTTTCGACATATTCTGGTGGATTAACGGGAAGAATGCCTACGCAATCTCCTACTTCATAGGAGATGTCTGAACCTGTCAGGTCGAGGACAACATGTTGAGTGTCTTTTTTCGAACCTGGTCTGGTAAGCGAATAACGCTCCTTCACAGCCGAATAGAAGGGGTGATGCCTTGTATATAATGGTGATGATGACATCTAATTAGTATAGCTACCGTTTTATTTGTTCTCAAGGGCAGCACGTGCGGCTGCTAAGCGAGCTACTGGGACTCGATAGGGTGAGCAGGAGACGTAGTCTAAGCCTAGTTGGTTGCAAAAGGCAACTGAATTGGGCTCTCCGCCATGCTCTCCGCAGATTCCAAGGTGTAGATGAGGATTGACGTCTTTTCCTCTTTCGATGGCAATTTTCATGAGTTCACCCACTCCTGTGCGATCGAGTTCCTGAAAGGGGTCTGCTAACAGAAGCTGCCAATTTTTTTGAGGATTTTTAGGATCTGACACTCCGCTAACATAGCTGGGCACAAATTTAGAGCTATCGTCTCGACTGATTCCAAAAGTTGTCTGTGTGAGATCATTGGTGCCAAAGCTAAAGAAGTCGGCATGCTTAGCAATCTGTCCGGCCAAAAGGCAGGCGCGAGGCAATTCTATCATTGTGCCTACAGAGTAGTCTATCTCTACGCCTTTCTCTGCAAAGACTTGTTGGGCGGTATCTTTAATGATATCTAATTGATGCTCTAATTCCGCCGGAATTGCCACGAGGGGTACCATGATTTCTGGATGAATCTCTTTTCCCTCTTTAAAGACTTCGATAGCTGCTTCGAAGATGGCGCGTGCTTGCATGGCTGTGAGTTCGGGAAAGGTGATCCCTAATCGACATCCTCGATGGCCGAGCATGGGATTTTCTTCTTCTAGTGTAGAGCGGACTTGGGTTAGGTATTCGTGAGATACTCCCATGAGTTGTGCTAAAGCATTGATTTCGTCGATATTATGCGGCATAAATTCGTGCAAGGGGGGATCTAGAAGGCGTATAGTGACTGGTAACCCCTCCATAGCCTTGAAAATGCCCATAAAGTCTTTTTTTTGGTGTGGGAGCAGTTTTGCTATTGCGGCTTTGCGCTCTTCTGGGTGCATGCTGAAAAACATGCGTCGGACATCATTGAGACGCTCGGCATCCATAAACATATGTTCAGTGCGGCATAGGCCAATCCCTTCTGCTCCAAATGCCCTAGCAACGGCGCTATCATAGGGAGTATCGGCATTTGTACGAACTTTTAACTGCTTATACTTGTCAGAAATTTCCATTAATTTAGCGTACTGTTGATACGTAGTGCTATCTTCCGGCTTTTTTGTGCGTGTGATCAAAACCTGAACAACTTCAGAAGGACTTGTTTTTAGTTCGCAAAAGTAGACTTCACCTGTGGTCCCATCAATGGAGATGGGATCTTCCTCTTTGATGGTATGCTGTCCACAGCTTAATGTTTTTGTACTGTCATTGAGATGGAGCTCTGTGCAACCTACTACGCAGGGCTTACCCATTCCTCTGGCAACTACTGCGGCGTGGCTGGTGCTTCCTCCGCGTGTTGTTAATATGCCTTGGGCGGCCACCATGCCAGGAAAATCATCGGGGCTGGCCTCTTCTCGTACAAGAATGACAGGTATGCCTTTTTTATTTAGCTCTACTGCTCTGGCTGTTGTGAAGACGGCTCTTCCTGAAGCAGCTCCTGGACCGGCATTTAACCCTTTGCCTACCAAGTTTTGTGCTGCCTCTGTTTTGGCCTTCGTATCAAAGATGGGTGCTAATAATTGAATGATCTGATTGGGCTGGACACGCAAGAGTGCGGTTTTTTCATCAATTAGGCCCTCTTGCAGCATCTCTACAGCCATGCGCACTGCGGCAAATCCAGTGCGCTTTCCAGTGCGCGTCTGCAGCATAAATAATTGACCATTATCGACTGTAAACTCGATGTCTTGCATATCTCGGTAATGTTTTTCTAAGCGAATAACGATTTCATGAAGCTGAGCATAGACTTCTGGCATTAGCTCTTCGAGGCTCTGCAGAGAAGAACCGCTAGTGAGTTTTTGATAGGTATTCAATGGGTGGGGTGTTCTAATTCCTGCTACAACCTCTTCACCCTGGGCATCGGGTAAAAACTCTCCATAAAACTGAGCTGTACCTGTCGCTGGATCTCGTGTAAAGGCAACTCCTGTGGCGGAGCGTTCGTTCTTGTTTCCAAAAACCATCGCTTGAACATTGACCGCAGTGCCCCAGTCTGAGGGAATTTTGTTAAGTTGTCGATAGAGTGTTGCCCGTTCGCTATCCCAGCTATTAAAGACCGCCGCAATGGCGGCATCCAGCTGTTCGTAGGCATCTTGTGGGAAGGGCATAGCGCAGTATTCATCGTGGATCTGCCTAAAAAGCAAACAAGACTTTTTTAAGTTAGCGATGCTGATATCATGGTCGTGAATGATCCCTTGTTGGAGCTTTAAGACGTGAAATGCCTCTTCAAAGTGCTTTCGACTGACTCCATGGACGATTTCGGAAAACATCATGATGAATCGCCGGTAGCAGTCATAGGCTAGGCGCTCATTTCCGATCCTCTTGGCGTAACTTTCTACAGACTGATCGTTTAACCCGAGATTAAGGATTGTATCCATCATTCCGGGCATCGAAACGCGCGCTCCTGAACGGACCGAAACGAGCAGTGGATTATCTATGCTTCCAAACTCGGCGCCGCGTACATTTTCGAGCCACTTCATGGCAGCCCGAATCTCTACGAGCATCTCCTCTGTCAAATGGTGCCCATTTTTGCTGAATTCTCGACATGTATCGGTGGTAAGAATAAATCCTGGAGGAACGGGTAGTCCGATGGAGGCCATCTCCGCTAGGCCTCTTCCTTTGCCACCAAGTAGAGAGCTGTCTAAGGGAGGGGTTGGCGCATCCGCTCCAAAGGAGTAGACATGCTTACTTTCAAGCTTTACTGGGGTAGAGGATGCCATCGTTTTACCTTTTTAACTTCTTCTATAGAGTTATCATGAAGAGATATTTTTGTGGCGTTTTTTAAATAGATTGTTCTAGCATAGAGGATCAAACAGTAGAGGCACCATGAAAGATTCTATATTTAAATCAACTCTTCGCTCTTTTTTTGTGACTATTGCTGTTTTTTTAGGCTTAAGCGGCGGTATTTTTATTCTAGCTCTCCTTATTTTATTATCTTCCTCCGAAGAGAATACCACCAAACTTAAGATCGATACGAAGTATAAACCCTTAATTCTTCCCAATGCTCTGGGAATTCGCAAAGAAGAGTCGAAGACCTCGCCTGTAATACTTCAACTTAATATTTCTGGAATTATAGGCGCCGACTCGTTGAATACGAATACCTTCACTCAGCAACTTATTGAATCTCGTGAGGGAGATCTAAAGGATGATAGAGTTAAAGCTATTCTTCTCTATATTAATAGTCCTGGCGGTACGGTCTATGATGCAGATGCTATCTATCGGGCTCTGAAAGCGTATAAAGAGCAATATAAAGTGCCTATTTATGCCTTTGTCGATGGAATGTGTGCTTCTGGTGGGGTCTATGTGGCCTGTGCGGCAGATAAGATTTTTGCTACAGATTCGAGTTTAGTGGGTAGCGTCGGTGTACTGATTTCACCTTTTCTAAATTTTTCTAAAATCATGGAAAAAATAGGGATCAACTCCTTAACTCTCACCGCAGGTAAAAACAAAGATGCGTTAAACCCTCTGCGTCCTTGGAAAGAGGGAGAACAAGATAACTTGCAAAGTGCTGTAAACGAATATTACAATAATTTTGTCACTATAGTCACAACGAACCGCCCCAAGATGGATCGCAAAAAACTTATTGATGAATATGGCGCAGACGTTTTTCTAGCTCCACAAGCCGAAAAATATGGATATGTCGACCAGATAGGCGTCAGTCAGCGTGATGTCCTCCTCGCAATGCTTCATGAACTCCAAATTACTGATCAAAACTACCAAGTTGTCACACTAGAAAAGAAAAATTGGCTCATTGATCTTTTCTCTGAACAAGGTCCTACCAATAGTCTAGGACAGATGAAACATAGCATCGATTGGGGAGATGGACTTCCCAATGAGGTGCGAGGTAAACTCCTCTATTTATATAGAAATGATAAATAATTTTTATGAGTAAATCCCCACTGCTTATTATCGACGCATCAGGGTATCTCTATGCGTCTTACCATGCCATCCAAAATATGACCAATCGTAAAGGCGAGTCTACGAATGCTCTCTTTGGATTTGTCAACTCCGTCAATAAAATACTCTCTTCTTTTGAAACGCCTCACATCGTCGTCGTTTTTGACGGCCCTGACAATACGCAAGTACGCAAAGCGCTTTATCAACACTACAAGGCCACCAGAAAAGAGACGCCTCAAGACCTTCCTATGCAAATAGCCTGGGCTAAAGAATATTGTCAGCTTAAAGGGCTTCCCTCAGTAGAAATCCCCGGGGTCGAAGCAGACGATACAATGGGCACTATCGCGCTGTGGGCTGCTTCCAAAAGCTACGAGGTTCTAATATGTACCTCTGACAAGGATATGTGCCAGATCGTTAATGATAAAATTAAGCTTGTCAACACGCGCAAAGACAATAAAATTATTGATGTTAATGCGGTTGAAGAGATTCATGGTGTCCCTCCACATCAAATTACAGACTATTTGGCCATCATCGGTGATACCTCTGATAACGTCCCTGGAATGCCAGGATTCGGCCCTAAGACTGCTGCTGCACTACTTAAGGAATTTGGTTCTTTAGAGAATATCATTCAACATCCTGAAAAAATTTCTGGAGCCAAAAAACAAGAAACTGTCCGAGAAAATAGAGACAACGCCCTACTCAGTAAAAAATTGGTTACGCTTGATACTGATATTCCTTTTGAGAGGCCCAGCGTGATGTATACGTTGACTGATGGTCTTGTGGAAGAACTCAAAGAATTTTATCTGAATGTGGATTTTCACTCTCAACTACGAGCCCTGGGAGCTACTCCTACAACTCAAAAATCAGATATTCAAGAAGAGTATCAACTGGTCGACGACGAGCATTCATTCAAAGAATTAATTGATAAACTACACGCAAGTAAAGAGGTCTGCTTCGATTGCGAAACAACCCATGAGGACCCTCTCAAAGCAGAATTAGTTGGTATCGGCTTTGGAATTAAACCTGGACAAGCTTGGTATGTACCCGCTAATGGTAAACTGGGCAAAGAAAAACTCATGCAAGGCTTAAAGAAAATATTTGATCACACGCAAACCTCTTTTTTTGGGCATAACATCAAATTTGACTGTCAAGCCTTAGAAAATGACGGAATCCATGTCAAAAATGTTTCCTTTGACACTCTACTAGCCTCCTATCTCCTCAATGCCCACCAGCGTCAGCACTCTCTGGACTCTCTTACCTTTCTCTATTTTGGAAAGCAAAAAATTGCCATCTCCGACCTTATTGGAAAGGGTAAATCGGAAATCAGCATGGATAAAGTCCCCATCGATAAAGTCTGCTTATACTGCTGTGAAGATGTCGACTACACCTTCCGTCTAAAAGAAATCCTTGAGAAACAGCTTGAAGAGCGAAACTTAACAAAACTTTTAATCGAATTGGAACTTCCTCTCATGCGGGTCCTTGAAAGGATGGAGAGGCATGGCATCTATCTTGACTGTGACGAACTTGCCAAATTTGCTAAAGAATTAAACCATCAAATCAATCACTTAACTCATGAAATTCAAAATCTGGCTGGTGAACCTTTTAACCTCAATTCTCCTCAACAACTGGGCAAAATTTTAACCACTCTTGGCGTCAAAACTCAGAAAAAAACCACCACAGGCATGTCTACGCGCGCTGATGAGCTCGAGAAAATTCGACACGCTCACCCCATCGTTGACCTAATGCTAGAGTACCGTTCTCTAGAAAAACTACGCTCCACTTATGTAGAAGCCCTACCCACTCAAGTCAACTCCAAAACACACCGCATCCACTGCAATTTTAACCAATCTGTCGCTGCCACTGGCCGACTCTCAAGCCAAGACCCCAACCTACAAAACATTCCTGTGCGCTCTGAACAAGGTCTACGCATTCGTGAAGCCTTCAAACCTCAAAAAAATGGCTGGAGCTTTCTCTCGGCTGACTACTCTCAAATTGAACTTCGCCTACTAGCTCATCTCTGCCAAGACCCTAATCTAATTGCTGCTTTCGAAAGAGGCGAAGATATCCATCGACGCACTGCTGCCGAAGTCCTTCAAATCCCCCTAGAAAAAGTCACCGATCAAGATCGCTACAGCGCCAAAGCCGTCAACTTCGGCATACTCTACGGACAGCAAGCCTACGGCCTTTCACAAAATCTAGGTATCTCCACAAAAGAGGCCGATGCCTTTATCCATACCTATTTTGAACACTTTCCCTGCGTTAAAGGCTACATAGAAGCCTCCAAAGCACAAGCGCGGAAAACAGGCAAGACTGTTACGCTCAGCGGCCGGGAACGTGTCATCCCCGAAATCAATAGCCGCAACGTTCAAATTCGCTCTGCAGCAGAACGCTTAGCCATCAACACCCCTCTTCAAGGTACGGCAGCAGACATCATCAAACTAGCTATGCTCCATATCGACGCTCAGCTTAAACAGCATCACCTAGCAGCCTATATGATCCTTCAAATCCACGATGAATTAATCTTTGAAGTCCCCGATGAAGAGATCGCTAAGTTAACTCCCCTAGTAAAGCAAGCGATGGAAAACGTCATGACACTGCGCGTTCCCCTCGAAGTAAACATCTCCATTGGCAAAA
This sequence comes from Chlamydiota bacterium, assembly GCA_013287645.1. Taxonomy (GTDB): domain Bacteria; phylum Chlamydiota; class Chlamydiia; order Chlamydiales; family JABDDJ01; genus JABDDJ01. Next base: position 2,516 of record JABDDJ010000020.1, on the reverse strand, counting down.
ATTGGAAAGAATGCTAAATTTAAAGAAAGTAGCTGTTACAGGAAGCATTGCCAGTGGCAAGTCAACTGTATGCGATTTTTTCCGCGGTCTCGGAGCCGAAGTAGTCAGTGCTGACGCTATCGTCCATCAGTTACTGTCAACCGATTCACATATTATCAAGACAGTCGCTGAATTAATCGCGCAAGATGTACTGGTAAACGGTCAAGTCGACCGCTCCAGAGTTGCTAAAGCAGTATTTGGTAACCCCGAACTATTAAAATCTCTTGAAAAATTACTTCACCCCGCTGTTAAAAAAGCCATTGATGAACGTTACACCCAAGCCAACATGTCGGGTAGGACACCCCTTTTTATCGTTGAGATCCCTCTACTGTTCGAAATAGGAGATAACGTCAACTTTGATGCTACAATTTGTGTGATTGCAAAGGATGAGAATAGACGTAAGCGCTATCAGCACAATGACTTCGACTTACGCCAAAAAAATCAGTGGCCACAAGACCGAAAAGTTGAACACGCAACTTACGTCATTGAAAACAATGGAACCCTTGAAGAACTTCATCAGAAAACCGAAGAGCTCTTCAAAAAATTAATTAACCCTATCATTTAGGAGTATTTGAGGTAATGGATTCAGAATACCCAGATGCAGATGCCATGATCACCGATAGTGAAGAGCATTCCACACGCGAAAGAAGCCCTTCACATACACATCATCGCACACATGCCGCACAACAACAAGTTCCCACCGGTGAACAGACCGTAATTAAAATCGCTGATATTCAGCGCATGAACATCGAGCAGCTGAGCAATTTCGGCAAGAAGTATGGCCTAAAACACCTAGCTTCATTAGCTAAAGCTCAAGCCGTTTTCGAAATCGTAAAAGTCATTTCCGAAAATCCCAACGAAATACTTTATGGAGAAGGCGTTCTAGAAGTTCTACCAGATGGATTTGGATTCCTCCGCTCACCCAACTACAACTACCTCCCCTCTCCAGAAGACATCTACGTCTCCCCTGCCCAAATACGCCGCTTCGACCTGCGCAAAGGAGACACCATCAGCGGGACAATTAGACCTCCCAAAGAGAAAGAAAAATATTTTGCCATGCTTAAGGTGGACACCATCAACGATGTCACACCCGAAAAAGCACGTGAACGTGTTCTCTTCGAAAACCTAACTCCTCTCTATCCCAATGAACGCCTGGTCATGGAGACCACCAGAGATAAGATGTCGACACGCGTTCTCGATTTAGCCGCGCCCATAGGAAAAGGTCAACGTGGATTGATTGTCGCTCCTCCACGCACGGGAAAGACCATCATCCTCCAAAATATCGCTAACTCTATCGCTGTTAATAATCCCAAAGTCTTCTTGATCGTTCTACTCATCGACGAACGTCCCGAAGAAGTAACCGACATGCAGCGCGTCGTCAGAGGCGAAGTCGTCTCCTCCACATTTGACGAACCTCCTGAAAGACACGTACAAGTCGCTGAAATGGCCATCGAAAAAGCACGACGCCTTGTCGAGCATGGCCGTGATGTCGTCATTCTGTTAGATAGCATCACCCGTCTAGCCAGAGCCTACAACACCGTTCAGCCACATTCTGGTAAGATCCTCACTGGTGGTGTTGACGCCAACGCACTCCATAAGCCAAAACGCTTCTTTGGCGCTGCCCGAAACATTGAAGAGGGCGGGTCGCTCACCATTATTGCCACAGCACTGATCGATACCGGATCACGCATGGACGAAGTCATTTTCGAAGAGTTCAAAGGTACAGGCAACATGGAGCTTGTCCTTGATAGAAAACTCGCCGACCGTCGTACCTTCCCTGCTGTGGATATTCTCAAGAGCGGTACACGTAAAGAAGAGCTACTCTATCATCCCGAAGAACTCGAGAAAATCTTTATCTTACGACAAGCCATCGCAGACCTCTCACCTCTGGATGCAATGAATCTCGTTCTTAACCGTATGAGAAAAACCAATAGTAATGTAGAGTTTCTCTTATCGGTAAAAGAATAAATTTAATCGCGCTTCCTGAGGAAGAATGATGTACTACGCAAAATGGGTCATCGCTATGGCCCTAGCAAGCCTAGCCATCTGGACCGTTTGGCACCATCTAGACTATGTTGAAAATGGTGATTTTCTAACTCTCGAAGCGCGTTATACCCCCGATGAAATTCTCGACGCACAACGGACACGCCTTTTAGGAGGAAGTGCCCGCTCATTCAAAAATGTGTCAATTAAATACCATCCCTATCTCATGCTAGAGGTCAAATACCTCTCTCCAGATAAGCAGTCGCGGGAAGGGAATGTCCTTTGGAGTCTCTATGATGGCGAAATCCTTCTCAATTCTGAGACAGGTGACCGCACTCATGGCTACCATGATGCCATCGTCAATCAAGCCACACGTAATGATTATAAATTGCTCCATGCTCTAGCCAAACAAGGCGGCGCACTTCCTCTCGATCAATTACAAAGAGAACTGCGCCTAGATGAAGATGGCATCGATAATTGGGTTAATAGCGCTC